>CAYLUU010000087.1:0-9864 GCA_964386925.1 uncultured Sarcina sp. | reverse complement strand
TTTGTTATGTGCGTATCTTAGCGAACAGGATGTAACCGAGACGTAACTGGAGAGATGAGATTTGTGAGCTGAGAATCGAAAATACGTTCTTGCACGTGGGGAAGAAACTTGCTATTGTGAAGAGGTCTCGCAAGAGACGAGAGGCTACCATAACACGGTAGGCGGTTGGCACTCCATGCGGAGGGCTTTCTTATTCCCTCCGGGAAAGGAGGGGCATATGGTAACATACAGTGACTTGTTTCAATTTGTCATCATGCTGGTGACGATTATTGTAGCGGTATGGGACATAAGCAAAAAGAAATGACCGCCAAGCCCTGAGAAGTTTGCGGTCATTCCTTTTGACTTAAACACTTAATCGGGCCAACCGTCTATCGGTAGCCTTTTTATTACATATTCTACACAAATGTTGGTCGTTTTCAAGTAAAATAGATCTGTCAACGTATGCTGAATCGGAGTCTACTATGAGAGTGGCAGGACCGCGACCAAAGAGTCATAACTTCGGCAGCAGGAAGGAATATGAATTATGAACGAGCAATTGATGCAGTCTATTATGAGTAAGTTGTCTGAGGATGAACAGCAGCAGATGAAAGCGGAGATACGCGACATGTTTCTCACCCGTGCCCGGAAGGAAAAGCAGGAAAAGGTAAACCGCTACCGCCGTCTGAATACCATGGTGCAGCCACATCAGATTCTGTTCGTCGGCAGCAGTCTGATGGAACAGTTCCCTATCTATGAACTGCTGCTCGATGAACAGCTTCCGTACACCATCTACAATCGGGGAATCGGTGGATACACCACCCAAGAACTTCGAGCAACTTTGGATGTTTGCGTTTATGAACTGGAGCCGGATTATATTTACATTAATATCGGCACCAATGATCTGAATGCTCCCGGATACACTGAGGATGGCCTGATCGACCGATACCGTGAAATCCTGGCTGATGTCAAACATCACTTGCCGCAGGCGAAGATCCGCATGCTGGCCTACTATCCGGTGAATCCCGTCGTCGCAGAGAACAACCCTTACATGAAGGAGGCTCTGAAGCAGCGCACCAATGAGCGCATTCAATCTGCCAACGCTGCCGTGGCAAAGCTGGCAAGTGAGGTTGGCGCCGTCTACATTGACGCCAATGCCGGTATTACAGATTCTGACGGTATGCTCCGGGAGGAATATACCATCGAGGGAATGCACATGTACGGGAATGGGTATCGACCTGTACTGCATGCGCTAAAGCCCTATCTGGAGAAAGACTATCAGGAGATTCTATCAAGGTGAAGCTCTGGAAACGGTCTAACGTTGCCCCTCTGATGGGAATATGCAGATCGGGGTCTGTCTGTTCACCGGCGATTTTGAGGCAGCAACCATCCGTTATATGGTAGCCAAAATCTTAGCATCACAAATCTTTGGACAGAGGCGGTGTGGATATGTCTGTTGAAGTTAGCGGACATAAGATAATTTAGGAGAGGGAAGGGCGGATTATGAACAGGAAAATACAGAACAAAATCATTTCCGCGATTTTGGGAATCAGTGTTGTGATGGCATTGGGCGGTTGCAGAACGGCGGAAACAAACGAAGAAGGTACAGCGACTGTAACGGAGACTTCTTCTGCTTCGGAGAGTACAGAGAATTCCGAAGAAGGGGAGGCAGCAGAGTTTTTGGAAGATGCAGAAACGGCTGAGACGCCATATGTGATTTTTGATACGGACATGAGCGTATGTCAGGATGACTTATTGGCTATGCAGGCTGTATTTGCCATGCAGAACGAAGGCAGATGTGAGATTGCCGGTGTGGTATTAAGTGCCAAGCATGAACCAAGCCGATCCTTTATGGACTGTGCAATGCATTATTATAACGCTGATGACGTTCCCTTCGGATTCGTTGAGGGTGAAGCGGAGGTTGCGCCTTTTACCCCGTATTACACGTTGGCATCTGAAAAAAAAGAGGATGGAACTCCATTGCTGGAGGGAACCGGTGTAGATGTTTCGACACGCCCGGTGGGATGGAAGGTCTACAGAGAGGCTTTATCGAAACTGCCGGATAAAAGTGCCATTATCATATGTGTAGGCATGGCAAGCAATATCGGAGAACTGCTGGATTCGGAGGCAGATGAATTCTCATCTTTGACCGGCCGCGAGCTGGTTGAGAAAAAGGTAAAAACACTATACCTCATGGCGGGGTGCTTTGAAAAAGTAAGCAGAATCGATACGGATGGGTATCTGGACGCCGAGTTTAATATTCTCGGAGATATCCCACTGGCCAAGAAGGTTATAGAAGACTGGCCGGGAGATCTTGTGCTTCTTCCCATTGAGGCTGGTCTGGATTTTCCGTGCATTCAGGAGGATGTGCTGTCTGATTATGCTGATCATCCGGATTCACTGATGTATTTGACGGCGAGCAGATGGGATCTGAGCGACCAGCTTGGTTCGGTGGGACCTTATTGGTGGGATCCGCTGACGGTGGCCTATGCCCTTGATCCTTCTGCATCGTCCTATTTTGAGGAGCCGGTGCGCGGCACAGTAACGGTATCGGACGAGGGAATCACCACCTTTGAAGCTAATGAAAACGGGAATACCGTCATTATAAAGCCCGTAAAGTCTTCAAAGGATGATCTGTATAAGGTTCTGCGTTCCTATGCGGCATTTTATCCGTCAAATTAAAAACAAAGGAGTCCCAAGAAGACTTCCGGAAGATGATTGAGTCTCTGCAATAGTTCCTGTCTGGAGGTCTGGCTGATTTTTATTCTGTTCAGCACGAAGAAGCCGAAGAAGTTATCCTTGCCCTGCAGGAGCTTGGTGTAATCGGTCTTGGTCGGAGATGAGGCTGGATTTTCAAGTTCATTGGTTGATGCGGAGGAGAGTAATGTTATGAGGACAAAAATCTGGTGTTGTGTACTTACCGTTGTGCTGTGTATTAGCCTGGTGGCCTGTGGAACTGTGAGTGAGACGGAGAGCAATGAGAAGGGCGGTGTTGTAGGCATTGTTGCTGCAATGGAAACCGAGATTGCAGCTATCAAGGATGCGGAAGATATTGAGGAAACCATTACTGTTGCGGGACTTGATTTCTGCAGCGGAACAATCAATGGGAAAAATGTGGTAGTGGTACAGTGCGGCATGGGCAAGGTAAACGCAGCACTTGCCACACAGATACTCATCGATCGTTTCGGTGTGGATGCCATTATCAACGTTGGCTGTGCCGGAAGCCTGAACGATTCTCTGGATATCGGCGATTTTGTGGTATCCACCGAGGTTGTTCAGCATGATTATGACGTGTCAGCGATTGGCTATGAAAAGGGAGAAATTCCATATACCGGTATGACTAGTTTTAGTGCAGATGAAACATTGATCGCTGCCGCACAGGAGGCGATTGCTTCTGTTGCTCCTGACCGGCAGGTTGTAACCGGACGGATCTGCACTGGTGACCAGTTCATTTCTACTGATGAGCAGAAACAAACAATTCTCAGTACGTTTGGGGGTGAATGTGCCGAAATGGAAGGCGCTGCCATCGGCCAAACGGCTTCGCTGAATGGCGTACCATTCGTCATCATTCGTGCCATGTCTGATAAGTCAAACAGTGCCAGTGATTTCACACTTTATCAGGAACAGGTTACCAAAGAAGGCGCCGAGGTTGTCATAGAAATGGTGAGCAATCTGATAGGTGAGGAAACGGAATAATTCATGAGCGAAAATACGTTCTTATAATTGTACTGGTTGTAAAAGGTAATACCGCACCTGGAAAGGATGCAGCATAGGACCGATGGAGCATGATCGCTTCGTCGGTCTTTTGTTATAATATAGACGATTTTGAAAGGAATAGTATTGCTGGTGGGAATACGCCTGTGAGGGGAGGTGCCATATGTTAGGTGCAATTATTGGAGATACTGCGGGATCCAGATTTGAATGGAAGAATCACAAGAGTAAGAATTTTGAGCTGCTGACATGCTCGTGTTCGCTTACCGACGATAGCGTTATGACGCTCGCGATTGCAAAAGCAATTTTAAACAGTAAAGAGGATCATTCTGATTTAGCTGCTCTTGCAATTCGGTACATGCAGCAGCTCGGCAGGCTTTATCCCTATGCCGGATATGGCGGCAGCTTTGTCCGGTGGCTGAGGGATCCGGATCTAAAGCCATACAACAGCTATGGAAATGGTGCTGCAATGAGAGTGAGCCCTTGCGGCTTCGCTGCAAAGAGCATTGATGATGCAAGGGAGATGGCGCGCGCAGTCACAAACGTGACCCACAATCACCCGGAGAGCATCAAGGCCGCAGAAGCGGTGGCAACAGCTATTTTTATGGCTCGCTCCGGAAGCTCCATGCCGGAGATTCGTGACTACATCGAGAAGAACTATTACAAAATTGACTTCACGCTGGATGGCATCCGCGAGAGCTATACCTTTGATGTTTCTTGTCAGGGGAGTGTCCCGCAGGCCTTTGAGGCTTTTTTTGAATCCACAGGATTTGAAGATGCGATCCGAAATGCAATCTCCATTGGCGGAGACAGCGACACGATTGCAGCAATCGCTGGTGGAATGGCCGAAGCTTATTATGGCATCCCGGCTGAGCTTAGAAAGCATGAACTGACATTTCTGGATGAAGAACAGCTCAAAATATTGAATGCTTTCGAAACGCAGTACGGCCTTGGGGGTGGCAGTCATATCGCTTGACAGTGCAAGCATTTAACGAGTGTTGCATCTATATCAATGTCGGCACTAATGTGCACATTCTCAGGAGATTCTGCCTAGATGAAACTCATCCCAGAATTCCTATGGACTGCAGGAAGAGAATCAGCAGGAGAACGGGGACAA
Organism: uncultured Sarcina sp.; assembly: GCA_964386925.1. Taxonomy (GTDB): domain Bacteria; phylum Bacillota; class Clostridia; order Lachnospirales; family Lachnospiraceae; genus CAG-791. The sequence continues at coordinate 5,060 of CAYLUU010000087.1, read as the reverse complement.
CGTAGCGGATCATGATCCGGTAAATTCCCTTTCTGCGGAAATGCTCGCCGTTTCGCTGCATTTCGTCAATGACGTAATCCGGCTTCATGACCCAGCCGATGAGAACGGCGGACAGGAGAGCAACGACCGGCATCAGAATGTTGTTGCTGATGTAATCCACAATATCGAGGAGCTGCCCTACCGTTCCGTTCGGGAGCGTCACCTCAACATAGAAAACGCTGTAACCAAGGGAAATAACGGCAGAGGCTGCGAGGTAGATGATCGTCAGTATAACAACCGTTTTCTTGCGAGTGGTATGGAAGAGCTCCATGCAATTCGCAACGATGGCTTCGAAGATCGAGATGGCGGATGTCAGCGTAGCAAAAATCGCAGTCACGAAGAACAGGAAGCCCACGAATGGACCGGCCTTTCCCATGGAGGCAAAGACTTTCGGGAGGGAGATGAACATGAGGCTCGGACCCGCACTCATTCCCTCGGTGCCGGAGAATACATATACGGCAGGGATGATCATCATTCCTGCCAGAAAGGCAACACCGGTATCAAAGAACTCAATCTGATTGATGGATTTATTCAGGTCAACCTCCGGTTTTACATAAGAACCATAGGTGATCATGATGCCCATGGCTATGCTCAGGGAGAAAAAGAGCTGACTCATGGCATCCAGGAGAATCTGCAGGAAGCGGCGAAGCGTCATACCCTCGAGGTTGGGGATCAGATAATAGGCGAGCCCCTGAAGACCGGTGCGGATCTGGCCGGAGGAATCTTCGTGCGACAGAGTCAGCGAGAAGAAGGCGACAACGACGACCAGAATCATCAGAACCGGCATTACATAGGTAGATACACGCTCGATGCCATTCTCAACGCCGCAATAAACAATGACAGACGTTGCGAGCATGAAGACCAGTGCGAAGGCGAGCGGCATCATCGGAGAGGTAATAAAGGCTGTAAAATATCCATCCTCTGCTGCGGCCTGGGCTTGCCCGGTCAGATAAATGACGGCATAGCGCGTGATCCAGCCGCTGATGACAGCATAGTAAGTCATGACAAGAGAAGGTACCAGCAAGGTGAGAATGCCGAGAAATTTCCATTTCGGGTGCATTTGCGGATAGGCATCGATGGCGCTTTTCTGCGTTCTCCTTCCGATAGCTATGTCGGAAGCAAGCATGGTAAAACCAAATGTCAGTGCCAGAACCAGGTAGATCAGAAGGAACAATCCTCCGCCATCCTTGGCGGCAAGGTATGGAAAGCGCCAGAGATTGCCGACGCCGACGGCGCTGCCGGCTGCTGCGAGAACAAAACCGAGCTGCCCGGAGAAACCACTGGATTTACTGCTTTTTTTCTTGTTCATAATCGTTGGTAGAACTCCTTATCTGTGTTTTCCACTGGATTCCCTCACAATGTCCTGCAAGGGGAACATTTTGATCAGCGATCTCATAAGAATAACATGGAAGAGGCGGAAAAAGAAAATTATGTTGGTGCAGACTGAAACGGCAGGTACTTGCCGTTCTTGCGCCTGCAAAGCTGACATCTCTACCACACGCTCCTGTCTGGCAAGTGGAGAGGTGTGGATTATTCGCAGAATTGGAGTTATAGTTAGAAGCGTATGCAGACATCGTCTGTTCTAGGGAATGAGGAGAATACGCAAATGGATCTGTACGAGAAACTGGTCAATAAAGAAGAAAAGCTGGCACTGGTCGGCCTCGGCTATGTGGGAATGCCCATCGCGGTAGCCTTTGCCAAGAAGATTAATGTCATCGGATTTGACTTCAACAAAGAGAAGATTGAAAAATATAAAAGCGGCATCGACCCGACCAACGAGGTGGGAGATGAGGCCGTGAAGGAAACCACCGTAGAATTCACAGCGGACCCTACCCGCCTGAAGGATGCGAAATTCATCATCGTTGCTGTGCCGACGCCAGTCAATGATGACCACACACCGGATCTGACACCGGTGGAGGGCGCAAGCCGTTTCGTCGGACAGAACCTGACGAAGGGGACGGTCGTTGTTTTCGAATCTACAGTGTATCCGGGCGTGACCGAGGAGACCTGCATTCCGATCATCGAGAAGGAGTCTGGTCTTAAATGCGGCACCGACTGGAAGATCGGCTATTCTCCGGAGCGTATCAATCCCGGCGATAAGGTGCATCGCCTGAATACGATCAAGAAGATCGTATCCGGCATGGATGAAGAGTCGCTTGATACGATTGCGAAGGTCTATGAGCTGGTCGTGGATGCCGGCGTTCACCGCGCAGAGTCCATTCAGGTGGCAGAGGCTGCGAAGGTTATCGAGAACAGCCAGCGAGACATCAATATTGCATTCATGAACGAGCTGTCCATCATCTTCCACAAGATGGGAATTGACACGAAGGCCGTTCTGGAAGCAGCCGGCACGAAGTGGAATTTCCTGAATTTCCGTCCGGGACTGGTCGGCGGTCACTGCATCGGCATTGATCCTTACTACCTGACCTATCGTGCGGAGCAGTTCGGTTATCATTCCCAGATTATCCTCTCCGGCAGACGGATCAATGATGACATGGGCAAGTACTGCGCAGAGAGCCTCGTGAAGCTGATGATCCGCAACGACCTGCCGGTCAAGGATTCCCGCGTGGCGATCCTCGGCTTTACGTTCAAGGAGAACTGCCCGGATACCCGCAACACGAAGGTGATTGACATCTATCGCGAGCTGCAGGAATATGGCATTACGCCGGTTGTAGTGGATCCGCAGGCGGATGCGCAGGAGGCGGAGCGTCTCTACGGCATCAAGTTCCAGACGATGGCGGATGTGACCGATATGGATGCGGTTCTCGTTGCCGTGAAGCATACGGATTTCGAGGACTTCACCGCAGAGGATATTGCAAAGTTCTACAATCCGGCACACAAGACGAAGGTGTTCGTGGACCTCAAAGGCATCTACAACAAGGATGACTACGCAGCACCGGAGTGGGATTACTGGAGACTGTAATCAATGACAGAGAACGTGATCGTCACGATCAAAGGTTATCATCAAATGGACGGCACCGAACAGGAGCCGGTTGTTATGAGTGCCCGCGGGAAGTATTCCTTCCGCTGCGGGCACCATTTTGTGTCCTACGAAGAAGAACTGGAGGAAGGCGGCCGGGCGAAGAGCCTGATCCGCTTCGATGCAGGGTCCCTTGTGATGAGCAAAAAAGGAGATCTTGCCGCCCAGCTGGAACTGGCGGAGGGCAAACGCATCCTGACAAAATATCAATCCCCTGCCGGTATTCTCGAGTTCGAGACACTGGCGGAGGAAATTCTCCTGAAGGAAAGCGAAGACGGCTTCGAGCTGGAGTCACGTTACGGCCTGTATGCAAGGGATGCGGAAGAACCGCTGCAGATGAGCCGCGTGGTGATACGGGTGGAAAAGCTGAGCGTTGCAAATGAATGATTGACTAAAATAGTCAGCATTGAATTATACATACAAAGCGCAGTCAGCTGTGCATGCAGTGCAGGATGGCATGTGCATGTCTGGCTGTTTTGCAGGAATACATATGATGTCAGGGGCAAAGGGCCTTTTGTGTTGGTATTGTACGAATGTGGAACTACAGAAAGTGCAGGGAACAGAACGTGAGTGAGCCGACGCGGATCCTCCATATCGTCGGGGCCATGGTCCCGGGAGGAATGGAAAACTTCATTATGAATCTGTACCGGCACATCGACCGGTCACGCTTTCAGTTCGATTTCATTGTCCATCAGCGCAAGGAGAATGATCTATGCTCAGAGATTGAGGAGATGGGCGGTAAAGTCTATCTGCTGCCGCGGCTTACGAAAAAGCCGGCAGAGAATCTGAGCATCATTTACCGGCTCGTGAAGGAGAACCACTACCCAGTGGTGATCCGGCATACGGCCAATGCACTGGTGGCACCGCAGCTCCTCGCTGCCAAATGGGCAGGGGCGGTGACGGTGTGCCATTCCCATAATGAAACGGATCCACAGTTGCGCCTACATCAGTCAGGACGTGTGCTGATGCGAAGGGCGGCAGATGTGCGTCTTGCCTGCTCGGAAAAGGCGGGGCAATGGATGTTCGGCAGTCAGGATTTCGAAGTGGTTCACAATGCCATTGACCTTACCCGGTTTGCCCATGCACCGGAAAAGGCTGCTCGAATCCGCAGTGAGTACCATCTGGAAGGCAGACATGCCTACGGCAACATTGCCAACTTCATTGCGTCCAAGAATCACACATACCTTCTGAAAATCTATCGCGCCATTGCGGACATGGATCCGAAGGCTGTGTGCTTCTGCCTGGGAGAAGGGGATCTACGGCCGCAGATCGAAGAAGAGATTCGTGATCTCCATTTGGAAGACAATGTGATCCTGACGGGAATCCGCAAGGACGTTCCGGACTTCATGTCTGCGCTGGATGTGCTGGTATTCCCATCCAGATTCGAGGGGCTGCCGCTGACCCTGATCGAGGCACAGGCAGCAGGCTTGCCGTCATTGATCTCGAATACGATCACGAAGGATGTGATCGTCAGCGAAGGAATTGTGCAGCAGCTCTCCATCGAAGACGCCCCGTCCGTCTGGGCAGCAGAGGCCGTTCGCATTGCGAATGCTGGAACAGATCGCACTTGCCAGCGGGAACGAATCGCGAAGGCCGGCTATGACATCGATGAACTGACAGCGTGGTATGAGACGTTTCTGGCAAAACAGGTGAGGCGGCACGAAAAGAGAAGTGTGTGAACGGATGAGGGACGGAACACTGAATAGTGCCCAGAAGAGGAAGTTGTGATGCGAAAACTAACCGGGGGGAATTTCGGCAGAGAATTTTGTTCATGGGGATTGGCTGTCATTTTGGCATTTATTTCAATGAATGCAATTCTGTTGTTTTTTTACAATCCGGCAGATGAAATTACACGCAGTAATGCATCGACACCTGGAATTATGTTTCCAAATGATTGGGTTCTCTATGGGGATGAGGGCTGGGTCTATTCTCATATAGATGAAAATGGGTACGTTAATTGCGATGCATCTGCTCTAAAAGCTGATGAGTATGTGATTGCTATTGGATCTTCGCATACTGAAGGTTTTCATGTTTCGGGGAG
>CAYLUU010000086.1:0-10119 GCA_964386925.1 uncultured Sarcina sp. | reverse complement strand
TCTTCATTGTGACCTGTTCAGAAGCAGACACATTTACATAAACTGTACGAATAAAGTTCACAGGAATGCAATATGCAGCTTTATTTATGCTCCCATACGCTTCTTGTAATATGCCGCCAATGTGGAATCACGATATGCCCACACCCACAATCCGGCAATTCCAAACGTCAGAAGAGACAAAAGCCACAGCGGAATAAAGCTCCACATCAGGCAGAACAGTTCCCATTTATGCCCCTTCATCATCGTCTTGCTCTTCTGCAGCACTTCCCGAACAGGCATTCCCGGATAATCCAGGAGTAGATACATCATCGGATAGAGTACAAGTCCAATGTACACAGACACCGCTGCACCTGCCGCAAACAACCCGATGCAGATCCACAGCATGAATTCCTCCGTCACAAAGCACGCAGCAACAAGAGACGGCAGCATGGTCAACATCAGCAGAATCGTACGGATGAACGTCGCCGCAATGATTTTCTCCTGGTTCTCCCGGATTCCTCGAAAGAGATCAGCAACTCTCGCTCTCTTCTGATATTGCAGCTTCATGTAGATGCAGGTCAATCCATATTCATAGATTCCTGCAAAAACGCCTACAAAGAGTGTCAGCACTTCCGCCAACACAATGGCCAGTATTCCTGTTCCCTGCGGCAGTACACTGTTTACAATGGTTCGAAGTGCGAACACAATCAAAAGGTACAGCACAGAAGCTCCCACTGCTGTTCCCAGGTGACCCAAGAGTGCATTGCGTCCTTCTGCCTTCAGCTCCACCCGTACCATATGCGGTGTGACCATGCGCATAGTTGAATCTGTATGAATCCACCCATCACCCGTTCCGTTCGAGGTCCCTGCTGTTCCATTTCCGCTCATGTCATTTCCCGATGTCTGATTGGCATTCCACTGGTTTCGTTCTTCCATCACAGCACCTCCCCCTGCGCAGACTGCATCTGCGACTCCGGAATTGGCATTGTGCCGCTCTGAATATCGATGCCGTATTGGTCCATGATCTGCTGAATCAAATCGTCAAAACTGTAGCCGTACATGGATTCCATCATCGAATTCGCCTCTGCCCTGGTCTCCGGATCATGGAGTATCATATGAATTCCATAAATGCAGGCAATCAGAAGAGCAATGTTCATCACAATGCTGATGATACCGATCGTGATCGCTCGCCTGGCACCGTTTGTGAAGGACGGCTCTTTTCCTTTCGAGAGGATAGCAAGCACGATCGCAATTCCGCCCAGGATCATCGGCACAAAAACCGGCATTATAATCGTACTAAGCAGTCCGACAAGGGCAACAATCGCCGCCGTTCGACCAAGCTGCCTCCCATATTCCGGCTCCGGATGCCAGTTAGGGTCCCCGGTTTGCCCCGCATTCTCATTTGCATTATTTCCCTGATTCCCGTTCAGATTCTGCCAGTAAGGATTCTGATGCGGATCTGTATAATAGGTGCTCATAGTACTGCCTGCCTTCTTCTCATCTTCCATCATTCGTTTTCATTTTCAGGTACCGCCATTTGCAGAGTCCATGTTTTCCCACAGATGGCATCTTTATGAGTATAAAAGGTTTTCCCACGAAAGTTAAGGAAGTGCCTCTATATTTCATGAAGTTTTCATAACCGCTTCGGTTTGTGGTACACTGTATTACATATTTTGTATCTTTTAGCACCTGGCGATTTCAACGTGAATTGGAATCGAGATGCGGGTGCTGAATTTAAATTTTTCATATTTCCGGAGGCACACATGGAGAATAACACAAAGCGTGTCGTCGTAGCACTTGGTCACAATGCCCTCGGCTACACCACAACCCAGCAATGGGATGCCGTACATTACACGGCCAAATATCTTGCCGACCTGATGGAGGCCGGCTGCCAGCTGACCATCACGCACAGCAATGGTCCGCAGGTTTCCATGATCCACAAGGCTATGACAGAGCTGCACCGCATCTATATTGACTACTCTGCAGCGCCTATGTGCGTGTGCAGTGCAATGAGTCAGGGCTACGCGGGCTACGATATCCAGAATTCCCTGAAGGCAGAGCTTCTCTCCCGCAGCAACTCCACCCCCGTGTCTACTGTTTTGACGCAGGTCAGTGTAGACCCCTACGACGAGGCTTTTTACGCACCTTCCAAGCGGATCGGACGGCTTATGTCCAAAGAAGACGCCGACAACGAAGTGAAAAAAGGCAACTATGTTGTAGAAGAAGCCGGTAAGGGCTATCGCCGCGTAGTTGCAACCCCTAAGCCGCTGGAAATTCTGGAGCTTGAATCCATTCGTCTGCTCGCAAACAGTGGTCAGACCGTCATCTGCTGCGGCGGCGGCGGAATTCCGGTTATTGTCCAGGACGAGGCTCTTCAGGGTGCATCCGCCGTCATTGAGAAGGATGACATTGCCGGCAAGCTGGCCAGCGATTTGAAATCCGATATTCTTCTGATCCTCACCAGCGTTCCTAATGTCTTCCTGAACTACGGTCAGGAAAATCAGTCTGTTCTCAGCGCAATGAATGTTGCCGAGGCAGAAAAATATATCGCAGACGGCCAGTTTGGCACAGATGATATGCTGCCCAAAATCAAGGCATCCATCTCCTACCTGAAGGCTAATCCCGACGGGCGTGCAATCATTACTACCGCTGAGAATGCGATTGCAGCCATCGAAGGAAAGGCCGGAACCGTTATCACAGCATAACGTACCTATCCAGTGCTCGATTCACGTTGAGATCTCCAGGTGCTGAACAGGAACTTAAATAAAAAGAACGCACTGCAGGCAATTGGCAGTGCGCTCTTTTTATTTGCTTTCTTCTGGTCCTTCAAAAATATTCCTGATGTCGGAAGCTATCGTGCATCCACATTGCAGTTCCCTGAACCTCCGGAATTAATCCATATGATCTTCTGTCTGGCACTCCGATGCCGTCAGCACGTTCTCCTGCGAATGATTCTCCAATCTTGCAGTCGGTATCTCCAGATCCTGACGAATCTCCACTCTCGGCCCGCCGTGCCCATTCACATAATCCGCTGTGATGGTCACACTTCCGATGTTCTTATCTTTCGGGATCTCATACATAATATCCATCATGAAATCCTCAATGATAGAGCGAAGCGCCCGCGCTCCCGTATCCATTTCCAAAGCCTTCTGTGCAATGGCATGCAGCGCATCCTCGTCGAACTCCAGCGTCACATCATCCAAAGCCAGCAGTTTCTGATACTGCTTGATAATCGCATTCTTAGGTTCTTTCAGGATACGTACCAGCATATCTTCATCCAGATCCTGCAGTGTGCAGACAATCGGCAGACGGCCAATGAATTCAGGAATCATTCCGAAGGATCGAAGGTCCTCATTGGTGACCTGATCCAGAACTGAACTGTCCTTATCGTGAGAATCTTTCAGCTCTGCAGAAAATCCCATAGAAGACTGTTTGTGCAGACGTTCCCGTATAATTCCGTCCAACGCAGGGAACGCACCACCGCAAATGAACAGAATATTGCTGGTATCTACTGATACAGTAGGAACCATGCCATTTTTCGAGCTTGCCCCCACGGGAACATCTACCTCACTCCCTTCGAGCAGCTTCAGAAGTCCCTGCTGCACTGCCTCTCCGGAGACATCGCGCGAATTGACATTCTGCTTTTTCGCCAGCTTATCAATCTCATCAATGAAGACAATTCCCCTCTGGGCACGATCTACATCGTTGTCAGCCTCAGCCAGCAGTTTAGAAATGCAGCTTTCCACATCATCTCCGATATATCCGGCTTCCGTAAGGTTCGTTGCATCTGTGATCGCCAGCGGTACATCCAAGAGACGCGCCAGTGTACGAACCAGATAGGTTTTGCCGGCACCGGTAGGACCGATCAGGAGGATGTTGGACTTTTCAATTTCGATGTCATCCATCGTTCCTGTCTTAACCCGCTTGTAATGATTGTAGGCTGCCACAGAAATTGTCTTCTTCGCCTTGTCCTGCCCGATGACATATTTATCCAGCTCTGCCTTCAACAGATGCGGTGCCGGAATGTTGTCGGACGTAAATACCGGCTTGGGTCCTTCTTTTTTCTTTTTTTTCACCTTCGGCTGCCGTCCAAAGCCAGGCATACCGCCGCCTCCGAAGATATCGCCCAGATTGACAAAACTCACCGTAGGACGATGCTGTTTCGTCCCGTTGTTCCCGGCACCATTTGTCTCATCAGGTGAATCTGACTCATCCGGCTGATCTGTATCACCTGCAGCAACTGCTGCATTTGCCGGCTGGACCGCATCGTTATTTTCATCCATCTGCCCGCTGCGATCATGTGTATTCTCTTGCTGCGGGGATTCCGGAGATAGTGCTGATCCGAATAGCTCTGAGGGATCAGGCAGTTTTCCCTGAGACATCTGTTCCATAAAGGACTGATAATCCACTGTACTGGCTGCATTAATCAGGCGCTGCATGCAGTCCGGACAAATGGACAGGCCACCCGGCATATCCACCAGGTGACCTGCATCTTTATCCGAACGATGGCAAATGGCGCAATATCTCATATGCGTTGTATTGTCTTGTTCGTAATTACTCAATGATACTCTCCATCCATTCCTTCGGAGGCTCATAGCCAAGGATCTTAACCGTCGTAGCTGCCACATTGGCCAGACCGAAATCGCCATCCTTTACCTTCGTTCCTTCCGGTCCATTGAATACTGCAAAAGGAACACGAGCCAGCGTGTGAGATGTCTTCGGCTTCGGAGATCCGTCCGGGTTGCTGCCCTTATCATACATCTGATCGGAGTTGCCGTGATCTGCCATTACCAGCAGGCAGTAATCGTATTTAAGGCAAGCATCCATAACTCTTCTAAGGTTCAGATCAACGGACTCTACGCCAACGATCGTTGCCTCATAATTGCCGGTGTGACCAACCATATCTCCGTTAGGATAATTGCAGCGAATGAACTGATACTTGCCGCTCTCGATGGCACCGACAATCTTCTCAGTTACTTCCGTAGCTTTCATCCAGGGCTTCTGATCGAACGGGATTACATCCGACGGAACCTCTTCCCAATCCTCCAGCTCGTCCGAGAACTTCTCAGAACGGTTGCCGTTCCAGAAATAGGTCATATGGCCGAACTTCTGCGTCTCGGAGCATGCATAGGACTTCACACCCTTCTCCACCAGGAACTCACTCATGGTGTGCTCGATGTGAGGAGGCGTTACCAGGAAATTGTCCGGGAGCTTCAGATCACCATCATACTGCAGCATGCCCGCATAATAAACCTTCGGCTTCTTCGGCATCGGGAACTTGTCAAAGCCCTTATCCATATAATCAAATGCCTTGGAGAACTCAACTGCACGGTCACCGCGGAAGTTGAACAGGATCACGGAATCGCCGTCATCAATCGGTCCAACCGGGTTTCCGTCAGCATCCGCAATAACAAAGCCCGGAAGATACTGATCCGTATATCCGCCTTCTGCGCGAAGAGACTCAATGGCCTCCTTTGCAGACGCATACTTCGGGCCATCTCCCATCACATGGATATGCCACCCCTTCTCAACCATCGACCAATCTGCTTCATAACGATCCATTGTGATCGTCATACGTCCGCCGCCGGATGCAATGCATCCATGGAAGGTATCATCATTCAGTTCTTCGAATACCTTCTCCAGCTCATCTACATACTGCAGTGCAGAGGTTTCCGGAACATCACGTCCATCCAGAAGAGCATGCACGCGTACCTCGGCGATGCCTTCCTTTTTAGCCTCCTTGATCATAGCGATCAGGTGAGAAATATTGGAATGTACATTGCCGTCAGACAGCAATCCTACAAAGTTCAGCTTTCCGCCATTCTCTTTCAGATAGCTTACTGCACCCTTCCATGCATCAGACTCATAGATCTTGCCGGACTCGATGCTCTCATTCACGAGTTTTGCACCCTGAGAATAAATCTGTCCGCAGCCAAGTGCATTGTGTCCAACCTCCGAGTTACCCATATCATCATCACTGGGCAGACCCACTGCGGTGCCGCTGGCCTTTATTGTGGTGTGAGGCCACTTTGTCATCAGCTCATCGATCTGAGGCTTATAGGAATGCATGACTGCATTTCCCTGATCCTTGTCCGTCCAACCGACACCGTCCATAACTACCAGTACTACCGGTTTCATATCGAATCCTCCTCGTATAAATCCGTATCTCTTCAGCTAAAAAACCAACTCTTAGTATATCGAATTCATCACAGGATTTCCACAATTAAAAAATCCCCTTTCCGGAAACCGGAAAGGGGACTCCCTGACGCCTTCTACGTTGTTGCTCTATTATTTAAGAGTAACCCGGCCGGACCTGGCAGGCCGGCCTCGGTGTGCTTCGCACACTCCCTGACGCCTTCTACGCTGTTGCTCTATTATTTAAGAGTAACCTTTGCGCCCTCAGCCTCAAGCTTAGCCTTAAGGTCCTCAGCCTCTGCCTTCGGAGCCTGCTCCTTAACAACCTTCGGAGCTGCCTCAACCATGTCCTTGGACTCCTTCAGGCCAAGGCCGGTGATCTCACGGATAACCTTGATAACCTTGATCTTGTTCGGGCCAACCTCGGTCAGCTCAACATCGAACTCAGTCTTCTCTTCCTCAGCTGCTGCGCCAGCGCCTGCTGCTGCAACAACAACACCTGCTGCTGCGGATACACCAAACTCCTCCTCGCAAGCCTTAACGAGATCGTTCAGCTCGAGAACGGACAACTCTTTGATCGCATCGATGAATTCTGCGGTAGTTAACTTTGCCATCTTAAATGACCTCCTATTATTATAGTGATTCTACGCGGCTTCATGCCGCCCTGCCTCTCTTGAAAAAGAGAGAATTAAGCCTCTGCGGGAGCTTCTGCTGTCTCTGCAGCCGGAGCTTCTTCTGCGGGAGCCTCTGCAGCCGGAGCTGCCTCGCCGTCCTTCTCTGCAATCTGCTTGATAACACGAGCAAAATTGGTGATCGGGGACTGCATGCTTCCGAGCAATCTGGAGAGCAGTTCTTCTCTGGAAGGAATCTTGGAAAGTTCCTCGAGAGCAGCCTTATCATAAGCCTTACCCTCTACAACACCGCCCTTGATTTCCAGCTTGTCAGCCTTTTCTGCGAACTTGCACAGAACTCTTGCAGGAGCAGTTGCATCATCCTTGGAGATTGCTGCAGCGCTGGGTCCATCAAGATACTGATCGAGCTGCTCGAAATCTGTGCCCTTGAATGCGAAACGCATCATGGTGTTCTTGTAAACCTTGTACTGAACGCCAGCCTCACGCAGCTGCTTACGAAGCTCCGTATCCTGGGCAACCGTCAGTCCTCTGTGGTCAACCAGAACTACAGATACCGCGCCATCGATTTTCTCGGAAATCTCCTGTACAACAGGTTTTTTCTCTTCGATCTTTGCCATTTCTTACCTCCTTATAGATTTTGTTGCCGATTTGGGAGATAAAAGAAATCCCCTCTGCCCAAAGACAGAGGGGAACGAATTTCACTTCATCATCCTCGGCAGGCTGCTATGCATTACGCCTTTCGGCACCTGCTGTCTTCGGCCGGTTCTCTTTGAACCATTCGCTACTGTAACAGAATAAGGCATTGAAGTCAAGCAGAAAATCTTCCATCCAGAAGTCTCATGTCTGTTCCACACCCAATCCTGTCCGCCTGTAGCCAGACGTCATTACCATTGTGTTGGATTAATATCTGTTGGAAACAATCTTCACGCCAGGTCCCATCGTAGTAGCCATGGAGATGCTCTTCAGATACTGTCCCTTTACAGATGACGGCTTAGCCTTAACAATAGCACCCATCAGTGCATTAAAGTTGTCCATCAGCTGCTCCTCTGTGAAGGAAGCCTTTCCAAGCGTTACGTGAATGATGTTAGCCTTGTCCAGTCTGTACTCAACCTTACCAGCTTTGATATCAGCGATAGCCTTGGTAACATCCATCGTTACGGTACCAGCCTTCGGGTTAGGCATCAGGCCCTTCGGTCCAAGGACCTTACCAAGACGTCCCACAACGCTCATCATATCAGGGGTTGCAACAACAACGTCGAAGTCAAGCCAGCCATCCTTCTGAATCTTCGGGATAAGCTCCTCGCCGCCAACGAAATCTGCGCCTGCAGCAGCAGCCTCATCAGCCTTTGCTCCCTTTGCAAACACGAGAACGCGTACAGTCTTGCCGGTTCCTGCAGGAAGGACAACCGCACCGCGGATCTGCTGATCAGCGTGACGGGAATCGCAGCCTGTGCGAATATGCAGCTCAACGGTTTCATCAAACTTTGCAGAGGCACTCTTCTTAACCAGTGCAACTGCCTCTTCTGCCTCGTAAACCTTGCTCTTATCGATCAGTTTAGCGGCCTCAACATACTTCTTTCCGTGCTTCATGATTTAACCTCCAATCCTGATCCTTAGTCTACGACGGTGATGCCCATACTACGAGCGGTTCCAGCGATCATGCTTGCTGCTGCCTCAAGAGAAGCTGCATTCAGATCAGGCATCTTGGTCTTTGCAATTTCCTCAACCTGTGCCTTGGTAACAGATGCAACCTTGTTCTTATTCGGCTCGCCGGATGCCTTCTGGATGCCAGCTGCCTTCTTCAGAAGGACTGCTGCCGGAGGGGTCTTTGTGATGAAGCTGAAAGATCTGTCAGCATAAACCGTAATGATAACAGGAACGATCGTGTCGCCCATATCTGCTGTCTTCGCATTGAACTGCTTGGTGAACTCTACGATATTAACACCATGCTGTCCGAGTGCAGGTCCAACCGGGGGTGCAGGGGTTGCTTTGCCGGCCTGAATCTGTAATTTGATGTAACCTTCTACCTTCTTAGCCATATAAAAAATCCTCCTTTGCGGTCATCGCAGGTGGCTCCTGCTCCCGCATGCTTCACGCCGGATCATTCCGGCAATATGCCGCATATGTCAGCCACGCGGCAACAAACAGATCCATCAATTGAACCTGTTCTGTCTGAAATTCACACAGATCATCGCAAGATCAGGTAGTCTTACGAAGCTCTGCAAAGCTGATTTCCACAGGTGTCTCTCTTCCGAAGAGTTCTACGCTGATTGTCGCGATCTGCTTGCTGTAATCCAGTTTGGAAACAATACCAAGAGTATCCTTCCAGACACCGGCAATAACCGCCACGCTGTCTCCCTCTGCGAAATCCACCTTTGTCTCAGCAGCGTAAATACCGAGATTCTTCATCTCAGCCTCTGTTAGGCATACCGGTTTAGATCCCGGCCCAACAAAGCCTGTTACACCTCTGGTGTTCCGAACTACATACCATGTCTCGTCATTCATGATCATGTTGACCAGAACATATCCAGGGAAAAGCTTCTTCTGTGTCAGCTTCTTTGCTCCGTTTTTCAGTTCATACACATCCTGCAGCGGAATGGTAACTTCAAAGATCTGATTCTCAAGATGACGATTCTCAACCGTCTTGCTCAGACCTTCCTTTACCTTATTCTCGTAGCCAGAGTAAGTATGTACCACGTACCACTTTGCAACGTCGCTGATTGCGCTTTCATCCAGCTGATCTTCGTCCGATCCGCTCTCTCCCTGCGCCTCCAGAGACTGTCTGACAGCCGCAGCCTGTGCCTCATCAGAAACTGCATCTCCCTGATTCAGAACACGTTCCGCTTCTGCCTTCTCGATATCAGCAGCTTTTTTGGTAAAATCCGGACGCTTGATCTCTCGAACTCCGGGGAGTACACCGGCCTTGACACGGACCTTTGCAATATTTTTATCTGCCATTGATCTACCTCTTCCGATCTATTCCATCATTTTCGAAGCAGTTCCCATGAATCGTCTCCATAGATTCTGCTGTTACCCGCATTCTAATGTGCTGCAGGCCAGCCTTTTCTCTTAGCTATTAAGAGAAAGACTTGTCAGGAAATCAATCAGATTCTGGAATCCAAAATCGAGCAATGCGATCAGTGCGCCCAAGATCACAGTTACGATCAGAACAGCTGCAAGCTGCTTGAGCATCGTGTCGCGATCCGGCCAGATAATCTTCCGGAACTCAGCCTTTACACCTTTGAAATAACGGATAACCTTGGACTCTTTGGCTTTTGTCTTATCCTTTGCCATGCGATCCTCCAAAGATCAATCGAAATTACTTCGTCTCCTTGTGCAGGGTATGCTGTCTGCAGAATCTGCAGAACTTCTT
>CAYLUU010000085.1:0-10181 GCA_964386925.1 uncultured Sarcina sp. | reverse complement strand
TATTCCTGCTGTGCCTGCTGACGGTGATGCGAGTGGTGCCCTATGGCGTGACATTTGCAGCTGTGCTGGCGGGAACGCTGTGCCTTAATCGCTGTGTTCTGAAAAAGGTGGATTATTCCCTTCTGATGACCTTTATTGCACTTTTTATCTTCATCGGGAATCTGGGGCGGATCACAGCCTTTTCGCAGTGGCTTCGGAGTATTCTGGCCGGGCATGAGGTACTGACTGCTGTACTGGCTTCGCAGGTGACCAGCAACGTTCCGGCGGCAATTCTGCTTTCGGGATTTACGGATCAGACAGAGGCGCTGATCATTGGTACGAACCTCGGCGGGCTCGGGACATTGATTGCATCGATGGCCAGCTTGATCTCGTATCGGCAGGTTGCACGGGAGCTTCCGGCAGAAAAGGGCAGATATTTTAGATTGTTTACCTTATCAAACGTGATATTCCTTGCAGCGTTGGTTGGGCTGTGGAAGCTCTGGATGAGGTGAAAAGAATGCCGGGGATTTTAACAGTAACAGATTCAGAGTCGGCGATTCTGTGAAAGGAAGGCTGGAATGGGTCATTTTTATTTTGTAAGACACGGGCAGACCGTGTGGAATGTGGCAAATAAAATCTGCGGTGCCATGGACAGCCCTTTGACGGAGTATGGGAAAGAGCAGGCGGCCGAGACCGGAAGGAATATCCTGGCTGCCGGAATCAAGGCGGACGAGATCCTGTATTCGCCGCTTAGCCGTGCCGCGGATACGGCTAAGATTATTTCGAAAATGACAGGGATTCCGTGCAGGGTAGAGCCAAGGCTCGTGGAACAGAACTTCGGAAAATGGGAATCCACGCCGCGGGACGGCGTGGATTTCAAAAAGGCAAAGGAATCCTTTGCCTGCAGGTATGAGGGCGGAGAATCCATGCTGCAGCTGGCGCAGCGAATTTACAATCTGCTGGATGAAATCAAAGCAAAATCCGAAGAGAAGACATATATTCTGGTCGCCCACAATGGGATTGCCCGCGTGGTGCAGTCCTATTTTACGGATATGACCAATGAGGAGTACGCAGCATTCGGCGTGAAAAACTGTCAGGTGGTGCGGTATGACTTTGGCGAGGAGAACAGCCTTTAAGTTTTTCCTTTGGAGAACACCGAGGTGTCAGGCCGCTTTCTCAAGCGGCAGCACCAGCTTGCGGTATACCCTGCGGAAGAAGAACAGAGACAGGATCAGCGATACACCCTCTGCGATGAGGAAGCACCACCACACATTGTTGACATTCCCTGTCAGGGACAAAAGCCAGGCAACCGGGATCAGTACGACAAGCTGACGGCCGAGAGAAACGATCAGCGAATATACGCTCTGACCGAAGGCCTGGAAAATGGAGCCCATCACAATGCCGCAGGCTGCAAGCGGGAAATGGATGGCGATGGTCCGCAGCGCACAGATTCCCATCTGCCGCATTTCATCGGAAGCACTGAACATATTCAGAAGAGTTCCGGGGATCAGTTCCATGGTGAGAGTGCCGCACAGCATGATGCAGATGGCGAGCAGCAGGGAGAAACGAAGCGCCTCATCAATGCGCGACTTCTTCCTGGCTCCGTAGTTGAAGGCCAGAATCGGAATCAGTCCATTGTTCAGGCCGAATACCGGCATGAAGAAGAAGCTCTGCAGCTTATAATACACGCCGAACACGGCGGTTGCGGTTGTGGAGAAGCCGACCAGAATCCGGTTCATGAGGTAGGTCATGACGGAGCCGATGGACATCATCATCATGGAAGGAATGCCGACGTAATAAATTTTACCGATGATCGGCGGGATCGGATGCAGCATTTTGGCAAGTGAGAACTGGATCTCGTGATTCAGACGCAGATTCAGCATCAGCCCGACAACGGCGGCAATGCACTGCCCGAGAACGGTTGCATAGGCGGCACCGGCTACACCCAGTTCAGGGAATCCGAAGAGGCCGAAGATCAGAATCGGATCGAAAATAATATTGATCACAGCACCCAGCAGCTGGGAGAACATCGACAGCATTGTGCGCCCGGTGGCCTGCAGAAGGCGCTCAAAGGTGATCTGGAAGAACAGGCCGAAGGACATCATGCATACAATGGAAAGATAGGTATCACCGGCCGCAATGATTTCCGGATCCGTGGTCTGGCTGCAGATAAACGGATGCGACAAAAATGCACCAACGAGCAGGAAAATTACATAATTTACTGCAGTCAGGAACATGCCGTTATTGGCTACGGCATTGGAATGCTCATAATTGTGCTCACCCAGATCTCTGGACAGGAGCGAATTGATGCCGACGCCGAGACCGGAGGCAAAGGCAATCATCAGATTCTGAAGCGGGAAGGCAAAGGTGACGGCTGCCAGCGCATTTTCGCTGATCTGTGCAACGAAAATGGAATCGACTACGTTGTACAGGGCCTGTACCAGCATCGAGATCATCATCGGAACAGACATGTTGACGATCAGCTGTTTCACCGGCATGACGCCCATCTTATTTTCTTTCGGCATGGTTGTATTCATAATTCTCCTTGGGTTTTGAAAGCTTCTGTTTATCGTCCGCGGCCTATGATATCATGAAACCGCATTGTACGAACAGAGATAAGACATCTGAGTCGTAGTCGAATAAGAAGGAACATTATGAGGAAAACAGTTGAAAAATTAAAGGATAAGAGAATTCTGATCTGGGGCTACGGCCGGGAAGGCAAGTCCACGGAGAAATTTATTCAGGAGTATTGTCAGCCGGCCTCCGTGGAGGTTTTCGAAGGTCCTCGCAGCGGTGTGCAGGATGAGAATTATGATTATATTTTCGTGAGCCCCGGCATCTGCTATGAGGAGGATGCGCCGGAGTTTACAAATACGAAGTTCACCTCCCAGACGGAGCTGTTCCTGGAGGAATTCGGTCCCCAGACGGTTGGGATCACAGGAACCAAGGGAAAGTCCACTACGAGCTCGATGCTGTACCGTGTGCTGGAGGCCTGCAGCGGCAGGAAGACATATCTTATGGGCAACATCGGAAAGCCCTGCTGGGACTACCTGGCAGAGATGGACGAGAACTCCATTGCCGTCTTCGAGCTGTCCTGCCATCAGTGTCAGCGTCTGCAGGCGGATCCGCATATTGCAGTGTTCCTGGATCTGTATGAGGATCATCTGGACCGCTACCATGTGATGGAGCATTACTTTGATGCTAAGAGCGGGATTACCAAGCATCAGACGGAAGGAGACTATCTCTTCGTTGGCGCGAATGTGCCGGAGCTGCATACAAAGGCACAGAAACAAACAGTGACACTGCCGGAAGGAGAGCAGTATGAACTCCTCGTTCCCGGTGCACACAATCAGCTCAACGCGCAGTTCGTGCGGGTGATTGCGGAAACTGTTTTCCATTGCAAGGAGGCAGAGATTCGCAAGGCATTGGCCGGCTTCGGCGGTCTCCCTCATCGTCTGGAGAACTGCGGCTGCATCGACGGCGTAGATTACTATGACGATTCCATATCGACCATCCCGGAGGCGACGATCCGGGCACTGGGAAGTGTGAAAAACGCAAAGACTGCCCTGGTGGGTGGAATGGACCGCGGAATTGACTATGACATTCTGATTGATTTCATTCGGGAGCACGGAGAGTTCGAATTCATTCTGGCCTATGAGTCCGGGAAGCGAATTCTGGAAGCTGTGAAGGATTGCCCGAACGTTCATTATGTAGAGGATCTGGCGGCGCAGGTAAAGCTGGCAAAGGAGATCACGCCGAAGGGAAGTGCAGTCATTATGTCGAATGCGGCGGCCTCTTATGGCTATTTTAAAAATTTTGAGGAGCGGGGAGACGTCTTCCGACAGCTCATTCAGGAGCGTTAATGAGCATTCATGGCGGCAAAATGAACAATGCGAGCAATGCATATAGTCCCCTGTGTGAGGGATTAAAAGCGTATTGCACATCCGGAATCGCGGCCATGCATATGCCGGGGCATAAGAGGGTACTGAAGCCGGTGGAAGGTCTGCCCTATGACTGGGACGTGACCGAGGTGGAGGGGACAGATGACCTGCACCATGCGAACGGGATTCTGAAAAAGGCCATGGACCGCACCCGGGATTTGGTCGGCAGCAGGAGAACCTGGTACCTGGTGAACGGCAGCACCTGTGGAAATCTTGCGGCGATCTATGCAGCAGTTCCGCGCGGCAGTGAAGTGATCGTTGCCAGAAACTGTCATAAATCAATCTTTCATGCCATTGAAATTCTGGATTTGAAGGTGCATTGGCTGGAGCCGGAGATGATTCCGGAATTCGATGTTATGGGAGCTGTGCGGAAGGAAACCGTGGTAGAGCTTCTGGATCGTTATCCAGCTTCTGCGGCAGTGGTGATGACCAGTCCGACTTATGAGGGGATTGTTTCTGATATAGCAGGAATTGCCAAGGCGGTTCATCACGCTGGAAAAGTCCTGCTGGTGGATGAGGCGCATGGAGCGCACCTGGGATTGTTCTGTCATTACAGGACCCGGAATGAGGTGCAGAATAAAGCGCAGAAGAATACACATATAGATAGAGAGGATTTCAGCAATCACGAAGGCAAGATGACGGATGAACCAGATTGTCTGTTCCCGGACAGCGCAGTTCACCTCGGAGCAGACGTCGTAGTGCAGAGTGCTCACAAGACGCTGCCGTCTCTGACACAGACGGCACTGCTGCACCTTTGTTCAGAAAGGGTATCTGAGGCGGCACTGGAGCAGGGACTGGATATTTTTGAGAGCAGCTCGCCGTCCTATCCTCTCATGGTATCGCTGGATGGATGCACCGGATTCCTGATGGACCGTGGAGAAGAGCTCTTCCGGGAGTGGGAGAGGGAAATACGAAGAACTCTTGAACTGTCAGCAGAATGGAGGGAATTGAAGATTCTGGGAGGACCTGGAGCAGAGGCCTCTCGCATCGATACGATGGATTACAGCAAATTGCTCATTCGTTCTGCACATGGAATCTGGAATGGACCGGAGCTGGGAGATTTCCTGCGAAGAGAGGGAATCGAACCGGAAATGTGCTGCGGGCAGAACGTGCTGCTCATGACTTCCTGTGCAGATACGGCGGAAATCTGGAATCGCCTGCGGACAGTACTGGAACATTTGGATCAGGCGCTTGGAGAAGCTCGCGCGGGACGGAAGACGTCTCAGAATGAGAAAAACCAGCTGAGCACAAAATTCATTCCATTAAAAACAGCAGAAGATCATAACCTGCACGAAGGCACAGCACTGGAGAAAATGTCTGTTGGTATGCCGGCACTGGAGCCTTCGGATCTGTCCCTGTCGGCTGCGGCACAGAAAGCATTGCATGAAGGGTGGGAAGAGGTTCTGCTGTCAGAGGCAGAGAACCGAATTGCGGCAGAATACGTGATGGCTTATCCGCCGGGTATACCGATTCTGGTTCCGGGAGCAAAAGTCACCGAAGCCGTGATTTCCTACCTTCAGGATTTGGAACAAACCGGGACAGAGCTGCGGTTCTCCTTGTCACAGAAGCCGAACAGTATTGGATGTCTCTGCCTGGCTTTTGTACAGTAACTCGTCGCGAACTTATGGAATAAGAACTCCTGCCTGCTATAGCAGTTTTGAACCGATCCGGGTATCATTAGGGGGACTTTGAACGGATAAAACATCGAAAGGACACTTGCGGAATGCGGAAGGAACGAATCTACGTCTGCCACACCTTCTATCATGTATATGTGACCTGCCTGAAGGAATTGAACCTCCCGAAGCAGCAGCAGGGCGGGGCGACGCTGGTGCTGTCCCGAATGTCGAATGATTTCGGAGATCTGGATGTGCGGGCAAGAGCCTGTGGTCTGTTCGAGGAAGTCATCTGGTTTGACGAGAAGCCCTTTACGTATTTCGATGAACTGAAGCCGCTGAAGGAGAATACAGGCTCTCTGGTACAGAACCTTTGGAACCGCATGAGATTCTGCCGCCGTCTGGCAGATCTGGAGGAGGCCTTTATTCCGGTGAATTTCCGGGAATATAAGGACATCTATGTCTTCTGTGATTCTGATCCCATTGGCTATTATCTGAGCGGGCGGCACATTCGCTATCATGCCGTGGAGGATGGACTCGACTGTATCCGCTACTATGACACGGCGCGCTACGATAACCGCGGACATTTCGGGTTGAAGGCCTGGATGGCAGCGAGAGGATTTATTTTCATTCAGAATGGATATAGCCGGTACTGCATTGACATGGAGGTCAATGACATCGGCGCTCTGGATTATCCGATTGCTAAAATGCGTGAAGTCCCTCGGGAACGGCTGGTGCAGGGGCTGGATGCAGCAGGGCGCGAGCTTCTGACGAGGCTGTTCATTGCCGGCGAGGATGCATTGGAGACGGCACTGCGGAAGGCGGTCGCAGAGGGAAAGCCTGTGAGTTTGATTCTGACGGAGCCGCTGTGTCAGGATCTGTCGATGCGGCGAAAGCTGTTCGAGGATATGGTGCGGGAATATGCGGGAGACAGCGTGGTACTCATCAAGCCGCATCCGCGGGACGTTCTGGATTACCATGAGATATTCCCGGAGGATATCGTGCTGGATGCGAAGTTCCCGATGGAAATTCTGAATTTCGTCTGTGCGAATCTGGAAGTGGAGTTCGCAAGAGTTGTGACGGTGTATACGGTGCCGTCTTCGATTCACTGTGCGAGAGAGAAGCTGTATCTGGGGGACGAGTTCATGGACCTCTATGAGGAGCCTTCTCTGCACCGGGATGCGGGCAGCCACAGTGAGCAGAAGGTGACATCCTAGAAGAGTAACCAGCTGAATAACGCAGAACAGTTTTTTCGTGGGCGCATGTCCAAAAAGTAAGTGCGTGCGTTTATGCTGTTGCGTGAAAACGGCAGCGTGAGCCAAAGAGAAGCTGCATGGCAATGATTGGACGAGTGAGTCCGCGGGCCATGCATTAGAAAGGTAATAAGATAACATGCTGAAATCAATGAAGAGAATCAATCAGCTTCTGGATGCCAGGCAGAAGAGAACGATGGTGCTGCTGGTGTTCGTGATGCTGTTCGGCGCTGTGCTGGAGGCTATGGGGATTACGCTGGTGATTCCGATCATGCAGGCCATCGTGCAGCCGTCGGCCATTACAGAGAACCAATATCACATGGGGGATCTGTATCGCCTCAGCGGAGCTGCGGATGTAAGACAGTTCGCTGTGATGATGATGGTGGCGATCGTCGTTGTTTTCGCATGCAAGAATGTATACCTGTTCCTGGAGCAGAAGATTCTTCTGCGATTCATTTACAAAAATCAGTTCGCAACCAGCAACCGTATGATGATCAACTTCATGAAGCGTCCGTACGAGTATTACCTGAATGCGAATACGGCGATCATTCAGCGCAACATCACATCCGACATCAACAACGTGTATGCACTCATTCTGAACATTCTGCAGATGACCTCCGAGGTGATCGTGTTCCTGATCCTGGTGGTAGTGCTGGTCCTGGTGGATCCGGTGATGACCTTCGCCATTGCGGCACTTCTGATCGTGGTGCTCCTGGTGATCAAGAAGTTCCTGAAGCCGGTCATGCTGAAGGCCGGAAAGGAAAATCAGGATTTCTATGCCGGGTTGTATCAGTGGATCTCGGAATCGGTGGATGCGGTGAAGGAGATTAAGATCGCGAGCCGTGAGAATTATTTTATCAACGAGTATTCCAAGTGCGGAAACGGATATGTGAACGCCGTGCAGAAATACAACCTGTTCAGCTCGACGCCGCGGCTTCTCATCGAGTGGATCTTCATCACCGGAATCGTTCTGTACATGATTGTGCAGGTGATGAGCGGCGACGGAGATATGACGGCGCTGATTCCCCAGCTGACGGCATTTGCTCTCGCGGCAGTGCGGCTGTTGCCCTCGGCGAACCGCATGAATACCTACATGACGAATATCTCGTATTTCCAGCCGTTCCTGGACAATGTTAGTGACAACCTGCAGGAGGAGATTCACGACAAGAGTATCTCCTATCGTGTGGAGGACTATGATCCGAGCGAGACGGCTGAGAAGCTCCCGGTGAAGTCGGACATTGAGCTGCGGGATATTGTGTACCATTATCCGAATTCAGATGTGAAGATTTTCGATCATGCGACCGTGGATTTCCCGGTCGGCAAATCCATCGGAATCGTGGGTGCCTCCGGCGGCGGCAAAACAACGCTGATCGACATTATGCTGGGACTTCTGCGGCCTGAATCCGGCCAGATTCTGGCGGACGGCGTGGATGTTCAGACCAACTACCGCGGATGGCTTCGCAACATCGGCTACATTCCGCAGCAGATTTACATGCTGGACACGACGATCCGTAAGAACGTAGCCTTCGGCGTTCCGGACAAGGACATCGACGACGAGAAGGTCTGGAAAGCCCTGAAGGAGGCACAGCTGGATGAGCATGTGCGCTCTCTCCCGGAAGGGCTGGATACCGAGATCGGCCAGCACGGCATTCGATTCTCCGGCGGACAGAGGCAGAGAATCGGCATTGCGAGAGCATTGTTTGAGGATCCGGAGGTTTTGGTTCTGGACGAAGCGACGTCTGCGTTGGATAATGAGACAGAAGCGGCCATCATGGACAGCGTGAATCGCCTTCATGGACGCAAAACATTGATCATCATCGCCCATCGTCTGGAGACCATCGAGAAGTGCGACATGGTATATCGTGTGGAGAATCAAGGCGTTGTGCGGGAGAGATAAGATCAAGTAAGGGAAAAGGAGAAGAGAAATGGTATTCAAAAATGACAACGGAGCGCTGGTTGCCTGCAACCTGGGGGAGACGCTTCGCATCGAAGCGTGGGGAACGGATTCCCTTCGTGTTCGTGCGACCCGGCATGCATCTCTGAACAATGAGTTCTGGGCTCTGACCGAGGAGCCGGCTGCAACGAGCCCGGTAGTGGAGATCACAGAAGAGGACCACTGGGTCGGTGACGGCACCATTGATAAGAGACCGATCGCGAAGATCACGAACGGACGGATTTCGGCTATTGTGAATTTCGCCGGTGTTGTGACCTTCTATAAGGATGGAAAGCAGCTCCTGCGTGAGTATTTCCGTTACTATGACGGAACGCTGTCGAAGGAGAGCCGCTGCCTGAAGATCCGCAGCCGTGAGTGGAGAGGCATCCCGGGCGGCGATTTCTCTCTGAGCATGCGTTTCGAGAGCATTGACGGTGAGAAGATTTACGGAATGGGTCAGTACCAGCAGCCGTATCTGGATCTGAAGGGATGTGTGCTGGATCTGGAGCAGAGAAACTCTCAGGTGACGGTACCTTTCGAAGTGTCCTCCGAGGGCTATGGCTTCCTGTGGAACAACCCGGCTGTTGGCCGTGTATCCTTCGGCAAGAACTATACCGAGTGGCAGGCAAAGGCAACCAAGCAGATGGATTACTGGATCACAGCGGCAGATACGCCGAAGGAGATCCTGGCAAATTATACGAACGTAACCGGTCATGCGCCCATGTTCCCGGAGAACATGATGGGGCTGTGGCAGTGCAAGCTGCGTTACCGTACCCAGGATGAGGTTCTCTCTGTAGCAAGACAGTGCGAGAAGGAAGGCATCAAGATTGACCTCATCGTCATTGACTTCTTCCATTGGACCGTGCAGGGCGACTGGAAGTTCGACAAGACCTATTGGCCGGATCCGAAGGCAATGGTGGATGAGCTGCATTCCATGGGCATTAAGGTTATCGTTTCCGTATGGCCGTCGGTTGACCGCAAGAGCGAGAACTTCGGTGAGATGATGGATCGCGGACTGCTCATCATGACAGAGCGCGGTGCGCAGCAGACTTATGATTACCAGGGTGACTGCGTGGAAATCGATGTTTTCAATCCGGAAACCAGAAAGTACGTCTGGGAGAAGTGCAAGAAGAACTACTATGACTTCGGCATTGATGCCTTCTGGCTGGATAACTCCGAACCGGACTATGGCGTATATGACTTTGACAACTATCGTTATCACAACGGATCAGCACTGGAGAGCAGCTGCCAGTATCCGCAGTGGTACAGCCGCATCTTCTATGACCCGATGAAGGAGATGGGCAATGAATATGTGGTAAATCTGCTCCGAAGCGGCTGGGCAGGCAGCCAGAAATACGGCAACGTGATCTGGTCCGGCGATGTACCGAGTACCTTTGAGGCATTTCGAGATCAGCTGCAGGCAGGTCTGAATATGGGCCTTGCCGGCATCCCGTGGTGGACA
>CAYLUU010000084.1:0-10314 GCA_964386925.1 uncultured Sarcina sp. | reverse complement strand
TAGATACTATTCCATAGATGGTTGCTTTCTCGTGTTTTAGCGAGAGCGGAATAAAACGCTTCGAGAGAGGTGCCTTTCATCGAAGCTGCGTTCCTTCTATCCTTGATACTACCAGTATATCCCATCCTGCGGCAAAATGCCGGGAAGTCCAGCCAGTTTCTTAGCAGTTCGCCCATTGAAGAGAACCCGGCGGATATAATAAGATATGCGTGTGGCAACCGATTGACATAACAGGCATTTGTGCGGCAGATTTGCAGGACGTAACGGTTGCTTCTATCTGCAGGAGGTGCACAAAGCCCGGATGAAAGCGGAGGGGATTGGGATTGGCAACGATTAAGGATGTTGCGAAGGAAGCTGGGCTTACAGTAACCACGGTGTCCCGTGTGTTGAACAACCGAGGATATATCAGTGACAGCGCCAGGAAAAAGGTCTATGACGCCATGGCGAAGCTGAATTACCGGCCGAACGAGGTGGCGCGTTCGCTTCATAAGAAGACGACAAATGCAATCGGCCTCATTGTACCGCAAATCCGTCATCCGTATTTTGCAGATATGATCAGCCATATCGAAAGTGAGGCCTTTAAGAGAGGGTATCGCATCTTCCTGTGCAACACCAAGGGCAAGGAAGAATATGAGAAGGAATATCTGGACATCTGCACCAGCAATCGGGTTGCGGGCGTAATTCTGTTCAGTGGATCCATGTCCGAGGAACCGTTTGTGAAGATGAATGTGCCGGTTATTACAATGGAGCGAGAGCTCGGCAACGGCACGGCATCGGTGGAATGCGACAATCGCTCCGGCGGTGAGATGGCGGCGAACCGGCTGATCGAGGCGGGATGCAGGCATCTGCTGATGGTGGGCAGTACCACCGCCAACCTGGAGCTGCCGGCCGACAATCGTTCCATCGGTTTTCGGGAGGTATGTGAGGAAAAGGGAATCTCCTATTACGAAATGGATCCGAACCAGAAGGCATACGAGAATCTGGAGTACGCCGATCTTCTGGAACAGGCCCTGAAGGAGCATCCGGAGACAGACGGTGTCTTCGCCAGCAGTGATGTCATCGGAGCAGAGACCCTGCAGGTTTGCAGCAAACTGGGAATCTCCGTACCGGAGCAGCTGAAGATCATTGGCTTTGATGACTCCTTTGTGGCGACACTGACAACACCGATGCTGACAACGATCCATCAGCCGATCAAGGAAATGGCAGAACAGGCCGTCCAGCTGCTGCAGGATGCGGCGGAGGGAAAGGTTGTGGCGAAACGGCTGATGCTCCCGGTGTCTCTGGTGGAGCGGGAATCCGTGTGACAAGCGTTTGACCGAAAATGAACAGCAAAAGTCCATACGAATGTAAGCCTTCATCGGAGCGTTGAGCCTTTTGATGTTGGGGATACAGATCATAGGAGAAGCACAGGAACCATGGGAACATGGCCCTGTGCTTCTTTCTGCAAATGAGCGTGGCTCTGAATCGTTACAGCATGTTTTGAATGGGGGACGCCTTACGTATATCAAATGATTGACATGCCAAAACACGCCGATTCTTGTGACATCTTCGCCAAAAATTGCACGGTGAAATTGGCACAAACCACGAAAAGCATGTCAACCGATTGACATAACACGGCGGTGGGATTAAGGTAACAATATCAACAACGGAAAAGGAATGTGAGACATTTCTTTGGGGGATCTGACGGATGGACCGAAGGACAACAAGATATGTTTCACAAAAACAGGAGGGAAAGATGAAGAAAAAGGTTTTGGCAATGGTATTGGTTGCAGCGATGTGTGCATCGGTCAGCGCCTGCGCAGACACCGGTGACACTTCCGCAGACAGCGGCACCAGCACCGCAGCAGAGAGCACCGCATCCGGCGACGGCGTATCCATCACGATCTTCAACTCGAAGGTTGAGGTTCAGGATCAGTTCGTTGAGATGGCAGAGGAGTACAGCGCAGAGAAGGGCGTGAACGTCGAGGTCTATTACAACAGCGACACCGTAGCATCTCACATCGCTACCAAGTACGCATCCGGCGATCCTTACACCATGGCCATGGTAGATGCGAAGGATGTTTACTCTCTGGCAGATGAATATGCAACAGATCTGAGCGGCGAAGATTGGGTGGACAAGACCAATTACGCCATCAGCGTGAACGATAAGGTAGTAGGCTTCCCGGTTTGCATTGAGGCAAGAGGCGTGATGTACAACGCAGATGCCATCGAGGCAATCACCGGCGAGGAGTTCAATCCGGAGGATTACAAGACTCTGGATGAGTTCAAGGCTCTTCTGGATGAGCTGGTAGCCGGCGGCATGGAGGCTCCGGTCGGCATCATGAAGGAGGACTGGTCTCTGGCAGCTCACTATCTGGCACAGTTCATTGAGGAGCAGCCGGATCCGGAGGCATACATCACCGGACTGACAGAGGGAACGGAATCCATCAATGGCAACGAGAAGTTCGAATCCCTGATGGACACCTTCGATGTTCTCAAAGAGTACAACTACGCAGCATCTTCTCCGGTTGCAGCAGAGCGTGAGGTCTCCGAGCAGAAGCTGGCTGAGGGCGAGATTGCATTCATGTTCGGCGGTAACTGGGATTGGAGCATGATCAACGCGTATGAGTATTCTGAGAACATGGGTATGATGCCGGTTCCGCAGAACACCGATGACGGCACCAACGAGAAGCTGGTCGGCGGCGGATCCAAGTATTTCTTCATCGATTCCTCCGAGTACACCACCGATGAACAGCGTCAGGCAGCGAAGGATTTCCTGAACTGGCTGGTAAACGATGAGGAAGGCAATGCATTCCTTACCGAGAAATGCGCACTGGTTCCTGCTTACTCCAACATTGACTGCTCTGCACTGGATCCGCTGTCCCAGTCGGTTAAGAAATACGCTGACGAAGGCGCTCTGATCGACAACTACAACTACATGCCGGATGATCACATCACGGTAGCAGGCGGCTATATGCAGAAATACCTGGCTGGCGAAGAGGACAGAGAGGCCTTCGGAACTGAACTGGAGAACTACTGGAAGACGGCAACGATCATCGCACACTGATCGTCTGTCGGCAGAAATCCTACCCCGGCCGGCGTAAAATTCGGACCGGTATCCCAACAAAATCCATACGAATCAACCTGATTATGGCGGAGGGCATTATGGGCCGCTCCGCCATATCTTTTTAAACAAGAAGAGGATAGACAATGAGAACAAAGTCTATGTCTTATAAAGTCAAGGAATTCCTGATGTTCGCCGGTGTCAGCACCTTCGTGTTCTGTGCCGTCGTCATCGTCCCGTTCCTGTATGGTCTGTATCTGACCTTTACGAGCTGGGACGGAATCTCAAGAGAAAAGCCCTTTGTGGGGCTTGCAAATTACATTGCAACCTTCCAGGATACTGCCTACTGGCAGGCCCTGGGCAGAACTCTTCTGTACTCGGTCATTGCGGTTGTTCTGGTTAATGTGGTGGCCTTCCTGCTGGCGTATATGCTGACCAGCGGTGTGAAGGGACAGAACTTCTTCCGGGCCGGCTTCTTTGTTCCGAACCTGATCGGCGGCATCGTTCTGGGTTATGTGTGGAAATTCGTGTTTAACCGTGCGTTTGTTAAACTCGGCGAGTCACTTTCCATCGGAGCTTTGTCAACATCATGGCTCGCAACCACCAATGGTGCACTGTTGTGCCTGATCATCGTGTCAGTCTGGCAGTACGCAGGCTATATGATGCTGATCTACATCGCGGGCTTCATGAGTGTATCGGAGGATGTGATCGAGGCAGCCTCCATCGATGGCTGCAATGGGTTCCAGCAGCTGGTCAGCATCTCGGTTCCGCTGATGGCATCCTCCTTTGTGCAGTGCCTGTTCCTGACGATTACGAGATGCTTCATGGTTTACGATGTGAACCTGTCACTGACCAACGGTGAGCCCTTCAACAGCTCGGTACTGGCAGCAATGCATGTGTACAATCAGGCATTTAAGTACAAAAATTACGGAACCGGCCAGGCTGAGGCACTTGTACTCTTCATTGTATGCGCCGTAATCGGCGGACTTCAGGTTTACATCGGTAAGAAGGCGGAGGTGCAGGCATGAATCAGAACGAAAAAGCTGCAGCAAAAAAGCGCGTACTGGGTGTACTCAAGCTTGTGGTGCTGGTGATCGTATTCATTCTCTTTATCTTCCCGTTCTTCCTGGTCATCATCAATGTCTTCAAGACCAAGGCAGACATTACCACGAATCCGCTGGCCCTCGTCGGTGCCCATGGGTTTACGCTGAAGAACTTCCCGGAAGCCGTTAAGAAGATGAATTTCTTCACGGCCTTTAAGAACTCGCTGATCATTACAGTATCCTCAACAATTGTAACCATCCTGCTGTCTGCGATGACGGCATACATTATGGTTCGCCGGAGATGGAAGGTGACCAATGCTCTGTTCGCACTGATGATTGCGTCCATGGTCATCCCCTTCCAGGTACTGATGATTCCGCTCGTTTCCATTTACGGCGGTATTCTGGGTGTCCTGAACCATAGGATTACATTGATCTTCATGCACGTCGGGTTCTCGCTGTCGATGGCAACCTTCATGTTCCATGGCACGATCCATACCAATGTCCCGATTGCACTGGAAGAGGCCGGCACCATCGATGGATGTACGACCTGGCAGATCTTCTGGAAGATCGTATTCCCGATGTTAAAGCCCACTGCGGCAACCGTTGCCATCATTGATGCAATGGCATTCTGGAACGACTATCTGCTGCCCAGTCTGATACTCGGCAGAAAAGAGCTGTATACACTCCCGATTGCGACACAGATTTTCTATGGAACCTTCTCAACAGATATCGGATTGATCATGGCGGCGCTCCTGCTTGCAATGCTGCCGATCCTGATCCTGTATCTCTTCCTGCAGCGCTACATCGTAGAAGGCGTAACCGCCGGTGCAGTGAAGTAAGACAGCGTATTGAAACGCTGGCCAGCGACGGGCTGACGGAGATGTCCGACCTGGGGACGCCGTGCTGACTTCGTCAGCAGCGAGATGACCTTTGGCCACTCCAAAAGCAGCGGCCCTGTCCTCGGACCTAGCGGTGCTAAGCTCACAAAATACGTTCGCAAGCACCGAGGCCTCGCAAGGCCCTTGGTCCGGACATTCTGCCGCCACCCTGTCACTGACTAGAATAGCGTTAGATTCTGATCTTAAACAAAGACAATGAAAATAAATGAGAAAACGGCCGCTATGGCCGATCAACCTGACTACGAAAATGAATTTCGGCAGCGCATTGCGGCGCGCAGCGCGGAGCTGAAATGGTTATATATGGAGCTCTATCATGGACAGACAGAGAACTACTATAAGCTCTGCCATCAGATGGAGGAGTACTATCTGAACCGGCCGGAGGCCCTGAAGGCTTCGGACCGCAGGCGGGAGGAGAATCCCGGATGGTATCTGGAGAATAAACTGGTGGGTATGATGCTGTACACGGATAATTTTGCAGGAAATCTGCAGGGGGTCCGGTCGCATCTGGATTACCTGGAGAAGAGCGGCATCAATTATCTGCACCTCATGCCTCTTCTGGATACACCGGAGGGCCGCAGCGACGGTGGCTATGCCGTGGCAGATTTCCGGAAGGTTCTGCCGCAGCTGGGCACGATGGAGGATCTGGCTGAGTTGACTGCGGACTGTCATGAAAGAGACATCTGCGTGTGCCTGGACTATGTGATGAATCACACCTCCGAGGAGCATGAATGGGCGAGGAGAGCGAGAGCCGGTGAGCGCGAGTACCAGGACCGGTATTTCTTCTACGACGATTACAGCCTGCCGGCAGAGTTCGAGAAGACCGTACCGGAAGTGTTCCCGAAGACGGCCCCGGGGAATTTTACCTACCTGCCGGAGCTGAACAAGTTCGTAATGACGAGCTTCTATCCCTATCAGTGGGATCTGAATTACTGGAATCCGATCGTCTTTAATGAGATGGCGGGGAATCTTCTGTATCTGGCGAACCAGGGCATCGACATCATCCGCATCGATGCAGTTCCTTACATCTGGAAGCAGCTGGGCACGAACTGCCGGAATCTTCCGCAGGTGCACACCATTGTCCGCATGATTCGTCTCATTACCGAGATTGTGTGCCCGGGCGTTCTGCTGCTGGGCGAGGTCGTGATGGAGCCGAAGGAGCTGGCGCCGTATTTCGGCACGCCCGAGAAGCCGGAGTGTCATATGCTCTACAACGCGACCACGATGTGCACCCTGTGGCATACCGTGGCAACGAGAGACACCTCCCTCCTGCGTTACCAGACGGATCAAGTGGTGCATTTGCCGAAAAATTACGGCTTCCTGAACTACATTCGCTGTCACGATGACATAGGCTGGGGACTGGATTTCAATTATCTGAAGGCGAAGGGAATGAAGGAGGTGGATCACAAGCGCTTCCTCAACGATTATTTCCTGGGAAAATTCCCCTACAGCACCAGCGCCGGCGAGCTGTACAATGAAGATCCCGTGACGGGAGACGCCAGGTTCTGCGGAACCACGGCATCGATGTGCGGCATCGAGCGCGGCGGCTTTGAAGGCAATGAGGAGAAGGTGTCTGCCGGCATTCAGCTGGATCTGATGCTGCACGCCTTCCTGCTGTTCCAGTCCGGCATTCCGGTGATCTACAGCGGCGACGAGATCGGTGCAATCAATGACTGGTCCTATCACGAGAATCCGCTGAAGGCAGACGATTCGAGATACCTGCACCGCGGCAAATTCAACTGGGCGGATGCAGCCAGAATCGAGGATGGGACCTCTTTGCAGGGACGAATCCATCAAGGACTGGCGGTATTGGAGGCAGCACGCCGCAGCGATGCGATCTTCTCAAGCGATGCGGATGTCTACACCATCGAAACGCACAACGAGTCGGTCCTCGGCATGATCCGCGTCAAGGACGGAGAGAAGATGGTTGGGCTGTTCAATTTTGCCAGCGAGCCGAAGAATGTCTGGATCATGGAGTTCAAGGATGGGTACAAAGATTTCTTCGGCAAGGATCCGAATGAGAAGCCGGCCGACCTCACCTTGCAGCCCTACGAATATGTGTGGGCCGTGCATAGAGATCAGACTGAGTGATATCCCCTCCTTCTGGCAATACGGAGTGCGCAGGTGCTTTGAATGGTCGAAGATTTATTGGCGTCTTTGTATATCGGACGGGCTTCGAATTGTTGATGCAATAGATGAAAAAATAGATGCAACAGCAGTTATGAAGCTTTCATCCTAGGAAAGGCAGAAGCTATGCAGAATACACTACATCTCAAGGCACCCGGGAATTGGATCAACGATCCCAATGGCTTCCTCTATTACAAGGGAAAATATCACCTGTTCTACCAGTATTTCCCCTACGAGCCGCGCTGGGGCACCATGCACTGGGGGCATGCGGTCAGTGACGATCTGGTTCACTGGGAGCATCTGGGAGTGGCGCTGTATCCGACAAAGGAATATGACAGCAATGGCGTGTTCTCGGGGAGCTCCATCGAGAAGGATGGCCGGATGCAACTGTATTACACGGCAGTTCACTACCTGGAAGAGGATCCGGAGTGCATTCTCGTGGCGAAGGACGGCAGGAATCATCAATCACAGGCAATGATATGCTCCGAGGATGGCTATCATTTCGATAATTTAAACGGTAAAAAGCAGATCATTCCCTCCATGATCGACACCGCCATCGGGGATCCCCAGGATTGCCGGGATCCCAAGGTTTGGCGGGAAGGAGAGGGTTACTATATGTGCCTTGCGAGCACACACCTGAGTGAAGAAGGCGTGCTGCTCATTTATCACAGCGAGGACAGCGAACATTGGGAGTACTGCAGTCGCGTACAGGATAAGCGGCTGGGACATACGCTGGAGTGCCCGGATATTTTCCGGCTGGGGGATCAGTACGCGCTGATCTGTTCACCGATGGGACGATGGAAGGGCACGGAATTCCCGGAGAGCCAGAGCACGATGCAGCGTGTGGAGTTCGACCCGGCGACCGGGAAGGTGGTGCTGGGAGATAAGGAAAAATATCTGGATTACGGCTTTGACATGTATGCGCCGCAGAGCAATCTGGATGCCGAAGGCAGACGCACGGTCATTGCCTGGGTGAGAATGCCATCGCCGCAGAAAGCGGAGGACAATGAGGCCTCCGGCGGAAGGGCATGGAACGGCATGATGTCTCTGCCAAGGCTGGTGGAGCTGCGAAGTGGCGAGCTGGTGACACCGGTGCATCCGAATGTGCGGGCGTATTTTGACGATGCAGAGCATGGCTGCTGCGCGGCAGTACAGGATGGAACCGAACGCTTGGAAGCCCATTGGCTGAAGGAAGGCAGAGAGCGAATCCTTGTGACCATGCGGGAAGGTGAAAGCCGGAGCGTTCGCGGCGTGGAAATCTCCATGCAGAATGGCTGCATCTGTCTCGATCGGACCGGTTTATTACCGGAGGGTGTGACATGGCACACGAAGAGCAAGACTCCTCACGTTGGTTCGCAATGCCTGCTGGAAATCTTCGCAGAGACGAACCTTGTGGAAGTCTTCGTGAACGACGGACAGTATGTCATCAGCAATGTGATTTACCCGAAGAGGTGAATCGTTTGTGATGACAAAACTGTCGATGATATCTGGAAATGAAAAAGAGCTCAGGGTTGGCACAGTGGCGCCGATCCTGAGCTCATATCATCTCATTTCATCGGCTGCAGGAACTCGCTCAGAGCATGCACGGTCTCTCCGTTCAGCTTCTGCGCAGGATGTGCATTGCTGAGGGAATTGAGAATGGCCTCTTCAACGGCCTCTGCGGCGGCAGTGAAGACGCGGTTGATCCGCTCCTCCGGGAAGATGCGCAGCTCAGTGAAATCCCGTCCGCAGCAATCGCCGAGGAGATTTCCGTTGGTGAATCCGAGGACAACATCGCCGGAGCCGGTGCCCATGTAGGAGCCGGTGCGGACGAGACCGACGACGGCTCTCTTGAGGACACGCTTTAGCTGACGAGCCGACAGCGGCAGGTCGGTTCCGATGACCATCATGATCGAGCCGACATCCGGTGTGGAAGCGGCGCGGAGCTGCTCCTGAATCTCCTGCCCCATGGGATGCCCGCAGATGGTGAGATTCTCGAGGCTGCCGAAGTTAGACTGCACCAGAGCACCGATGGTGTAGTTCTTTCCATTGAAACGAATGACACGGGAGGAAGAACCGATGCCGCCCTTTAAATCACAGCAGATCGTGGAGCGGCCGGCACCCACATCGCCCTGTTCGAAATCCGGATCATTGCGGTCGGCATCGTGGATGGCTTCGAGCACTTCCTTTTCTCCGACAGCGCGGGCTGAGATGTCATTGATCTGCGAATCATTGGTCTCGCCGACTACGACATTGACGCTGCGGACCGTGATGCCGCGCTCCTTCTCCTCGCGGAGCACATAGCCAACCATGGCGTCCATGACCTTGCCGACATTCAGTGTATTGGTAAGAGCGATGGGCGCCTCAATGCAGCCGAGCTCATCCACCTGAATGGTGCCGGCGGTTTTGCCGTAACCATTCAGTACATAGGAGGCAGCCACTGGTTTCTGCTCATAGGCCGTTCCCTCACAAGGGAAAATAACCGTAACGCCGGTGTGCACATCACCCTGATCAATCGTGCACTGCCCCACACGAACGCCGGGCACATCTGTAATCTTATTATGAGGGCCGGGCTTGCCGGTTCCTACTACATATCCGTAATCGCGAATATTCATCATTCAATCCTCCGAATCTGTAGTAACTATTCAGAGCCAAGCAAATTTGCATAAAATGTGCGAGTAATGCTTGCATTGACGAGCCCATTTTTGCAAATTTATTTGGCGAGAACGCCACATGAGCAAAAGGAAAGCTGCGTAGCAGCGATTTTGCGAATGGGCTCTGGCCAACCTCATCGATAATGCGAAGCATTTGAGATGAGGTGCTGAACATTACACATATGTATGCGTCAGCACCCGCATCTCGATTTTCCTTCGGAAAACCTTGATGTGGCTGGCCAAAGGCCCTTCGGGCCTTGGCCGCCTGTCAATTTCAATCGTAAATCCGTCCGCGGGGCGCCCGATTCACGTTGAAATCGCCAGGTGCTGAACAGATAGAATTCTATCACGCTTCGCAAGGCCTTGCTGTGTATACCCCAAATGGCTGCAAACCCGGTTACGTCCTGGTTACGGTCTTCTGTGTACTATACAGACATAAAGAAACAGCAAACAACAAAACCTGATAACACAAAACAAACATTCAATAAGGAGAGAGATTATGAAGGCATTCAAGGAAATCGCAGATTTGATGAAGTTCTACGGAGATCACTTCCCGGATCACATGTACGGCG
>CAYLUU010000083.1:4261-10321 GCA_964386925.1 uncultured Sarcina sp. | reverse complement strand
TTTTACAACAATAGATACGCAGAAAAGGATCTATTCAGCACCCACATCTCGATTTTCCTACGGAAAACCTCGATGTGGCTGGGCAGAGGAGCTCCGCTCCTTGCCCACCTGTCAATTTCAATCATGAATTCGTCCGCGGGCGGCCGATTCACGTTGAAATCGCCAGGTGCTAAACAGATGTGCAGAAAACAAAGAGGCAGAATCATATGCAGTTTAGCAAGAGAATGGACCGGTTCGGCGATGAGATCTTCGCTGCGCTGAACAATCGAAAGCTGGAGATGGAGCAGCAGGGCAGGACAATTTACAACCTCAGCGTGGGAACGCCTGACTTCGAGCCGGCACCGCACATTCGGGAGGCCCTTATCGAGGCGGCGAAGGATCCGGAGAACTGGAAATATGCGCTGCGCGATACGCCAGAGCTACTGCAGGCAGTTTGCGATTATTACGAAAAGCGCTTCGGCGTGGCCATCGAACCGGACATGGTCTGCAGCTGCTACGGAAGCGAAGAGGGCATGGGACACATCGGAATGGTTCTGTGCGATGAGGGCGATACGGTGCTCCTGCCGACACCCTGCTATCCGGTGTTCATTGCCGGTGCCCAGATGGCCGGCGCAGAGCCGTATTATTATCCGATGACGGCCGAGACGAATTTCCTGCCGAGGGTCTCGGAAATTCCGGAGGATGTGGCCCGCAAGGCAAAATATATGATCGTCTCTCTGCCATCCAATCCGACGGGGAGCGTTGCGAGCGATACCATTTATGAAGAGATCATCGCATTTGCGAAGAAATACGACATCCTGATCCTGCATGACAATGCCTACAGTGACATCATTTTCGACGGAGCAGTGGGCGGGAGCTTCTTCCAGCACGAGGATGCGATGGATGTGGGCGTGGAATTTTTCAGCCTGTCAAAGAGCTTTAATGTGACGGGAGCGCGGATTAGCTTCTGCATCGGACGAAAGGACGTGATTGCAGCGTTCCGCAAGCTCCGCAGTCAGATCGATTTCGGCATGTTCCTGCCGATCCAGAAGGCGGCGATCGCGGCACTGACAGGGCCTGTCCAGATGGTGAAGGACCAGCGGGAGGAGTATCAGGCAAGGCGCGATGCGCTGTGCGGCGGACTTCGCAGCATCGGCTGGGAGGTGCCGGACAGTCACGGCAGTATGTTCGTGTGGGCAAAGATTCCGGATGGCCATGGGACCAGCATGGAATTCTGTCTGGAGCTCATGGAGAAATCGGGCGTCATCTGCACGCCGGGTTCGAGCTTTGGACCTCTGGGGGAAGGTTATGTGCGGTTCGCACTGACGATGCCGGTGGAACGGATTCATGAGGCCGTGAAGGCTATACAGGAGAGCGGAGTATTACTATGAGCTATGCGGAGTGGGAACATCATGACAGAGTATGGGCTGAGGTAGACCTGACTGCTGCCCGGTCGAATATGGAGAACATGCATCGGAATCTGAAGCCGGGCACGAAGATGATCGCCGTCATCAAGACGGACGGATACGGCCACGGCGCCGTGCGGATCGCGGAGGTTCTGGAGCCGCTGGATTATCTCTGGGGGTATGCCGTGGCTGCCTATGAGGAAGCTGCAGAGCTTCGGGAGGCAGGATTAAAGAAGCCGATTCTCATTCTGGGCTACACCTTCCAATATTGCTATGAAGATCTGATCCGACAGGAGATTCGCCCGGTGTGCTTCCGGGAGGATATGTTGGCGGAACTGTCGGAGGCCGCTGCAAGGCTTGGAAAGCCGGCGAAAGTTCACATCGGCGTGGACACTGCCATGTCCCGCATCGGCGTTCGACCGGATGCAGAGGGACTGGCCTTTGTGAAGAAGGCACTGGAGACACCTGGGATTGAGGTAGAAGGAATCTTCACACACTTCTCGAAGGCAGATGAGACCGCTGTGGAGAATACAGAGCGTCAGATCCGGGAATTCACGGAATTCTGCGGGCGTATTGAGACGGAGCTCGGCTATCGGATTCCGATTCAGCACTGCTCGAACAGCGCCGGCATTGTGCGCTTCCCGGCGGCGAATCTGGATCTCGTCCGGGCCGGAATTACACTCTACGGCCTGTGGCCCTCTGCGGAGGTGCCGAAGGATATCGTGGCGTTAAAACCGCTGCTGTCCTTATATTCGCACATTGTCTATGTGAAAACCGTGCCCGCCGGAACGGCGGTGAGCTATGGTGGTACGTATGTGACAGAGAAGGAAACGCGGATTGCCACAATCCCGGTTGGATACGGCGACGGATATGCGCGGAGCCTATCGAATAAAGGTTATGTCCTGATTCATGGAAAGAGAGCAAGGATTCTGGGACGCGTGTGCATGGACCAGTTCATGGTGGATGTGACGGAGATTCCGGAGGCAGCAGAAGGCGATAAGGTGACATTGATCGGAACCGATGGAGAGGAGAACATTTCGCTGGAGCTGCTCGGCGAGCTCTCCGGAAGGTTCAACTATGAATTCGCCTGCGATCTGGGAAAGAGGATCCCGAGAGTGTATATCACAGAGTAACATGAAAGCTATGCTTCTCCCTTGAGGATGCTCAAATAGTCCTGCTGTTGATCTGTAATGGCATAGATTGTTATAATTTTTCGGACCTCGTCAATTTTATAAAAGGCGAGGTCTTTTTCCATGATCAAAACCCGGAAACCTCGTTGTAGTGATTCCGAAGGTCTGCGGATGGTCTGATTGTTTCTGCAGGTGTCATTTTATTGCCCTCCATAGACATAACGTATCACGAAATGACTATGGCGGAAGCGACATACAAGGTAAGAAAAGGAGATTTTTGAGATGGAATATACAGCAGCAAATGATATGGCAGAGAAGGTTGAGATTCGCAAATTTCGTTCGGATGATGCAGCGGTCTGCCGGCGCATCTGGAACGAGGTTGTGGATGGGGGCATGGCGTTTCCCCAGATGGAAGGTCTGCAGGAAGAGGAGGCCACAGGCTTTTTCGAAGGACAGTATACTGCGGTTGCAGAATATGAAGGAAAGGTTGTGGGACTCTATATCCTGCATCCGAATAACATCGGCCGCGCAGGACACATTGCCAATGCCAGCTATGCGGTGGACGGAACGATGCGCGGCCTGCACATCGGAGAGCTGCTGGTGAAGGACTGCCTGGAGCAGGCGGGAAGGCAGGGCTATCGCGTTCTCCAGTTCAATGCAGTTGTGGACTCGAATGTGCATGCCTATCACTTATACAAACGCCTTGGGTTCGTTGATCTGGGAGTGATTCCGGGCGGATTCCTGAATAAAAACGGGGAGTATGAGGATATCCATGTGATGTATCATCTACTGGGAGAGTAGACAATGCAACAATTCAGAGCCCGGCAAATTTATTGGGCGAGAGCGTACATGAGCAGCAAGGAGGGTAAAACAGAATGGCAAAATACTACGCATCAACAACCAACGAAATCGAAGAAAGAGAGATTGCGCATGGCAAGATTTCCAGAGAGCTGGCCGGGGAGTGCATGGTGCTCCTGGAGAATGACGGTGCGCTGCCGCTGAAGGCCGGGAAGGTTGCCGTATATGGCAACGGCGTCCGCGGCACCATTAAGGGCGGAACCGGCTCGGGCGATGTGAATACGAGGAGCAATGTCAACGTGGAGCAGGGCTTCCTCAATGCAGGCCTTACGGTTTCCAGTACGCTCTGGCTGGACCGCCAGGAAGCGAAAGTGACGAAGGCAAAGGCGGACTACCTCGCGTGGACGAAGGAAGAGGCAGAGCGCAAGGGCGTTACAGAGTTCATCGTAACCTTTGACACACCCTACAAGGATCCTGCCTGCGAGCTGATTACCGAGGAGGACATCAAGGCTTCCGATACCGACACGGCCGTGTATGTGATCGCACGCAACTCCGGCGAGGGCGCAGACCGCTTTGACGAGGAAGGCGATTACCGTCTGTATCCGGAGGAACTTGCCAACATTAAGACCATTGCCGCTGCCTATGACAAGGCGATTGTGGTTCTGAATATCGGTGGGGTAATGGATCTTACCGAGATCAAGGCGGTTTCCGGTGTGAACGCAATTTTGCTGATGACGCAGCTGGGAAATCTCGGCGGCGATGCGCTGTTGGATGTACTGACCGGCAAGGTGACGCCCTCCGGCAAGACGACAGACACGTGGGCGAAGCATTACATGGACTATCCGTCTTCGGCGAAGTTCAGCCACAACGAGAGCGTCAATGATGAGATGTACGAGGATGGCATCTATGTGGGCTATCGGTATTTTGACAGCTTCGGCGTGGAGCCGCTGTATTGCTTTGGCTACGGCAAGTCCTACACGAGCTTTGCCATTCAGCCGGGCAAGGTGAACGTGCAGGACGGTGAAGTGCAGATTACGGCAACTGTCACCAATACGGGCGACACGTATTCCGGCAAAGAAGTCGTACAGGTGTATTACAGCGCACCGGAGGGAACGCTGGACAAGCCTTATCAGGAGCTCGCGGCCTATGTGAAAACAAAACTCCTTGTGCCCGGGGAATCCGAGGAGGTAACACTGACCTATCCGGTAGAATCGATGGCATCCTATTCGGAGAAAGAGGCAGCCTGGATTCTGGAGCCGGGTGATTACGTGATCCGTATCGGCAACAGCTCTGCAGATACCGTTGTGGCAGGACTTGTCACATTGACAGAGGCACATACTACCAGATACGTCAAAAATCTGTTCCCGCTGGATGTGGAATTGAATGAAATCAAGCCGGAAGCAGAGAAGGTAAAGGCGAAGAAGGCAGCTGGAATTCCGGTGGATGCAGCGAGAACGTTCGTGGATGGCAATACCATTCCGACGGAGCTGATTGTGTACCAGGGAGCACGCGAGGAATATCACACCGACAAGACAGAGACTATCACCATGGAGGATGTGCTGTCCGGCAAGGCAACCGTGGAGGAGCTGGTTGCGCAGCTGAGCATCGAAGAGCTGGCCCAGTTCTGCGTGGGAACCCTGCGCGCGGACAGCGGCGAGATCGTTGGAAATGCTTCGTCGACCGTTCCGGGCGCGGCAGGAGATACCTCCTCTGTATGCCTGAAGAGCCGCGGCATCAAGGGCATGATTCTGGCAGACGGACCTGCAGGACTTCGCCTGCAGCCGGTATTCAAAACGACAAAGGACGGCGAGCTTCTGCCCGGCGGCAGTATTCTGGGAGATTCCTTCGTGCCGTTCGATCCGAATCTGAAGGACGAGGAAGTGGACACCTACTACCAGTACTGCACGGCGATTCCGATCGGCTGGGCACTGGCACAGTCCTGGAATACGGAGCTGGTGGAGCGGGCCGGCGATATGGTCGGTGCGGAGATGGAGCAGTTTAACGTAGATCTGTGGCTGGCTCCGGCGATGAACATTCATCGCAACCCTCTGTGCGGTCGTAATTTTGAATACTATTCCGAGGATCCGCTGGTCGCCGGCAAGGTGGCAGCCGCTATGACGAATGGCGTGCAGCGGCATAAGGGCAAGGGCACGACGATCAAGCACTTTGCAGTGAACAATCAGGAGGACAACCGGTACTTTGTTAACGCACATGTTAGCGAGAGAGCGCTGCGCGAGATCTACCTGAAGGGCTTTGAGATCGCGGTGAAGGAGTCGCAGCCGCTGTCCATCATGACATCCTACAACCTGCTGAACGGCATCCATACCGCGAACAATCATGACCTGATCCAGGGCATGGCAAGAGACGAGTGGGGCTTTGCGGGAACCATCATGACCGACTGGTTCACATCGCAGGACATGCCGGCTCTGACGGGCAAGTTCAAGCCGATCTACCCGATCTCGGCGTCCACCGGCTGCATCTATGCGGGCAATGACATGCAGATGCCCGGCTGCCAGAAGAACGTCAATGACATCATCGAGGCAGTGATCACCGGCAAGGAAAAGGACGGCTATATCATCACGAAGGCCGATCTGCAGTACAATGCAGCGAACGTGATTCGGGTTGTGGCAAAGACGATGGGATAATAGGACAAGTATTTATAATAAAAAACGATAGGGTTGGTTTGGCGCGCTTCTGCAGCAGATAATGCTGCGGGAGCGTGTTTTATGATGGCTGGTTAACACCTA
>CAYLUU010000083.1:0-4161 GCA_964386925.1 uncultured Sarcina sp. | reverse complement strand
TTCTGCAGCAGATAATGCTGCGGGAGCGTGTTTTATGATGGCTGGTTAACACCTAGTGATTTCGACGTGAATCGGCTACTTGTGGACGAATTCGAACAAATGTGTTATTTTGAAACTTGAGGCTACCAGAACGGTAGGCGGTTAGTCCTTCTTCGGAGGGACTGTGACCCTCCGATTACATAAATACCAATTGTGGTGTTTTCATGGAAAGGAGGAGAACATGAATATTTCGGATTTTATTGGGATTTTGAGCCTGTGCGTGTCCTGTTTCTCTATTGGATATGCGCTAGGGAAAGACGATAAGACGCAGAAATAGCCGCCCACCCTGAGAAAGTGACGGCTATTTAAGCAACTGCTTGATCAGGCTAACCGTCTATCGGTAGCCTTTTTCTATTTCTATTCTACAATGACGCGTCAAGCCCTGCCCCTCGAGTTTACATAACTGGCTCTTTTACAAATAATATACCGGAAATCAGCAGTGGCTTACATTGTATCCGAATTGATGATATTCCTCAGCTGTCTCGTGAGGCGCTGCGTTCCGTAGTCCTTTTTGTTCAGCATCAGCAGCATGGTCTGGTTCACTTCCGGATCGTTGGCAAAATAAGTTCCCAGCCAGCCATCCCAGCCGTACTCGCCCTTGTGACCAATCGTTACAGCCTGGGCGGGATTCAGCATGACGCGGTTCAGGCAGTTGTAGGTGTGTCCCTCGAGACCGCCCCAGTTGTCGAAGCTCTCCTGCTGCGCACGGCTCAGCTGTCCGCCGGTCATGAGACGCACCGTTCCCGGACGCAGAATGCGCTTGCCGTTCTCATCGATTCCATGATTCATCAGCATGCCGGTGAATCTGCGATAGTCATCGAGCGTCGAGAACAGGCCGGCACCGCCGGACTCGAAGGGATTCTCGCCGCCGTCATTGCGGATGGCCAGATTGTTCCCGATGTAAGGAACCAGCGGAGCACCCTCTTTGCCATTTTCGTTGCCGTATGCAACCACAAGACGTGATTTCTTCTCCTCCGGGACCAGAAAGTCAGTATCTGTCATGCCGAGCGGATCGAAGATGGCCTCTTTGGCATATTCACGGAAGGTCATTCCGGTCACCTTCTCGATGACCGCACCGACAATGTCTGCGGAAACACCGTAATTCCAGCTTGATCCGGGCTCGAAGAGAAGCGTACACTCACCGATTCGCTCTGCAAATTCGGCGGTTGTCATGGCATGATCGGTTCCAAGGCGCTGGATGGCATCATCGTAAATAGCCCCTGTTTCCCGGCCGGGTCTGGTGGATGCGTCGGGATAGACGAGACCG
Organism: uncultured Sarcina sp.; assembly: GCA_964386925.1. Taxonomy (GTDB): domain Bacteria; phylum Bacillota; class Clostridia; order Lachnospirales; family Lachnospiraceae; genus CAG-791. Next base: position 2,855 of record CAYLUU010000083.1, on the reverse strand, counting down.
GAGGTCATATTCAGAATGTCACGCACCTTCATGGGATGCCATTCCGATACCGGGCGCAGCTGGCCCTCTGGTGTCATGTAATTCTGATGACGATAGCTGGGAAAATAGTTGTAGATCGGCTCCTGCAAATCGACGAAGCCCTTTTCCACCAGCGTCATCATCACTGCAGCCGTTACCGGCTTCGACATGGAATACATGCGGTAGATGCTGTTACGGGCAATCGTTTTTTTCTCCTCGATATTCGCATAACCGCTTTCCAGATAAATCTGCTCCTGGCCGTCACGAATCAGACACAGCGTACAGCCCGCCACCTCCCGGCGCTCCACGGCACGGTTCATGCAGGCCTGTAATTCCTCTTTAATCTCAATTGCTGACATTGTTGTCCCCTCCTTAATGTCACTTTTGACGAGTTGAACAAATACATTCTAGTACGTTCCCTCAAAACCTTGAATACGAACAAACGTTCTGCTATTCTTATAGCACATCATCGATCATTGTTTTAGACAGACAGGAGCGGACCGTGGCGAGTGTTCGACTCCTGGCGTCTGTGCATCAGGAGCATTGCAATATGTCAGAACCGGAGCGCACCTACATCGCCATAGATCTTAAATCCTTTTATGCCTCGTCTGAATGTGTGGATAGAGGCATGGATCCGCTGACTACCAATCTGGTCGTGGCAGATCCAAGCCGCACGGAGAAGACGATCTGTCTGGCGGTATCACCGTCCCTGAAAGCCTATGGAATCGGAGGGCGTGCCCGACTGTTCGAAGTTGTACAGCGAGTGCGTCAGGTGAACGCAGAAAGGGAGCGCCGTGCACCGGTGCATCAGCTGATCGGCAGCTCCTCGGATGCCAATGAGCTGCGCCGGAATCCGTCGCTGGCACTGGAATATGTCGTGGCACCGCCGCAGATGGCACGTTACATGAAGGTCAGCACGCAAATCTATCAGATCTACCTGCGGTACATCGCACCGGAAGACATTCATGTGTATTCCATCGACGAGGTATTCATGGACGCGACGGCTTACCTGAAAACCTATCATATGACGCCGCGGGAACTGGCGATGAAGATGATTCTCGAGGTTCTGCAGGAGACCGGCATTACGGCAACGGCAGGAATCGGGACGAATCTGTATCTGTGCAAGGTGGCAATGGACATCGAGGCAAAGCATATCGAGCCGGATCAGAACGGTGTACGGATTGCAGAGCTGGACGAGATGAGCTACCGGCGGTCTCTGTGGACCCATGAACCGCTGACGGATTTCTGGCGGGTGGGGCGCGGGTATGTGCGCCGTTTGCAGGAGGTCGGCCTGCGGACGATGGGTGATATTGCAAGGTGCTCACTGGGAGGCGCGTCGGATTTTTATAATGAAGAGCTGCTGTACCGAATGTTCGGCGTGGCAGCGGAGCTTCTCATCGATCATGCATGGGGGTGGGAACCCTGCACCATTGCTGACATCAAGGCCTACCGTCCGGCATCGCACAGCAGCAGCTCCGGGCAGGTTCTGTCCTGCCCGTATCCCTATGATAAGGCCAGGCTCGTGCTGCGGGAGATGGCGGAGCAGCTGTCACTGGATCTGGTGGAGAAGGGCCAGGTGACAGATCAGCTGGTGCTGGATGTGGGATATGACAATGCGAGCCTGACCCCGGAGGAAGGGCGGCCACGCTACCGCGGAACGGTTGTATCCGATCGTTACGGGAAGCCGGTTCCGAAACCGGCACACGGCAGCAGGCATCTGGAGCTGTGGACATCCTCGTCGCGGATGATTCGGGAGAACGCAGTGAAGCTGTTCGAGGAGATCGTAAATCCGGATCTTCTGGTTCGCCGGATCTACCTGACAGCGGGACGGATTGTGAGTGAGCAGGAGGCGGTTCAGGAACAGGAATATGAGCAGCTGGATTTGTTCACGGATTATGAGGCGAAGGAACAGCGCCGGCAGGAGCAGCGCAAAGAGCAGCAGAAGGAACATCAGCTCCAGGAGGCTGTTCTGCAGATTAAGGGAAAATACGGCAAAAATGCCATCCTCAAGGGCATGAATCTGGAGGAGGGGGCGACCGGGATCCAGCGCAACCAGCAGATCGGAGGGCATAAGGCATGATGTGCACCCTCCGAAAATCATTCTGCGTTATCTGGCTGGTTATTTTGCAAACGCTGTACTAGAGCGTGCAGAAATCCTTCGGATGCGGGAAGGAAAACGCAAGGAATATATACATCGGACACGATTGAAGTGAATGAAGGGAATGATTCATGGAATGAAGACAGCAAATACACAGAATCCATATGAAGATATTATTGAGCTGCCGCATCACCGGTCACTGCACCATCCGCCGATGGGAATGGCGGAGAGGGCGGCGCAGTTCTCGCCGTTCGCGGCACTTACGGGATACGGTGATGCCGTGCAGGAGACGGCTCGGCAGACTACAGAGAAGATTGAACTGGATGAGGATGCGAAGGAGGAACTGAACCGGATTATGCAGGTTCTGGCCGCACAGCTGCACAGCCGGGGGTATTCACAGAAGGTGAGAATCACGTATTTCCGCCCGGATTTGCGGAAGGCAGGCGGTGAGTATGTGACGGAAACCGGCGTGGTGCGCAAACTCCCGTCGAATGTACGGGAAGTCGTGCTGGAGAGGACTATGGAAGAAGCGGAGAGCATCAGGCAGGGAGAGGATTTTCAGAGAAAAGAAGGACGGCTGCATGAGGCTGGCGAGCTTGCCCAGAGAATCCATATTCCGATGGAAGACATTCTGCAGATGGAAATGGTGTAGATATCAGATTCAAAACTCCTCAAGAAGACAGGAACACATCGAATCTACAGATTCTGGGTTCCTGGTGTCATAACATCACAAATCTGG
>CAYLUU010000082.1:0-10358 GCA_964386925.1 uncultured Sarcina sp. | reverse complement strand
CTGCAGCAGCCAGGTAATGCCCCATGCCGAAAGCGGCAGCATAGTCAGATAGTAACGCATCACATAACGTCCCGACGCCTCCCACAGCTGATGGAACATCATTCCGCCGAACAGGAACAACACAATCAGAATCTCACCGGATTGGATTTCCTGTCTTTTACGCTTTCGAAGGGAATGCCCAGCCCGCACCCACAGATACACGAACACGCCCAGATAGATAACGGAATGCATCACGTTCATTCCCCACTGCAGGATGCGGCTTCCTGTTCCGAAAATAAGAGATTCTGCCAAAGCCGACACCGACTCCGCATGACGATCCGTCTCCTCCATTTCCCGCATGGAAACGCAGGTCGGATCCCCCCACTGGGAGAGGAACTTTTTCAGATAAAATTTCACCAAATACCGCCCGGAATTCTGAAACTCCCCAATGGATTCCCGGATGGATGCCTTTGCCGCCTCTTCGGCGGCCTCCTGTTCAAAACCAGATTCCCGGTACAAGGCTACATTGGTTCCGTTGTACCAGCCGCACTTTCCTTCCGTCTCCTGCATTCCCATTGCAATGTAGGTAATCGCCGGGGTTCCGGACGGCATGGAAGAAAGTCCTGCCGTCCTTGCCACCGCAGCATTCACTGCTTTCTGCAGTCCGAAGGTCATCACGAACAGCATCAGGATCATCGCTGCCAGACGCCCCCAGCCAATCCATTTCCGGCTCTGTAATCCGTCCCAGAGAAGCAGGCAGATCATCGCAATCAATGCCACATAACAGTTGGTTTTCAGGAGCGAGGCAACGGCAATCCAAACGCCTGCTCCCGCCATTTGATAAATCCGATGCTCCCGCAGATATCGGATTTCCCACAGAAGTGCCGCCGTCTGAAAAGCAAACGACCACAGATCCGAATAAATAAAGGTAGCAAAGACGTAATAAAACCAGCAGCCCATGGACAGCATTTGCATCACCGCGCAAATCCTCCGGTCATGGAACAGCTCCCAGGTAATCTGATACAGGCAGTACAGGTTGCACACGATGGAGATCACGTTCAGCAGCTGGTAGACCAGATAATTAGAATCCCCACAGACTCCCGCAATCAGCTGCCCGATCAGCACATAGCTCACCTGAAACGGATAAACATACAGATATCCGCCCATCTGTAAAGAGTCGTAATTTCCTCTCGAGAACTCCTGCATAATGACATCCAGCTGCAGTGCATCATTGGTTGCCATGCCGCGGATCACCAACACCAGGAACAGCGAGAACCCACCTGAGACCAGCACCATCGGCCATGGAAACACTGCCCGCCCGTAGATTGTATCTTCGCTTCTGCCTGGCTGCCGCACGCATTCTTCTGCGCCCGCCCCTGTTCTCCGATCCAGAGAACGCACCACCAATCCGAAAATCAACAGCACAGCCGCCATGGAAATCAAAAGCCAACCAGTATGCTCCTGTACCACATCGAACAGATCATTCTGCTCATACTGTCGGAACACCATCACGGTCAGAAGGCTGAACACCAGCACAATGCCTGTCAGAATTCCGACCGCTCCATATAACAGTGCTGTGAACAGCCTCTTAACTGCTGCCATGTTCTCCCCTTTCATTTCACGCAGACAACGCCGCAAATAAAAATCAGCCACTGCGTGTCTGCGACACTCACGCAGCTGGCGCATACATATGTGTAACATTCAGCGCCTCATCTCAAATGCTGCGCATGATCGATGAGGTTGGCCAGAGACATATACCAAAAAGGCTGCCCAGAGCATTGCTCCAGGCAGCCTTTACCATTTCTGAAAATAACCCGTCCGCCCTGTGCACTTTGACTCCTAGCCTCAGCCAGGTGGGTGCCCGCGGCAGCTATTTTTGCCTTCCCTAGGAGATGGAATTGCTTCCATGCCTTCCGCCTTCCGGCGGGGGCGCGACAGCCATAGTGCATGACTGGGTTCCCGTTTAAAGTATTTGTAGGTTCAAAATAACACAGGAAAAATGCTTCCGGGTTGCTCTCAGTATAGCAATCCTGCGCCCTATTGTCCACAGCCTGTAAAACGGGTAGTTGAACTGTCCGCCACCCGTCTTCAGCTGCCCGCGCAAACAGTAACTGCCTATCAGATCGCAGCGCACTCTTTACGAAGCCACTCACTCTCCTCCTCATTCAGATACGGAAGAACATGTGTGAGTACATCCTGATGGTACTGGTTCAGCAGTTCTCTTGTATGCGGCGTCAATACGTCCGGATCAATGAGATCGCGGTCCAGCGGCGCGAAGGTCAACGGCTCAAAACACAGGAACTCGCCGTCCGGTGTGGTCCCCCACTCTTTGCAGATCAAGATGGTCTCGATACGGATGCCGTACTGACCTTCCTTGTAGACACCAGGTTCGTCAGAGATTACCATTCCTGGTTCAAACGGTGTCGTATCTGCCTCATTTCGCTTTCTCCAGCGAAGGTTCTGAGGTCCTTCATGCACGTTCAGAAGATATCCGATTCCATGGCCTGTACCGCACTTGTAGTCCATTCCATTGGCCCACATCGGTTCTCTGGCCATAATATCCAGGGTCATTCCGTTGCAGCCCTTCATGAATACGGTTCCCATCATCTGGAGCTGCGAAACCGCAGTCAGCGTATAGCTGCGGCGCATATCCTCGGTCACAGGTCCAAGGGAAATGGTTCTCGTTACATCAGTTGTTCCGCGCAGATAATGTCCGCCGGAATCCACCAGCAGCATTCCTTCCGGCTCCAGCTTGGCACCGCCGTTTGCATCCGGCTCATAGTGCATCATGGCCGCATTGCTGCCATAGGCAGAAATGGTTCCAAAGGACAGCTCCACATAGTCAGAAATTTCTGAGCGAAGGTGATCCAGATAGGCTGCGGCGCTTCCTTCTGTCAGCTGATCTCCAGCTGCCATCCGCTGTTTAACCCAATAAATAAACTTCGTCAGAACTGCACTGTCCTCTTCGTAGCAGCTCTTGAAATTCCGGATTTCAGTCTCATTCCGGATTGCCTTCATAAGATTCAGGGGGCTCGGCAGCTCTACCAGCTTCCGCGCACCTTTCCTAAACAGCTTTTTCCAGATGGAATAACTGCAGCCTTCCGGATCCATCCAGACAGAAAGGTCTGCCGGAAGCTCTTCCAGCTCTTTCCAGAAATCCTCGTAGGCCTTCAGTGCAATCCGGTTTTCCGCAAGATAACTTCTTAGCTCTTCCGTTGCCTCGCTCTCCTGCAGATACAGGGAGACCTCATCTTTCGTTACAATCACGTAGGACAGAGCCACCGGATTGCATTCGATGTCGTTGCCTCGAATGTTCAGAAGCCACATGATTTCATCCAGCTTCCCGGTAACAAAGCTATCTGCATTCTGCTCCTGCATACGGCTGCGCAAACGACTGATCTTGGACTTTGCCGTCTCTCCTGCGTATTTTTCTGCATCCAGCAGGAACACCGGTGTCTCCGGGCGGGCCGGGCGATTCTCCCAGCACTCCTCCACGAGATCCAGATCAGAGCGAATCGCTACAGACCGGGCAGACAGGGCTGTCTCCAGCTCTTCTCCCTCACTCTTTGTCAGGCAGCGTCCGTCAAAAGACAGTACGGATCCCTCCGGCAGATTTGCTTTCAGCCACTCCTGGATGGTCGGAACGCCGGGTGCTCCCATCTTCATCAGAGTAACACCGCTTCCTTCCAGCTCCTTGGCCGCCTGAATGTAGTAACGGCCATCCGTCCAGAGGGCTGCGTCCTCGGCACGAACCACCAGCGTTCCTGCCGAGCCGGTGAACCCGCAGAAATATTCTCTTGCCTTATAATGTTCTGCCACGTACTCCGAATTGTGATCATCCGCTGTAGGGATCAGAAATGCCTCCACTCCCTCACGCGCCATTGCCTGGCGAAGCTTTGCCAAACGCTCAATACACTTGTTCTCTTCCATAATGCTCCTATCTGCAGATTTTGTATCTGTTACTGTAAAATCCCGGACAGCGCCTGGCAATTTCAACGTGAATCAGGCGCACCGCGGATGAATTCACGATTCAAATTGACAGGTGGTGCTGAAGTTAAGCCCCTTTTACAGTCCCAGGAACTTCTCCACTTCCTGCGCCATTGCTGCTGTATTCCCGTCACATACTGTCTTGTGGCGAATCTCTGCGCCGCGCAGTCCGGCTACCGCCTGCGGAACCGCTACGCCGCTGACAGCAGACAGTGCATCTGCCAGCTCCAGATCCGGAAGGTCATGCGGCTGATCCAATGACTTCATAACGGCTGTCTCGAACTTGAACGGAGATGCTGTCGATACGATCACCGTCTTCGTCTCATCTTTCGTTTCTCTGCGGTATTTGCCATACACAGCTGATGCAACAGCGGTATGCGGATCAATGACGTACTGGTCCTTCTCGTAGCGCTCGCGGATCTCCGCTGCCGTCTCCTCCTCGGTTGCCCAGCCGCCGTAAAAGTCTGCAAGCTGTGCCTGCATGGCCGGGGTAATCTCGTATTTTCCCTTCTGGGAAAGATCCTGCATCAGATCCGCATCGGCCTTGGCACTGTCCCCGGCGATGTGATAGATCAGTCTCTCCAGGTTAGAAGAGATCAGGATATCCATAGACGGCGAGGTCGTCAGAATGAAATCACGGTTGCGGTCATACACACCTGTCTGGAAGAAATCGAACAGGACCTTATTCGCGTTGGAAGCGCAGATCAGCTTGTGAATCGGAACGCCCAGCTGCTGTGCATAATAGCCTGCCAGAATGTTGCCGAAGTTACCGGTCGGAACTACAAAGTTGATGGCTTCTCCTGCCTGGATTCCCTGCTCCTTTCCTGCGCCGGCCTGCACGGCTGCATCTGCCTGCGCATTGCCTTCTGCTCCCAGGAGTCTCGTATATGCCCACACGTAGTATGCAATCTGCGGTACGAGACGACCGATATTGATGGAATTTGCAGAGGAGAACTGATATCCGGCCGCTGCCAGCTTGGCCTTTTCATCCGGATCGGTGAAAATCTTCTTTACGCCGCTCTGCGCATCATCAAAATTTCCACGAATTCCGATGACGCAGGTGTTGTCTCCTTTCTGCGTCACCATCTGCCGCTCCTGAATGGAGGACACTCCGTCCTTGGGATAGAACACCACAATTTTCGTTCCCGGCACGTCTGCAAAGCCGGCCAGAGCCGCCTTTCCGGTGTCGCCGGAGGTTGCTGTCAGGATTACAATCTGCTTGTCCTCCTGATTTTTGCGCGCTGCCGTGATCATCAGATGCGGCAGAATCGACAATGCCATATCCTTGAAGGCAATGGTGGATCCATGGAACAGCTCCATGTACATCGCATCGTTTGCCGCGCGAAGCGGAGCAATAGCCGGTGTGTCAAATTTCTCATCATAAGCAGCTGCAATACAGCTGCGCAGCTCCTCTTCGGTATAGTCCGTCAGAAAGAGCTTCATCACTTCATAGGCAACCTCCTGATAGGGTTTTCCTGCCAGCTCCTCCAACGTGACATCCAGCTTCGGCAGCTCGGTCGGAACGAACAGTCCTCCATCATCCGCCAGGCCCTTCAGAATTGCCTGCGATGCCGGGATCGGCGTGCTCTCACTTCTGGTGCTGCGATACATGATATTCTTCATCATAATCTCCTCTCATTCTATGCTGCCGCATGTACGAACAATCGTATCAATATTCCAAATCTCCCGTTGCTGCCTGCAAAACAGCCGGTTATCGTGAAACGGACGTGCCAGCCTTCAGCGATCTGTTCAGGGCTTTTGTTTCTCTTCCCCGGCTAAGGCTCCGGCATGCTTTTCCTGCTCGGCTTCTGCCTCTGCATAGGCCTCTCGCAGGAGGCTGTCATTTCCTGTATAACGAGCTGTCTCGAGACCTCTTGCCTCCTTCTCGATCAGCTCCTGGAAGCGGCGAAACTCCTCATCAATTGCCTCATTCGTCCGTTCCGCCTGTTCTGTCCGCTCCTTTTGTTCTATGTGTTCCGTTCCTTCAGGCTTCTTATTCCGCTCTGTTCCGTCAGCCTTTTTACTGCGTGCGGTTCGTTCAGCCGGTTTGATCTGTTCCGTGTGTTCCGCCCGCACCGATGTCGTGGTGCCGCCGCCTGCGGGGACAGTCTCCTGATATTCCTGCTCAGGCGGCGCTGCCGTCTGCTCTGCCTGCCTTGTCAGGCGGTCTGCCTCCCCCTCGGCAGCTTCTGCAGGGCGTCTTCGGCGGACGGTGGTCTCGTTTCTGCTGACGCCGCTGCCCGTATTCCGCTGCCTTCTATCTCTCGCCTCACGGATCACCCATTTGCTCGCCGTTGCACCGAACGGTTTGGGCGCAAGCTTTCGATCCAACAGAGGACGCAGGAAATTCACCAGCAAAAGGGCATACACAACACCGTCTTCATACAGTCCCAGCTTCCTCATCACAAAGGTCCCGCAGCCGAGCAGCACCCCGTACCATATTCGTGCCGGCCGCGAGATAGGGCTCGTCGTATAATCCTCTGCCATGATAAAGCAGGTGAATAAGAAACTTCCGCCGCATAGCTGAATTGCCAGCGTGTAGGATGACATTCCGTATCGACCGATAAACACATAGCAAACGGAAAATCCGACCATCGCAGCAAGCGGAATTGTCAGATCAATCATTCCTGCCAGGAACAAAATAACGGCTGCAGCCAGCACCGCGATCGCCGAGGACGTGCCGATGCAGCCCGTCACATTTCCGGTCAGCATATCCGAAAGTCTCGGCGTCTCACCTCCCTGCAGCATCTCAATCGGCGCAAGCGCCGTGTACTGGCCGGTCGTAAGGTCCGTCATCATATCCCGGCATGTCACGAGCAGAACGCATTTCGCCGCCATCGCCGGATTCAGAAGATTCCTTCCAAGACCGCCGAAGGCATGCTTGAACAGGAAAATAGCCATTGCCGATAATGCCGCTGCCGCCCAATACGGTGCTGCAGGCGGCAGAATCAATCCGCCGATCAGCCCCGTCACCACGCAGGAATAATCCATAACCGACGAGGCACGACTCCTCCAGATCCAATTGCAGATCAGTTCAAATACGATAGCTGTCGATACGGAGATTCCAATAAGAAGCGCCGCATGAAAGCCATAGTGATAAATACCAATGCCCGCACAGGGCAGAAGTGCCAGCACCACCAGATACATCAGATCGCCGGTGGTCATTCGGGTCCGTACGAAGGGAGCCGCTCCAAAAGCCTTGTATGTCTTGCTCGTCACGACTGATACCTCCTTGCATACTGCCCTGCCAGCTCACTGTTCTGCAGGCACTCCTGCTTCATGGCTCCAATCTCCTCCGACAGATTGATCTTCGCCGGGCAGACGTAGCTGCAGCAGCCGCAGTCACAGCACTCCAGTCCCGCATGCTCTACAAAGGCCGGTTTATCACTCTTTCGCACGTCCTTTATCAGCTGCATCGGAACAATCTGATTCGGGCACACCTGCGTACACCGGCGACATCGAATGCAGGGCGTCTCCTTCTGTTCCTGTACCGATCGCTTTGACAGACAGACAAGGCCTGATGTCAGCTTCGTCACCGGCGCGTCCAGATTCACGATTTCCCTGCCCGTCAGTGGGCCTCCCGCAAGGAACAATGTATTGTTTTCCCGGCAGAATCGCTTCAGACCGCCTGCCTGCTCCAGAAGGTCACGATACGTCTCTCCGCAGCGAATCCGAAGGTTGCAGGGAGATGCCGCCGCTTCCCCGGAGACAGTAACGATTCTCGTGAACAGAGGTTCCCGCATCAGAACAGCCTGGTTGATGGCAGCCAATGTCTCTGTATTCAATACCATGCAGCCGATTTCGTAGGGCAGCATCTTTGCGTTCAGGGTCCGTCCCGTGATGGCGTGAATCAGCTGGCGCTCTGAGCCCTGCGGGTATTTTTCCTTGCACTGACGAACATAGATTCTCGGATTGTTGATGAGAAGCTCCCGCAAAAGACGATACCCCTCCCGATTCGATTCCGAAACCGCAATGATTGCCTTTGCCTTTGGGAAAACAGACAGGCAGATCGCCAGTCCTCCGATCACCTTCCAGGGATCCTCCAGAATTCGGCGATAATCCCCTGTCAGATACGGTTCGCACTCCACGCAGTTGGCAATCACCGTATTCATTGTAGCCGGGTTCGCATTCATCAGCTTGTAATGCGTCGGCAGACCGGAGCCTCCCAGCCCCACCACGCCGGCATCCCGGATTGCTGCCAGAATTTCATTTCGAGCCATGTGCGAGGGATCCGGATTCTCCGGATAATACACCTCTTGATATTGTCCATCGTTTCGGATCACAATGCATTCCGTCGGCTGATCCGAAATATCCCGAATCATTTCGATGGCAACCACCTGTCCCGACACCGAAGCAAATATATTCGCAGACAGTTCCCCATCTGCCCGGGCGATCATCTGCCCGGCATATACGTATTCCCCGATCTGCACCACCGGAATCGCCGGCGCGCCAATGTGCTGCTGCAGAGGATAGAACAGTTCTCCCTCCGGGGGCGGAACATTCCGGATGTGCTGATCCCGCGAAAGCTCCTTACCGTTGTACGGGAAGACTCCTCCCGCAAAAGTCAATCTTGCCATAAAAAATACTCCTGTCTGCCATCCCGGCATACAGGAGCATTATATCTTATCTGTTCAGCACATGGCAATTTCAATAGTAAATTGCCGTGATTAATCAAATACCATACGTAAGGCGACACTCGCACAATTCAGACAAATTCGACTAACTCTGGATAGACACAAATTGACTGCTTGCAGTCACATTTACAATTGAAATCGCCATGTGGCCAAGGCCCGAAGGGCCACTGCCAGCCGGATCGAGCTCCAGCTGCTGTACATCATTATCTCTTTTCAAAAAAATACTTCCCGATATCATCGGTGGAAATCTGCAGAGCCTCTGCAGCCTTCACCACATCAATTGCGCTGAAGTTGCTCTTCCCCTGGAATACCTTTGAAATGTAGTTCGGGCTGCGGTCAATTGCCTTTGCAAACGCGCCCTCTGTTCCGAAATGCTCACGAATCGCACCACGCAGCTTCGCATAATCGAAAATTGTCTGACTAGGTCTCATTTTATTCTCCTTTTCTGCCGCGGAAGGCCCATACATCTTCTCCGCAATAATGTGGTGATGCTGTGCGCATCACATTCAGGGTAGTTCAGCTAATCTGAACCGTCAAGTCAGATAGTTCAGCTAATCTGAACTTATATCCCATTTTTGCTGTTATACAATGAACTCAGTAATACACAAATGGAGGTTCTGCATTGGTTTTCAACAAAGATAGATTTACAAAACGCCTTCGCATGGAAATGGACAAATTAGGAATTAATTCAGCCCAGCTTGCCGCTCAACTCGGCATATCAAAATCAACCGTCCATAACTGGCTGGCTCAGAAAAATGGCGTCAGCCCTTATGAACTGGAGAAGCTCAGCCAGTTTCTGAATGTTGACTCGGCCTGGCTTGTAGGTGCTACCCCTTATGACAGTTCTGCTTACGATGATGCAGAAGTCCTTCTCTATTCTGTTCAGAATTGCAGTACTTCCTCCGTCTTCCATGAAGAACCGAATGACAATTCCTCTTCCGACGTTCCGCCGGCAGGCCGCACCGTTACCTACACGAATCTCAGTGATAAAGAGTGTCAGGTTATCGATACATTTCTGCAGGCGCCTCTCAAGAAAAAGGAAGGCCTCTATGTCCTTATGGATTTGGAATAACCGTTCCTGTAAACTTCCGATTTATCGTATCACCGGTTTGCGGAAAATTTGTGTTCAAATTATGAATTATTTGCTACTATTCTCATCTTTTTGAACCAGTAAACAAAAAATCCTGTCGCACTTTCGTGCGGCAGGATTTTCATTTTATGCCATATCTGCAGATCAGAATTACTCTGCATCCTTCTGCTGAGCGATCATCGCATCGATGTCAACGGTAACAGCCTCGTCATCATCGTTTCCCTTTGTGGGAACCACGATCTCATCTTCCTTCTCAGCATCTCTCTTTGCCTTCTCCTCTTCGTTCTTGAGGGCCTTGACAGAAAGAGAAATCTTGTTGTTCTCAGGATTGAAATCAACAATCTTAGCGGTAACCTCATCGCCAACCTTCAGAACATCTGACGGCTTCTCGATGTGCTCCTTGGAGATCTGAGAAACATGCAGCAGTGCATCAATGCCGGACTCCAGCTCAACGAATGCGCCGAAATCAGCCATGCGTGCAACCTTACCGGTTACGGTCTTGCCAACAGCATACTTCTCTTCTGCACCAATCCAGGGATTCTCATCAGGGAACTTCAGAGACAGTGCGATCTTGCGGCCATTGATCTCCTTAACCAGAACGCGAAGCTTCTGGCCAACCTTGAAGACCTTCTTCGGGCTCTCAACGCGTCCCCAGCTCATCTCAGAGA
>CAYLUU010000081.1:0-10365 GCA_964386925.1 uncultured Sarcina sp. | reverse complement strand
GCCTACAAGATCGCATCACTTTCCAGCATGCTGGTAAAACGTCATGCCAGCGTGCATGTCATCATGACGAAGAACGCCGCCAATTTCATCAATCCGATCACCTTCGAAACCCTGACCGGACACAAGTGCCTCATCGATACCTTCGACCGGAATTTTGAATTTCAGGTAGAACACGTATCGCTCGCAAAACAGGCCGACATCGCCCTGATCGCCCCTGCCAGTGCCAACGTCATCGGGAAGCTGGCCCATGGAATTGCCGATGATATGCTCACCACAACGCTCCTGGCCTGCAAATGTCCCCGACTGATTTCTCCTGCCATGAATACGGCCATGTTCGAGAATCCGATCGTGCAGGACAACCTTGCCACCCTGCAGCGCTATGGATATGAGGTCATTCAGCCGGCCAGCGGGTACCTTGCCTGCGTCGACACCGGTGCCGGAAAGATGCCAGAGCCCGAGACATTGCTCCAGTACATCGAGCGCGAGATCGCATGTGAAAAGGACCTCGCCGGCAAGCGCATCCTCGTCACCGCAGGCCCCACCCAGGAGAGCATTGATCCGGTGCGCTACATCACCAATCATTCCTCCGGCAAAATGGGCTATGCCCTCGCCCGCGCGGCCATGCTCCGCGGCGCACAGGTAACACTCGTCAGCGGTCCGACAAACCTTGTCCCGCCGATGTTCGTGGACTATGTTCCGATCACCACTGCAAGAGACATGTATGAGGTTGTCACTTCCCGCAGCAGTGAACAGGACATTATCATCAAGGCTGCCGCTGTAGCAGATTACCGTCCCTCTGTCGTGTATGACAACAAGGTCAAAAAACACGACGGCGACATGAGCATTGCGCTGGAGCGTACAGATGATATCCTCGCCTATCTTGGCACGCACAAACCTGAGCACCAATTCCTCTGCGGCTTCTCCATGGAAACCGAGAATATGCTCGAGAATTCCCGGGCCAAGCTCCAGAAGAAAAATCTGGATATGATCGCCGCCAACAACCTCAAGGTGGAAGGTGCCGGTTTCCAGGGCGACACCAATGTCATTACCCTGATCACGCCGGATGCAGAGTACGAGCTTCCCCTTATGAGCAAGGACGCAGCCGCTGACAGAATTCTCGATGTGATACAAGCTCGGATGTAGGGATTGTTATTGTTAGCTCGTTTCAAAAACATTTGCATCTGCTGCCGTAAAATCCCGGACACCACAGCAAATAAAAAATCAATATATTTATTCAACAGGAGGAATCAAAATGATCCTGATCATCGATATCGGCAACACCAACATCGTCATCGGCGGAATTGACAGTGAGAAGACTCACTTCATCGAGCGCCTCTCCACGAACCGCACCAAAACAGAACTTGAGTATGCCATTGACTTCAAGTCCCTGATGGACATTCATAAAGTCACCCCCGACCAGTTCGAGGGCGCCATCATCTCCTCTGTCGTACCGCAGATCACCCGCATCGTGACCATCGCTGCCGAGAAGATTCTAAAGAAAAAGGTTCTCGTCCTCTCCTCAGGGCTTAAGACCGGTCTTAACATCAAGATCGACAATCCCGGACAACTCGGTGCCGATCTGGTTGCAGACGCCGTCGCAGGTTCCAATCTCTATCCGGTTCCACAGATCATCATCGACATGGGCACCGCAACAACCTTCTCTGTTCTGGATGCCAATCGTCAATACATCGGCGGTCTCATCCTGCCTGGTCCGCAGATCTCTCTGGATGCCCTCACAGCCAGAGCATCTCAGCTCAGCGGCATCAGTATGGAGGCTCCGAAGAATGTCATTGGCAAGAATACACTGGATTGCATGAAGAGCGGCATCGTGAACGGCAATGCTGCCTCCATGGACGGCCTGATCGACCGGATCGAAGATGAAATCGGCAGTAAGGCAACGGTTGTCGCCACGGGCGGTCTTGCCAAGTGCATCATCCCACACTGCCGCCATGACATTATTCTGGATGATGAGCTCCTGCTGAAGGGGCTGTATATCATCTATCAGAAGAACCAGTGATGCTGCTTGTACCTTTTAACCAATACTTTTAATATTAAATGCCTGTAACTATTCAGAGCCCATTCGCAAAACGATACTCGAAGATGCCCGATGGCATCTTCTCCTATTCGGAGTGGCTTCGCTCACTCCGTACTGCGGAGAAACCGCATTCGCGGATTTCTCCTTGTAATGTTTCCTTTTGCTCATGTGGCGTTCTCGCCAAATAAATTTGCAAAAATGGGCTCGTCAATGCAAGCATTACTCGCACATTTTATGCAAATTTGCTTGGCTCTGAATAGTTACAAATGCCTAAAGAATACACTTCCCATGCAACACAAAGAGCCCGGCAAACGCCGGGCTCTTTGTGTTGCTAGCTTCAACAAAAACGTAAATGCGAACTTCGATAGTGCACCGCTCTATATCCGAGTCTTATTCCGGTTCCCTCACGGCATTCATGATTGCCTGTTCCATCACCTCTGCGGCCAGTGTACCGGCAACATTGATATCAGCCTCCACATTTCCGATCGAGGCAGCATAAATCGTGTCCCCATCGGCCATCGTTCCCACCGGATTGATACATCTGGCGTAGGCATTTCGCGTCATTGACGCGATTTTGCTCATCTCAGCCTTGGAGAATCGCCCGTTCGTAATCACGGCACCGATTGTCGTGTTCCCCGTGAACATATCCGTGCGTTTGCTGATCTTATACAGCTCGCTCCGCGAGTCTGCAAAACCGCTGCCGTCCTCGGTCCGAAGTCCTGCGAGCTTCTCACCCGTATTCGGGTTGGAGACATCTCCCAGTGCGTTGACTGCAACCACAGCCGCCATCACCAGATCGCCCAGCTTCACCGCATAGACGCCAAGGCCAGCGTCTGAGCAGCGTTCTCCTCCGCACAGCTTACCGACCGTCGCACCACACCCGGCGCCGACCTTGCCGCTGCGGGGATTCGGGTTCTCTGCATCGCAGCAGGCCGCATATCCCATCTTCCGGTCCGGGCGAACATCCGCGCGTCCGATTCCCAGATCATAAATACACGACTGGCACACCAGCGGTACCAGAGCAAAGCCGGTGTTGTATCCGATTCCATGCTCCTCCAGGTACTGCATAACGCCGTCGCCTGCTGCCAAGCCATAGGCCGAGCCGCCCGAGAGTACAATCGCGTTCACCGGATTATCTGCCGTTGTCGGATCCGCCAAATGCGTCTCCCGCGAAGCCGGGCCGCCGCCGCTGACATCCACGCCGACTCTCGCGCCGTTCTCGAACAGGAGAACCGTCACGCCGGTCCTTGCCTCCTCGTTCTGCGCGTTCCCAATCCGCAGGCCCTTCACATCACGGATCGGAATCTCCTCCCATTCTGCCGTCTTCGCGTTATTCCACATATCTGTAATGTTCTCCTTCTCCTGCCAGCCTTTATTTGCGACGCATCTCTGTTATTTGGCAAACGATGTACCAGTACAGCATTTGTATTTACAGTCCCAGTCCCTTGCTGATGTTAATTTTCTACATCCAGAGCAGCATCCTTTTCTCTGGAAAGAAGGACGATTGTCTCTACATTCGCCGTTTTCGGGAACTGGTTCACACTGATCCCTCGCACCGGGATGTAGCCTGCCTCCCGCATGATCGGCAAGTCCCTCGCAAGGCTCGTCGGCTTGCAGGAGATGTACAGAATGTGCTGCACCCCGTACCGCAGAATCTTCGGCAGAGCCTTCGGATGCACGCCGTCTCTTGGAGGATCCAGAATGATGAAATCCGGCTTCTCTTCAATGGTATCGATCACCTTCAGCACATCTCCTGCGATGAATTCACAGTTCGGTGTGTTGTTGCGAATCGCATTCTCTCTGGCAGCCTCGACAGCTTCCTCCACAATCTCCACGCCGATTACCTTGGACGCTACCGGTGCAATGAGCTGAGAGATGGTTCCTGTCCCGCAGTACAGATCAAAGATCACAGGCTTTCTGTCGCCTGCTCCGGTGCCCGCCTGCACGTCATCTTCTGCCGCAGCCGTACCAGCTGCATTTCGGTCTTCTTCGCAATTGTTATTCTCGGAAGTTAACGTGATATCTTCTCTGTCTGAAGCACACTTCTGCTCCGCTTCCATTCCCTCCGCGATCATCTTCCGCGCCGTCTCATACAAAAGCTCTGCGCCGTAGCTGTTGGTCTGGAAGAAAGAGAACGGACTCACCGTGAACTTCAATCCCAGCAGTTCTTCTTCAAAGCTGTCTTTCCCATACAGAACATCTGTCCCCTGATCGGCCACGATGTCTGCAATGGAATCGTTATGAGTATGCAGAATACCGGCAATATTCCCTTCATACGCCTGTGCCAAAAGGGACTTCACCCAACCATCAAGAAGAGTTTTCTCATCCTGCACGGTTCCCGGCACCTGCGTCGTTGTGACGAGATCCACCAGAATCTCGCCGGTCTTCATGCCCTTCCGGATCAGCAGATGGCGCAGATATCCTTGCTGCCGCATCCTGTGATAGAACGGCACTCCTGCTGCCGACCAGTACTCCCGCGTCGCATGGATAATGCTCCGAAAATCCGCATCTACAATCCGGCACTGATCCGCATCCGTGACATCATAAAAGGACCCCCGGCGATGCATGCCGAGTGTCATCGGACCATCCTTCGTCTCATCTCCGAAGGTCAGCTCCATTTTATTGCGGTAGCCTTCTGTTACCGGGCTCTCCAGAATCCCCTCAAACCAGGAATCTGCCTCCGGATCCGCAGCCTTCAGCAGCGAGCGAATCTGCGCCTCCTTTAGCGAAAGTTCCTCCTGCTCCGGAAGATTCAGATACAGACACCCTCCGCAGGTGCCGAATTTCGGACAGGCCGGCTGGATTTCATTCGGTGCCGGCTCCAGGATTTCCAGAAGATTTCCCTCTGCTCGCCCGCTTCTCTTTTTGGTAATGCGGGCACTCACATGCTGGCCGGGGATGGTATTTTTTACAACCACCTCCGTATCGCCATCATGGAACACGCCCTTGTTCGGAAAGCGCAGCGATTCCACTACGCCTTCAATGATGTCACCCTTCCGCATCCGCGCTCTTACTCCTTGTCAAACTCTTCTGCGATATCAGGGTCGTCCTGGCTGTCTTCCTCGTCCTCTTCCGAGCCGGGCAGAACAGAATAATTGGTCTCCTCCTTCGGCTGCAGGAACCGAACGATTGCAAAGATTACGCCGCAAACAGCAGCAATCACTGCAAGAACGAGCAGTACGATGCCGACGATCTTCAGAATGTCGATCTCCTTCTCCTCTTTCTCCTCTTCCTTCTCCGGCCAGAGCAGCTCGCGAACCATCGTGATCAGTGCCGCCGTTCCGGCGGTCTTGAACAGGTTCTCGGACAGGCTGCCGAATGCATTCTCAATGCCGTTTCCGATCCCACTAAACTTTGCTGTTAATTTCTCCTTCATGATCTATCCTCCTTAGTAAGTAATCTTGTAACTCAAATCTTTACCAGCCTTGCGAACGCAGCATACATGGTTCGCGTCTCGCCGCTGTCGAAATTCACCTTCACTTTATAATCTCGGGGTCCCTGTTCCATGGATTCTACCACACCCTGGCCGTATTTCACATGTTCCACCCGATCGCCGACCTCATAATCCGGTTTTGTCCCTGCAGGGACACCCTTGCTGAGGCTATCCAGCCCGGTTTTGCCAGACAGAAAGGGCTTTTTGTCTGCTGCGGTATGCGGCTTCACATAGGTTGCACGCAGGCGTCCGTCAGCGCTCCGCGCCGGCGTTTTCATTCCGGTCTGGCTGCTGCCGACACCTGTGTATGCAGCAACGCTGCCATATCCATTGCTCACCTTTTTCTGTCCGCCTGTCGACTGACCGGCGCGAACTGCCAGTGGATCCCAGGCCTTTCCAAATCCGGGATTTCCGGATGACTCCCTGCTGCCAGCATAGAAAGATTTCTGTCCCGATCCGAAGCTGTACTCCTCTTCGTCATCGTCCCAGGAGCGACGTCCGGCGGACTTTCTTCGCGGTGATTCATCCATCAGCTCCTCCGGGATCTCCATTACGAAGCGGCTGACCGAATTGAACTGCATCTCCCCTCGGATCATCCGGCCTCTGGCACTGGTAATTGTGAGGTCATCCTGTGCTCTTGTGATGCCCACATAGGCAAGGCGACGTTCCTCTTCCAATGCCGCCGGATCTCCGCAGCTGACGGACTGGTAACTCGGGAACATATTCTCCTCAAGCCCTGTCAGATACACATGCGGGAATTCCAGTCCCTTCGCAGAATGCAGCGTCATGAGCAGCACGCGATCATCATTCTCCCCGACCTGATCAATCTCTGCTACCAGTGAAACCTCTTCCAGAAATCCCGAAAGTGAAGGACCGTCGCCGTCTCCGCTCTCCATTGCCTCCTTCTCGTAGGCCGCTGCCTTACTGATCAGCTCATCCACGTTGGCAACACGGTCCTCCGCAGTCTCTTCGTCGTAATCCTCGAGATAATCCTCGTACTCTGTCTCACGCACGATCTGCTTGATCAGCTCCTCTACCGAATGATCCTGTGCATAGGACCGCAGCTCTGTAACGAGCTCCACGAACGGCAGAACCTTCAGCCTCGCCCTTGCAAGCTCCGGATACTCCGCCATATGCTCCAGCACAGAGAAAAAGCTGATCTCCTGCTCATGCGCAATCGATGCCACCCGGTCGATCGTCGTCTTGCCGATGCCGCGCTTGGGGATATTGATGATGCGCTGGGTACTGATGTCATCCCGTCCATTATCAATGGTTCGAAGATATCCCAGAATGTCCCGGATCTCCATACGATCATAGAAGTTATGTCCGCCCACAATGTTATAGGGGATGGATTCCATCACCAGCTTGTCCTCGATGAGGCGCGACTGGGCATTCGTCCGGTACAAGATTGCGAAGTCCTTGTACGAGAGCCGGTGATCATTCCGGATCTGCCGGTCAATGTCCTCGGCAATAAACGAAGCCTCATCATTGCCCCCCGCGAACTCACGGAAATGAATTCGCTTGCCCTCGCCCCGGTCTGTCCACAGACGCTTGGACTTGCGGCTGACATTGTTGCTGATCACCGCATTGGCGGCATCCAGAATGTTCTGTGTAGAGCGGTAATTCTGCTCCAGCCGAACCACATGCGCATCCGGATATACCTTCTCGAAATCCAGAATGTTCCGGATATCGGCACCGCGGAATTTGTAAATTGACTGGTCATCATCTCCCACAACGCAGAGGTTCCGCGAGCCTGCGGCCAGCTTCTTCACGATCTCGAACTGCGCTTTATTCGTATCCTGATACTCATCTACGCAGATGTAACGGAAACGGTCCTGATAACTGCGCAGAATATCCTCCCGCGCCTCGAAGAGCTCCACTGTTTTCATCAGAAGATCGTCAAAATCAAGCGCGTTATTGGCCGCCAGTCCTCTCTCATACTCTGCGTAGACTTCCCCGATTCGCTGCTCCAGGAAGTTGGATGTATGCAGCTCCCGATAGCGATGGGCGGTCTGCAGCTCATTTTTGGCCTGAGAGATGGCTGCCATAATGGAGCGCTCCTTGAGCTGCTTGGTATCAATGTTCATTCGGCGGCAGATCTGCTTGATCAGCGTCTTCTGATCATCCGTGTCATAAATGGTGAAATTGTGGTCATAGCCGATCTCATCGATATGACGCCGCAGAATCCGCACGCACATGGAGTGAAAGGTCGAAATCCAGACACTCTCCGCGCCGAAGCCGATGAGCTTGTCCACGCGCTCCCGCATTTCTCCCGCCGCCTTGTTCGTAAAGGTGATTGCGAGAATGTTCCACGGATTCACTCCGCACTCCTCCATCAGATAAGCAATGCGATGCGTGATCACTCGTGTCTTGCCGCTGCCGGCGCCGGCCAGAATGAGCACCGGACCCTCGGTATGAAAGCAGGCGTCCTTTTGCTCTTTGTTCAAACTGTCATATATACTCATACTCTTCCTGCTGTATCCATGCTTCCTATTTTCTGCTCTTCGTATCCTGATCCAGCAGACGTTCAATATAAAGCTTTTTCAGGTAAATTTCCGTGCTCATCCTCGCAATGAGTGCAAACTTCTGCAGTTCCTCATTGTCCGGAAAGGTTTCCTTCGCCCGTTCGAACTGCCGATCTGTTTCCTGCAGGGAGGATTCAATCTCCTCCTTCAGATTCTCATAAGTCGTGCGGTAGATCTGTTCCAGTGACTCGTCCTGATCCTTTAATGGCTCCACTACCTTCTGGATGTCCCCAATCGACAGAAAACTCTTCAGGTAATAAATCACAAGGAGCAGTACCATGTGGTCCATGCCGTACTTTTTGCGCACCGGAGGGATCAGCACATCGTTCTTGACGTAATTGTTGATCATCGTCTTCGTCAGAATCTTGTCATGCTCCGGATCCCTGGTTCCGCTCTTTAAGTGCTCTTCCATAAAGGTCAGCACCTGGTCCATATACAGATCAATGCGCGGGATATCATCGATAGAAACGAATTTGATTGCCTCCACCATTTCATGAAACTGCTGCTGCAATGCATCCATGCTGCGCGTTTCCTGCGAGTCGGCTTTCTCCCCGCCGCTTTGTAAATTATCAATTTCGGCATTCTGTCTGTGCTGCTGTGTTCTCTTTTCCTCTTTCATCGCTTCACTCGCGTAGTCTCACGCATTTCTTGCCTTGCGCGCCATTTCTTTCATTTCACGGGCATTTGCCAGCGTTGCTTCTGTGATGCGCTCGCCGCCCATCATACGCCCGAG
Source organism: uncultured Sarcina sp. (assembly GCA_964386925.1). Taxonomy (GTDB): domain Bacteria; phylum Bacillota; class Clostridia; order Lachnospirales; family Lachnospiraceae; genus CAG-791. The sequence goes on along the minus strand of CAYLUU010000081.1, from coordinate 1,639 downwards.
TTCCTCGTTGCTCTCGTCCTCCGAGAGCTGCCGGATGTGGGTCGTTGTCCTGCCATCCTCCGCTTCCTTGGCAATGAGGAAATGCCGCTCCTCCATTGCTGCAATCTGCGGCAGATGCGTGATGCACAGGATCTGATGATCCGCTGACAGGCGTCCCAGCTTCTGCGCCACCTTCCAGGCCGTCTGTCCACTGATGCCGCTGTCAATTTCATCAAAAATCAGCGTATGAATGTCGTCCTTGCCGGCAAATACCGTCTTCAATGCCAGCATTATACGGGACAGCTCACCGCCGGAGGCAATGGTGTCCAGTGGCCGTACCGGTTCCCCGGGATTCATCGAGATATACAGCGTCACATCATCCCAGCCGTTTGCAGAAAGATACTCTTCGCCGCTCTTCACCTCTACCCGGAAATCCACCTGATTGAAATTCAGGTCCAGCAGTTCCTGGGTCATGCTCTTGCAGAATTCCTCAGCCGCCTTTTTTCTCTCCTCGCTCAGTCTGCCGCACAAATCCTCCAGGCGGCTTCGCAGAGCAGCCAGTTCCTTTTGCTGCCGCTCCTTTAGTGCCTCATAATCTGAGAGCTCCTCCAGGCGCTTCTGCCGCTCTTCCAGTGCCTCCTCAATCTGCTCCAATGTATGGGTGGGTGCACCGTATTTGTCCTTCAGGTGATTGATCAAATCAAGCCGCTCCTCCACCTGTGCGAATTCCTGCGGATCAAAGGACAGCCCGGCAGCGTAGTCTGCAAGGCTCCGGGAGGCATCGGACAGAAGGCTGTCCACATCCTGCAGCTGCGTAATGACGTCGTCCAGTGAATCGTCAATGCCCTGCACCTTCGTCAGCGCACGCAGCGCACGGCCGACCTGCTCGGAGGCGCTCTCTTCACCGCCCTGAATCAATCCATCTGCCAGCTGCACGGCCTCGTCCAGCTTACGGAAGGATGCCATGGTGCGGTACCTTGCCTCCAGCTCTTCATCTTCGCCTTTTCGCAGTGCAGCCCCTTCAATCTCCGACACTTCATAGGCCAGAAGATCCGCTTCTCTTGCCCGTGCGGCCGGATCCAGTGCCTCCTCCTCGCAGAGGCGTTTCTGCTCGGTGTACTGCTTCCAGCAGCTCCGAATGTCCGCACGCAGCTGCTCCTCGGCCTTGCCTGCATATTCGTCCAGCACTTCCAGCTGCGCCGCATGACGCAGAAGGCGCTGGTTCTCACGCTGCCCATACACATCCATCAACAGCTCCGACAACTCCCGAAGCTGATGCGTTGTCACCGTCTCCGAACCGATCATGCACTGGCTGCGGCCGGGGAATATTTTGCGTTTGACCAGGATGACATCGTCCTCATCCGGTTCCACGTCCAGTGCGTGCAGCCGCTCCCGCTGCGTCTCATTGTCCACACGGAAGAACAGCTCTACCAGCGCATACTCCGCACCATTTCGGATCAGACTTTTGTCCGCTTTTGCGCCCAGCGCAAGGTTCACGGATCCCAGCAGGATCGATTTGCCGGCACCGGTCTCACCGGTCAGGATATTCAGGCCGTCTGCAAAGGAGATCTCCTCTTCCTCGATGAGGGCCAGATTTTTCACATGAAGTCCCAACAGCATAAATTTCTATCTCCTGCTCCGTTTTTTATCGAAGTAATTG
>CAYLUU010000080.1:0-10385 GCA_964386925.1 uncultured Sarcina sp. | reverse complement strand
GCTGGTCAGATTTATGGATTTCCGTAACTATTCCGAGCCCATTCGCAAAATCGCTTGGCTCTGAATAGTTACAGGTTTTCCTTATACCAGTCGATGGCCAGCTGAATGCCGGCGGCGAAATCATAAGAGGGGTCGTAGCCAAGGTTCTCTCTGGCCTTCGTAATATCCGCATTGCTGTCCCGAATGTCACCGGCTCTGGTCGGTCCGAATTTCGGCTCGATATCAACGCCCAGTGCCTTGGTGATGTCATGGTAGACATCGATCAGGAACTCGCGTCCGCCTGCCCCGATGTTGTAGGCGGTGCCGGCAGCCTCCTCCGATGCGGCGCAGCAGCGAAGGCATCCCTCGATGACATTGTCCACATAGGTAAAATCACGGCTCTGCTGTCCGTCGCCGTTGATGGTCGGCTGTTCGCCTGCCAGGAGCTGTTTAATGAACTTCGGAATCACCGCTGCGTACACGCCGTTGGGATCCTGATGCCGTCCGAAGACGTTGAAAAAGCGCATTCCATAGGTGTTCAAGCCGTAAATTTCCTTGTACATCTGTCCGTACATTTCATCGACCTTCTTGGTCAATGCATACGGAGACAGCGGCTTGCCCTCATGTCCCTCTTTTTTCGGCAGTTGGGTGGAATCTCCGTATACGGAAGAGCTGGAAGCGTAGGCAAAGCGCTTCACGCCGTTTTGCCTGGAAGCCTCCATCATATTCAGGGTGCCGCGAATGTTCACCTCTTCGTAGAACAGCGGCATCTCAATGCTGCGGGGAACCGATCCCCAGGCAGCCAGGTTGATCACATAATCCACACCCTCTGTAGCCTTCAGGCAGGCATCCAGATCCCGAATGTCCTCCTGCAGGAATGTAAATTTCGGGTTCTCCATGTAAGGCTGAATGTTCTCGATATGGCCGGTCGACAGGTTGTCCATCACGCGTACCTGATAGCCCTTGTTCAGGATCGCCTCTGCTACATTAGAACCGATAAATCCGGCGCCGCCGGTCACCAGGAAGACGCTGTCCTCCGGAAAAGTAATCTTCTCAAAGCTCATGCTGTGTTTCCTCCAGATTAAATGTGAATATCTATTCAGCACCCGCATCGTGAATTCGTCCGCAGGGCGCCCGATTCACGTCGAAATCGTCAGGTGCTAACGTGATTTTCATTATAACACATCAAGACATCCGCGCTCCTCCTGCCGGGCGCACACGCAAAATCAGCTGCCGTGTGCAACGCACACCAGCAGCTGACGCATTCATGTTCCCTCTATTCCTCACCAGATGTCATATATTGGAAAACTCGGATGGATTCCAGCGGATATCCGTCAAAGTCAAAAAACGCTTGATTATCCCAGGAGCAGCCCCCGTAATACAATCCTGCCTGTTCCGGATCATAGTCAGATGCGTAGCTGCTGGCCCAGCCGCTGCCATATTTTTCCCAAATAGAGGAATTATCTGCATCTGCCGGTCCAACCGGAATCCAGGCTCCCTCCCAGTAGAAGATTCCCAGTCCTCCAATCTCGTTGACTGCAGCGCAAATGTCATGCACCATGCTGGCCTGTCCCTCTACTGTAGCCGGATATCCGTCCACGACGTCGTCCTTGCTCGAAAAGTTATTGGCACTGCCGTCTCCGTCCTCCAGCGTATAGGCATAGGACGTCTCTGCCAGAAACACTTTTTTGCCGTATCGTTCCTGGATCAGTTCGAGGACACGCTTCATATTGTCAAACGAACCATCCCAGAACGGATAATACGACATACCGATCATGTCAAAATCCAGATCCGACTTTACCAGCTTCTCCACGAGTCCGAGGACATCTGCCTTATCTGTGATCCGTGTATAGTGGACTGCGATGGAAATGTCTTTCCCATATTCCTCCGAAACTTCGCGAATGGCCTTGCTGCCGGATTTCAGCAGTTCGATGACATTCTCATTCTTCGTCTCGCCGGACATCCCGTAGTTGATTTCATTTCCGATCTGGATCATCCCAACATCCACGCCGGCATCCAGAAGGCGAGTCACGGACTCGCGGGTGTATTCATACAGTGCCTCGCTCTTTTCCTCCAGTGTCATCCCTTCCCATGCCTTCGGTGCGTGCTGTCTGCTGGGATCTGCCCAGAAATCCGAATAATGGAAGTCGATATAAACCCTCATGCCATTGTCTGTGGCTCTCTTGCCGAGTGTTATGGCAGTCTCCAGGTCATTATTGCCTCCGCCGTATCCGTTCCCGTTTTCATCATACGGATCATTCCAGACACGCAGCCGCACATAATTGACGCCCGCATCCGCAAATGTCTTAAATACATCCTGCTCCTCACCGTCAAAATTGTAATACGTTACGCCACTGTTCTCCTCCACCAGTGCGGAAGACAAATCCACGCCCATGATGAAATCATCCGCCAGATTTTCAATCGGATCCTTCCATGTGCTCACGGTATTTTCGCTGCTGTCAGCTGCCGTGTCACTATCTGCCGCCGTATCGCATTCTGCCACAGTCTCATTGTCTGAAGATGTCGCACTGTCTGTTGCAGGCTCGTCGTCCGATGATGTCACGCTGCCTGCAGATGCCTCGCTGTTTTCCTGTGACACTTTTGTTTCCGTAAGATCATTGGCACCATTACCGCAGCCGGACAGCAATCCTATAATCAGACTGCCGCATGTCATCAATGAAATCATTCTGTTCTTGAAAAGCATTGGAATCCCCCCTTTAAAAAAACATGCAGAGCCCGTTTCCAAAAACGAGTTCTGCACAGTTGCCTCTACATTTTTCTAATCAAATATACTTCTCCGCACAATCCAATCGGATTCTGCGGCTGCCAGTTCTCGGGCTTTCGCTTCGGCGGTATCCGTCGTTCCAGCGTTGTCGCCACCTCGATCGTAATCCTGTTCGTCCCCTCCGTCAACAGACTTCCAACCTCATACCGGAAGGGCGGCACGATCTGCATGCCGCAGTCTCTTCCGTTCACGAAAAGCTGCACAGCTTCGCCGGCATCTGTGATCTCCAACGCCGCATGTTCACACTTCTCCCGCAGCACCAATTCCTTTTCATATCGGAACACACCACCGAAATCCGGCATTTCCTTCTCTGCGTGGTCAGGCAGTGCCACCTGACTGCTGCTGCCAAATGCCGGATAATCAATGCTCTCGCAGCAGGACCTTGTCCAGCTTCCGCCCAATCGTTCTTTTTCACATATCTTCATCGGCACTGCAGCGCAGGATTGTATTCCTTCCCGGCCGTTCAGAATGAGGATCCAGCTCTTGCCCGGCTCCACGCGGATCTGAATCTCCATCACGCCGCCTGCATAGGACCAGTTCACCGGCTTCAGACAATTCTCCCACGCGTCGTATCGAATACAGTGCTCTGCCTCCTCTGGCTTTCGCTGTATCTCTACCACGCCTTCGTAACCTTCCGTTCCTTCATTCACCAGATAGAGAATCTCAGATTCTCCATGATAATGGTAGGTTCGAAGATATTTTTCCTCCGGTTCCAGGCGAAGTTCATTCAGGTCCTTTTCCTGCAGCCAGGCAGACAGGTTCTCCAGAGGGATCACCTGGGCGTGCTCTTTTAACTGCATTATGAGCGTTTCCTCTGCATCCTGTTCCATCCAGCTGCAGATTCCCTTCGGATAGGCGTTCAGGAACAGGCACGGGAAGCCCTGCCGCCCCAGCTTCGCAATAGCCTCTGCCGCTTCCCTCGTCACATAATCCGTCTCCGGGACAATCAGGCACCGGTAGCTCTGCTGTCCAATCTGCAAGCCTTGCTCCAGTGATGTTCGATAACACTCATCTGTGAAGACATCCGACGGGATAAAGTCAAATCCGATCTGCGACTCCGTCAACGCCCTTGCCGGCTCCTGGAGATACATCGCCGTCATTCCGGTCCATTCCGACTCACCCGGATACAGAATCGCAGCCTCGCTCTCATGATATCCACCACTGATCAGACTGCAGACACGATCCATATAGTTCATCAGAACACCGAAGTGGCGGTACTGCGGATTGTGTCCGTGCGCATAGAAATGCGGCGGGCAATCCGGGTCCGGAAAGTCCTTGGCGGAAAACGCATGCGGCACATAATGATTGACCCCGCGAACCATGAAATGATCCGCCAGGTAGGCTTCCAGGCGCACTCCCTCACTCCAGCCGTAGTTGCCGAAGATCTCACACATCGACCGGTTCTGCTTACGCGTATCAATGGCTGCCGCACTGGAAGCCAGCCGCCCCAGCGTGAAATGGTAGAATGCTCCGTCCCTTGGCGTTCCGAGGTGCGAGACATACTCGATGTCTTCCCCCTGCGGCAGCACCTGACCTCCGATATCATCAATGCCGGCCATGTGCTGTCCGGCCAATCCGCGGAAATAATGGCCCAGACTCGATCCGCAGCGTGCATGCTGGTTGTTGTCCTCAATCAGATGCCCGATGTATTCCACGCCATGGGATGTGCACCAGTCTCCCAGCTGCCTGGAGAAATCCTTTTCCACCCGCCTGGTTACCCGGTCCATATAGACATATCTGGCCTTCGCCGTCAGGCTCTCACCGAATTCCCGTTCCCACAAAAGAGGTAGATATTTTACATAATCCGCTCCCCAGACATCCTGCAGATCCTTCTGCAGTGACCTGCTCCAGGGCTGATCGCTCATCTCATAGATTCTGCGATCCATTTCATACAGATGCCCGTTGCCAATCTCCGGCTCATCGGAGAAAAATCCTGCGATGGTCTTCCCGAAATCGTCATGATAATGTGCGTAATGCGGTTCATAAACCGCTTCAATCAGAGTATGGCAGGACTCCTCATCCAGCATATTCATATAATTTCGATGCGGTCCGCGGTTTCTCGTCACCTGCAGGGCATAAACCTTCCACTCACCATCCTGCGGAGCAAACGTAATTTTCTCTTCGTTCTCCCCCAGCATTACAAGATCCGTTTCTTCTGAGCCGCCTTTTCTCACTGCCACGGTTCCCAGCCACTGATCTCCTGGCAATGTCTCCGGTTCCATATGAAAATAATTCTCGATCCAGGACGGCTCGAACGGCTCCGCCTTCGCATACTCCTTTCTCTTCCAGGTTCTCTGTTCTCCGGCCGTTACCTCTCCCAGCACCTTCCCGGTCAGAAACCAGCGCTTGCAGGCATCCGGCTTATTCTCGACTGCGCCATTGCAGTATCCCGTAGGGAAATGGCTGTCATCCAGAATCCATACCTTCATTCCGCGCGTCCTGGCTTCATCCAGAATGATGTCCATGTCATGCCACCAACCCTCACCGGCAAAATCCGGATGCGGCCGGCTCTCAATGCATACCGCACGGATATTGGCTTCGTAAATCGCCTTCATATATTCCCGCAGTACCTCTTCCGGTTCTCCGTGCTGCCAGAAAAACGGGAAAATATAGTTGTCAGTCTCTCCGTTCAGAAGTCGTTCCAGTTTTGTTTTCTCAGAATGCATGTTCCTTTCCTCCGCGCTCATCCAACAATACGATCTCCGTTGGCAGTCCTATTATCGTTGCTGTTTTCCTGCTTTCTGCCTATACTCACTCGGCTTGCATCCCTCTGCCCGCTCGAACACCTGATTAAAATGATTCACATCGCTGTACCCCACCAGCTTGCAGACCTCATAGATCCGCAGATCCGTCTCCGCCAGCAGCTTTCTCGCCCGGTCCACCCTGTAATCGGTGAGGTATTTCTGGTAGGTCGTTCCTGTTTTCTTTTTAAAGAGCTGACTGAAGTAGTACGGATTGATGTAAAAGCGCTCCGAAATGTCGTTCAGCGTAATGTTCTTGTTGTAGTTCTGGCGGATGTAATCCTTTGCTTCCAGAACAACATCCTTTTTCTTCGGAATATTGTCTCCCAGCATGACCTCATTCACGCTGCCCACCATGTTCAGAATCCAGTTCTCCAGCTGCTCCATCGTTCTGAACTTCTCAATGCTCTTGAGCGTGAACAGATTCTTGCCGAAATATTCATTCATCCGCAGCTGGGCAGTAGGAATGTTATGTAAACCGATCAGAACAATGTTCAAACTCAGCTTCTGCAGTTCCGGAAGAGTAAGTGCATTCTCTGCCATGACACGCCGCAGAATTCCTCTGACAGCGACCTGAAAGCCATCTTGATCAAAGCGGTCAATGCGTTCCTTCAGCTGTTCAATCTCCTGCTCCGTCAGCAGATCATTGTGGTTCTCCATCCCGCAGAGCTCTTCGAACAGGATGGCCTTTCCGCCGCCCTTGAGGATGCGATAATTCATCGCTACACAGGCCTCCTCGAATGCCTTCGGCAGCTCCTGATAATCCGTGTAGGTATTCCCAACCCCGATGCTGAACCTGCTGCAATCCTCCCCGTTCGGCAGCATGTTCTGCCAGAGGTTCCGTTTGTCCTCCTTGCTCATGGTGCGTTTTCCGATTACAACGGCCACCTGACAGCTTCCCGTCCTGACGCAATAGAGCAGATCACTCTCTCCTCGTCCATCCACGACAGGTCCCTCTTCCAGCGAGAGTTCTTCCTCCGCTTCCAGAACCATGCAGGTAAAATATCTGCCGCCGTCCAGCATTCCCAGTCCTTTCAGGTATTCACCGACCTTCTGCCTTCCCTCCGAACTTCCGGTCAGAAAATCCCGAAATGCATGGTTACACACATCATCATTCAATCTGGTCAGAGAATCCTCCGTGGCTCTCCTCTTTGCAATCTCTCTGCACACCTTGTTCAGGCTTCCCTGCAGCTCCTGTTCATCCACCGGCTTGGTAATAAAGTCCCGAACCCCCAGCTCCATTGCCTTTTTGGCATACGCAAACTCCGCATAGCCGCTCAGCACGATGTAGGCAGCCGTGTACCCGTCATCCACCAGAAGGCGCAGCATCTCCAGCCCATCCATGACCGGCATTTTAATATCTGTCAGAATGATGTCCGGTCGTTCCTTCGTTGCCTTCTCATAACCATCACGACCGTCCCGTGCCAGCAGGATCGGCGTGCACTCCGGATTGTACCGTTCGATCAGATAGGCAATTCCTCTCGCCTTTTCCTTTTCATCCTCTACAATCAGAACCTTGTATGACATTCGTTTTCCCCACAATGTATGATGTCGGGATCAAAAGATCTTTTGCCCCATGATCCCCTGCGTATCTTCTTTATCTAGTACAGCGTTTGCAAAATAATATGGCTAGTTATTTAAAAATCGCTGTACTAGTCATGTTTCCTGATATGGAACACAGATTTCCACAATCGTCCCCGTTTCATCACTGGCAGCTATTCGAATCGATCCCTCCGCCCCGTACCGCAGGCGAAGCCGCTCTGCAATGTTCTGCAATCCGATACTGTGTGACCTTTCTGTATTCTCGTCCTGCAAGGATTCCAGCGGACGCTCCAATCTGCCGCGAATCTCCTCCAGTCTCTCAGGGCTCATTCCCTGTCCATCATCCTGAATGGTGAACACCATTTGCCGATCTTCTGACAACCTCCCCGTTATGGTGATATGAATCGGAACATTACTCTCCCTGCTGCCATATTTAAAACAATTCTCCACCACTGGCTGGAACAGTACGGACATGATCGGTGTCTGCCGCAAACAGGTATCCACGTCCTCCGTAAATGTGATCACATTATCAAAGCGAATATTCTGGAGCTGAATATAGGAGTGAATGTTCTCCAGCTCATCCTCCACCGTATGATTCTTCCGGTCACTGTCCAGTGTAGTGCGGAACAGCTTTGCCAGAATCTTCACCATATCAGCCACCTCATCATCCCCGTTCAGAATTGCTTTGATCCGGATGGATTCCAGCGTGTTGAACAGGAAGTGCGGGTTAATCTGGGTCCGAAGTGCCAGAAACTGAGCGTTTTTCTGACGGACGCCAGCCTGATACACTTCTTCCATCAGAGCCTTCATCTTCCCCACCATGTGGTTATAGCTCGCCACAAGGCTCCCCATTTCATCGGTGCCGACCTCATCTGTGATCAGCTCATAGCTCCCGCTCTCCAAACGTTTCATGCTGCTCTGAAGCCTTCGTACCAGGTACACCATCTGTCTGCTGAAGGAACCAGAAATCAGCATGGTAACTGCGAACAGCAGCACCACCAGAACGAACGTTACCCTCTGCACCGTGCTGACCCGCAGATACATCTGGCTTCTGGGTATCACGGTATTCACTCTCACGCCCAGAAGCTCTGTCGAATTCTCAATGACCATATAATTGTCCGGATTTTTCTGATACAGCAGCAGTTCCTCCTCGTTGATCTCACGGTAATAGATTCGCCCGCTGGACAGATCAGAGTCATAGATTAATCCACCGTCTGCATCTGTGATATTGATCTTAATGTTGTATTGATTCCGCTCCAGCAGGAACTCATCGCTCAGCTGAATCAGGCTCGATGGCTCCAGATCGATGAGAATCATCCCCTTATATCGCCCATTGGCTCCATATACTCTGCGTCCGAAGGTGATCAGAATCCGATCGGTATCACGATCGTAATAGGAACCGTCATGCAACGATGTCAGGAACAGCACGTCCTCCTGCCCTTGCTCCTCTTCCAGCCACTCCTGCTGCATCAATGTGTCATAACTGATCGATCTTCCGTTTCGGTCGTATTGGTAATACTCTCCTTCTTCATTCAGGATGGTCACGCCCTGAATTTCGTTCTGCACAGTCACCAGCTTCATAACAGCTTCCCGGTAGAACTGTTGATTCTCAATCCGTTCAGTGATAGGAAGGTCCGTATCCAGTTTTTCCATCAGCTCGCCGTTCACCAGAAGCGACTTGGTCAGAGCATCATAATCCTCAATGAAGCGGTTCATATCTGAGGCAATCTGAGAGCTGAAGACAGCTGCCGTTTCCTCCGTCACCGCTTCCAGGCTGGTTACAGAAATGTAGTACAGCACAAAACTGCAGATAATGAGCGGTATCACACTGACCATGGAGAATACGATCGTCAGCTTGGATGCCATGTTCAGATTATTCCATCTTTTCTTCACCGTATTCCCCCTGATCTTCACAACTCTGCCAAAAAGGATTCCCGGGGAATATATCCCCGGGAATCCCCTGTCGTCCAATGCCTGCTACACTGCTGCATCGTTATTCTGCAAAGTCCAATTTGTTCCGATGCACCCCGGCAGTTCCATTTTATTTTGTTTTGTTAGCGTACCACTCTCTGGCCTTCTCGGTCACCTCAGTGCCGCCGTTCGCGTACCATTTTTCTACGAATTCATCGAACTTGTCAATGGAATATTCACCCGTGATGATCTTCGTTGCATACTCAATATACAGAGTTCGATTCATGATGTCCGGATAATCCGAATAGATCGAATCCGGGATTCCATCGCCTGCAAAATCCTTCACGTAGTCCTGCAGCTCCTGAACATTATTGATTGCCTGCGATACCGACCATTCTCTGTCTTCCGTCAACTGAGAAGAGAGCACCTCCACCTGGAAGTCGATGGTAGCAATCTGGTTAAAAGGTACCAGTACCAGATTCTGCTGTGTTGTCGGATCATCTGCCAGGCGCGTGGTCACACCATCTACCGTCTCGCTGTGCATACCTTCTACACCATTGTAAAGATCCATCCAAAGATCCTGATTGCCATACGCATCCAGAACCTTCATGATGTTGTCAATCTTCGTTTCGTCATCCGTATTGGCAACTACAAAAGCACCGCCATTCATCTGGCGTTCAGTGTAATAGCCCTCATAGCCGGGAGCAGAAATTGCAGGAAGAACCGCAATTTCTGGTTTCACGCCGGTTCCTTCATAGATGTTCTCTGCGTAGTTGTAGCACTCCTGCGGCAGATGTTCCCAGATGCCTACAACACCGGAATTGATCTTGCCGTCCCAGGCTGCCTTGTCGTTCAGCAGCGTCTCCGGATCCAGCAGTCCCTCTGCGTACAGACTCGCCATCCATTCCAGACAATCTCTCATGTTCTGCGTAACAGCGGAGTAGGTGAGCTCGCCGTCATAAATATCCCACTGCGGATATCCTTCCCACATGGCGATTCCATACTGGCTGAACAGCTGTCCCATCCATCTGGCCTCGGCACGTCCGCCGGTAGGGATTTCATCTGCCACACCATTTCCGTTCGGATCGTCATTTTTGAATGCCCTCAGGACCTCCACGAACTCCTCCTGAGTCGTCGGCATATCCAGTCCCAGATTATCCAGCCAGTCCTTGCGGATCATTGCTCCATTTCGTCCATAACTGATTACCTGCGGAATCACATAGATGCGATTCTGTCCCGTCGGGTCATTCGCTTTTACGGCATCCCACACTTCTTCAGGAATCAGGTTCCACAGATTCGGTGCCTTTTCCGGCAGGAGATCTGTCAGATCCAACAGTGCACCGCTTTCGATCAGCTCCGTCTCATTTCCGTTATAAGGACTGAACATATCCGGCATATCCCCGGCTGCGATTCGCAGATTTAACTGC
>CAYLUU010000079.1:0-10431 GCA_964386925.1 uncultured Sarcina sp. | reverse complement strand
ACCGAAGGTCACTCGGTGCTGACGAAGTCAGCTCGCGTCCGCAAAGCGGACATCTCCGCTGACCGCTTCTGACTGGCGTTGGTTCAGCCGCAATAAAGCAGCCTCAGGCCGTCTCCGGCGACGTGATCTGCCGGTACTCCTCTTTAAGCCGCTGGATTGTCTGATGCAGTGCCACTTCATAGCTGGTGCTCTGCCCGCCGCTCTGGTACTGCCGCAGAGAATCCAGTGCCAGCTTTCGTTCCGACGTATCGAATTCCGTATTGTACTGATCCATTCGTTTCTCCAGCTCGAGAGAGGCCTGATAGCTTTCCGGATGCTCTGACACAAAGGCCAGATATTCGGCATCCGAGAGTCCCAGCCGAATGCAGGCGAGATAATTCAGGTAGTTCTCACTGCTGCCAGTCAGCTTCCAGGCTTTCTCGTAACAGTCCGCTGCCGCCCGGAAGCGGAACTGCCCTGCGTACACCTCTCCCATTGCCTGCAGCGCCTGATTCCGGATTCTTCGCTCCGGTGAAGGAAGTTCCTCCAAAAGCCTGCGATATTCCTCCAGTGCCTCGAAGGGCCGCGCATTTTCCCGCAGAGTCTTCGCCCTGGCCATCCGCTTTTCATAGGGTTCCAGTCCCTGCCCGGAGGAGACAATTCGGCGGGTCTTCGCCTCTTTTTCCTCCGGTACGAAGCCTACATAGCGCAGAATCGCGGTGACAAAATCCGACAGCTGCCGTTCCTTGCCCAGATACGGCCGCAGCTGTCCTGCCAGCTCCGGAAGACCACATTCCTGTTCAATCCAGTCCGGAAGTGCCGGATCCAGGAGTTCCGCATCCAGAATCTCTGCACTCTGTACCAGAGAATAACACAGTTCCTCTACGGAGTAGACATTTCGTTCAATTTTATTCAGTCGGTAGGGGCTGTCAGCCAGACGTCCCACCGCACGTATCACTCTTGCCATTTTGTTTTACTCCGCTTGTCCTACAGCGAGATCTGCTGCTCCCACTTAAGTCCGCTCGAGGGGAAGATCTCGCCGAAGCCCAGATCCTCCATCCGGACCTGCATCCGGTCCACCGCCGTCATGGAGAACGAGAACCGGACTCTGGTGATTCGTCCCTCACGAACCGGCAGGCGATCCAGACGAATGTGATACGGCACATCCTTGCCCCCTGACAGGGGCTTCAGCACGAGATCAATTTCTGCCGTTCCGTCCAGCACGAGATCCAGACTCTCCTGCACCTCATACCAGTTCATTCCGGCATCCACTGCCGTCACGAGCTTCTGCGTTCCCTGCTCCATTGCCTGAATCAGGATGTTGTAGCGCAGCTTATTCTGATCCAGGAAGAAATACTCGGACAGGATCCTGGGCTTTTCCAGCTTAAAAAATGCGCCGTATGCCGCGCCCTTGCTGAACAGATTATCTCCCACAAACGCTCTGCGTCCCTGACACAGAAGCCGCGAGGATCGTTTCATCCAGCTGCCGCGGAATCCACTTCCCGTCAGGTACACCGATGCGAATCGGTGATCGGACAGCTCCGCCTTCAGAATCTCTGCAAACTCCTGATCCCTTCCGGCATCGTCCGCAGCGAACAGCCCGGGGTATTCCTTTTCTTCCATGTAGGACACGACCGGACGCGTGTGCACATTGAACAGCAGCCGGCTGATCCGCAGCCTTCCGCCCTCCTCATATTCCAGCAGCGCAGAGGCAGGTTCCCGCAGCTCCTCTTCCCTGCTCAGGACAAAATCATAAAAGGCACCGGCAGCACTCTGGTAATATACACTGGTTCCCAGGTCCAGGCGCCTTCGCACGTTCTCCAGAAGGTCTATCATCTGACCATCCATGTTCCTTGCCGTGAACATGATAGCCGCCGGTTCCTGCGGCGTGCGTCCTTTCCCGTCTGCCGCTTCTGCGCGTCTTCGAACGTCCGTAAGGCATCGGTTGATATAAAGGGCGAACAGTGCCTCTGACTCGTAGGTTTTGTCCTCTACCGCAACCGGAACATTCTCCCGGGCCAGCGTGAGGAGCTTCGGAATGTAAACGCAGCCAGCATCCGCTGCATGACTCACCGCCTCGCTCCCGTGATACCACTGCCCTGCAGAAGGTACCCGGCAGATTGCCAGCGGCAGATCATATTCCTCGCTCCCCGGCACAGCTGCGTATGTCTCCGGCTCCGAAAGAATCTTCCCCGCTTTCTCAAAGGCGTAGGAGATCTGGCACGTATCCTCCCGCAGCTCTATACCGACAATGAACTTTTTTTCATTCTGTTTGTCAAAGAGCATGCTCCGCCCCCTCGAACATCCGACTCACCATATAGGACTTCCGGCTGTATTTCTCCAGCTTCGAAATCGCTTCGCTGTCTCTGCCAAGAGCCGCCAGCATGGTGATCTCATTGATTGCATCAAAGCGGTCCTGGCCGGTTGTCTGCGTTCTTGCATCCTGCCCGATGGTGCCGCTCTCTATGATATTTTTCTCTGCATCATCATCGGTGATGTAATAATGCATCTGTTCGCCGAAGAAAAGGAGGAAACCGGTCACATAGACTCCCTCGTACATTTCCTTCATTTCCCGCGCGGCATAGGCATCGCGCACGCCGCCGTGCTCCATGGCATAGTGATAGAGTACACGCTTCGGCGGCTCCTCCTCGGGCGAACACCGGTATTCCACCAGCGTCTCATCGGCATAGGCCTGCAGCAGCGGCAGGACACCTACGAACTGCCTAAAGAACGGGAACACCGTCTTCCTCTCCAGCAGATCCGACAGGAACAGGCTCGTAATCTCCATCTCCTGATCGGAGATCTCCCCGGACTGCACAGAACGGTTCTTCAGCCAGGCAATGCGGCAGATATCCAGCAGCGGAACGCCTTTTCGCCCGAATTCTCCGATCAGACGGAACTGTGCCTCTCCCATATCCTTACGGAGTACAAAATACCAATGGCTGCTCTGTGCCATCGCATCCGCGATCAGCTCCGCATCCATCCCATCCTTCCAGCATTCCTCGATCAACTCGGTTCTGCCGTCTGCATATTCGCCGGTGAACAGCATCTGGATCAGCATTCTCCGGCTGATACCTTCTGTGGGAAGGCTGAATCCTTTCATTGCCGTGCGCAGCTCTCCCAGCTCCTTTGTGGTGCCATCCCAGAATTCCGCCAGATACTGCAGCACCTCATCGTTGTAGCTGCCCCGCGTGAATGCCTCATGTGCGATCTCTGTCAGACACTCATCGTCCGTCGGCCTCTTCTCTTCCAGAATGCCCGTCACAATACGCAAAAGGACATCTCCGTCCACGCCGTCTATTCCGTACTCCAGCAGCCAATCGTAAGCCTTCTGCGTCAGTCCAACCCCGGCAAGGCTCCGCAGGAGCTCACACCGCGTCTTTGTCATGAGTCCCTCGGCAGAAACACCTCCTAAGAAATCCGCCAGCTCCGCCGAGCCGTTTGCACAGTAATACTGCAGCAGCTTCTGCCGCAGGCTCTCCCGGTACTCCTCCGGAATCTCCGGGCTCTCCGCCAGTCTCCGATAGTTCTCCTTCGAAGATTCCGTCACCGGCCAGAGCTTCTCTCCCTGCTCGGAGCGGTACAGATCGAATCCCAGATGATCCATGGAATACATCGCCAGAAGCTCACTCAGCTGCTCGTAATCCATGAGCCGCTCGCATTCCAGATGCACCGAACCGGCATACCGGTTCCCGTTGTCATCCTCCAGCAAGGTGACACATTTCTCCCCATATAAAGGGAAGAACGCAGTGTTACCCTGCAGCGGAAAATACTGCTCCGGCAGAAAATGCTCATACACCGCAACCACCCGGCGCAGTCTGTGCTCTGCCATTTCTCCGGCATCTGCCTTTGCGCGGCACGAAAAGGCAGCCGGTATCGCTGCACTTGCAATCTCCTCCGTCAGCACTCTCCCCGCCGTCAGATAATGCGTGTACAACACTGCAAGATCCGGACTGATCCGGTGCAGCATCAGCTGCTCCAGCGTAAAGCGGTCAATCTGCGGTGCATACTGCTCATAAAACTCCGCAAAATCTTCCCGGTGCTCCAGCACATACCGATACAGATAGGCGCTCTGCATCCAGGGCAGGGAGTTCTGATAGGCATAATACCGGACCACAATCTGCGGCAGCTCCCCGCTGTAGCCCTCCGGCAATGCCATCATGTAATAATCCAGCAGCCGGGTGATGGTAAGCCCTGCCTCCACACCTCTTTGATACCATACAAAACAACTCGTATCCGTCATGTTGCCGCGAATGAGCAGCGTGCAGATACTCTCCAGCAGATCTGCCTGGTGAATCTGCGGCAGATCCAGCTCGTAAGCTTTCGTGAGGATTCGGAACAGCTGCTTTGAAAAAGTCTTGCGCCGAAGCGCCAGATAATTCAGCTGTACCAGCACGGCACCTGTCAGAATTCCGCGCTTTGCGGCAAACCAGAGTGTCTGCAGTTCAAACTCTCCCAGCTCGTACAACGTGCCGGAATCCTCCTGCATGAGCTGATAATATTCCATATACAGAACCGGTGACCGGCTCCCCAGCTCATACTGGCGGCGCAGGACTCTTGCGGTCTCCCGCGGGCGCCCCATGCGCCCGGAATCTGCATACAAAAGGAGCCACGCAATCCAGAAATTATCCGGATTCTGTTTCTGCTTGCGCGCCAGGGAGCGAATCACATCATGTGCCGCGCCGTAGGTGGTCTCTCCTCCCTCTTCAGCTGCAGCCTTCGCCTCCGGATTATCCACGCACAAAGCTGTCAGATACATCCGATACGAATAGGTCAGGTCGTCTTCCAGATCAAACTGTGCAATGGAGAACGCCGGCAGCTCCGAATCCAGTCCGGATAATCTGCGGTTCAGGGCCTGCAGCTCCCATACAGCCTCCTGCTCCTCGTGAATTGTCAGGAGGTAATGGATTCGGTACAGCGTAGTCATCGGATTGTTCCGGTCGCTCTCCTGAAGCCGCCGCACCAGGTGCCCCATGCGCTCCGCAAAGGTCTTCCCATCGGTCTGATGTCCGCGCAGCTGCAGATACTCCTCCATCATTTTCGCAATCAGCTCGTGCTGCTCCCGTCTGTGCATCGTGCGAAGAGCCGTATGTACGCCAAGAGAAACGGTCACCGGAATGACAATGGCCGCTCCATACTCCGGCGTCAGTACAACACTGCCGAAATTCCTTCCGCCATGGAGCTGCATCGGATCAACCGCTACCGTCAGCGCTGCCGTCCCTTCCCGGAAAAGTCCATCATCCAGAACACTGCAGTCAGCCGCAAGGAAGTTGCCTGTCACGGAAACCTGCACCCTGGTGTATCCCCAGCCCTTCCGGCGGATCTTCAGCACCTTGTGCAATATCTGCGCCTCCTGCTCCTCCACATCTCTCCAGGACAGCTCCAGTGCGAGTTCCTTCTGATCTGCAGAGAATTCCACCGGCTCCTTTTTGCCCGCCGTGATGAGGAATTCCTCCACATTGTGCTCGTTTCCCTCCCGGGCGGACAACGCCCGATACATCGTCAGAAGAGACGGCTCCAGAATAGTCGGGAACTCTTTTCTGTAAAATAAGGCTACCGCTTCCTTCCAGTTCGTACGGGCGAGATTGGTGTAATGCATCAGGCTGCGCACCGGTCCGAGGCTCGACTGACTCATTCCGGACTGCTGCGTGAAGTGATACGGAATGGTATATTCTCCGTGATCCGAGAGAATGCGAAATTCTCCGCGGATCTCCTCTTGTCCATCCCGCACCTGATACGCAATGGTTTCCCGTGCGCCTGCAAACTCATTTGTCAAAAGGCGTACCATCGGATTCGAGGAAAGGACATAGCCGTTCACAGCCTTTCCCTTCGGTCCGTATATCACAAAGGAGTTCTCGGCCTGCTCGCCCGGAATCAGCGATTCTTCGATCGATTCCGCAGAAAACGTAAGAACGCCCTTTCGGATATGAAATTTCTCTCCGCCCATATTCTTACGTTCCTGACACTGCAGCATGGCCTCTCCTCTCTTTACAAACACGTCCTTTCATTATAGCAGATCACCCGTTGGTTCTGAGCCCGGAAATGAGAATACGTCTAATTAGTTACAGTTCTCTCACAGCCAGGAGCAGCCAGCGGAGATGTCCGCTCCTGGCTGCTGAACAAATTGTGACAATACATGTCGAAATTGATAAAAAGGAGCGGGGAACACCAACGTGTTCTCCGCCCCCTTTTTACCCGTTTATGAAAGCCACTGTTTCTCAAGCTTCCTCTTTGGCTTCTGCCTCTTCTGTTGCCTCTGCCTTTTCGCTCTTGCCGGCTCCGGTCAGAATCATCATGATTTCATTGGAGCGAGCCACAAAGGCTGACATCTCCTCCGGTGTCAGAGGTGCATTCTGAATCTTCGCCAGATCGTAGAGCTGTGCGCAGACGGTTTCGGTTTCCTTATCCTCTGCGTGCTCCACCACGAACTGAACCAGCGGATGCTTGGCATTCAGGATCAGGGTCTGTCCCTCTCCTGCGCCGAACATATCCATGCCGCCGCCCACGGAATACATCTTCATCATATCCTGCATTCTGCGGCTCTGCTCATCCACCTTCAGGATGGAGGATACCTTCTTGTCCTTCAGATTTTCCAGGGATACCTTGAGTTTGTCATTCTTCAGTACCTTCTGGAAGGTCTTCTCCAGATCCTTGCTCTTCTCCTCGAGCTCCTTGGCATCCTTCTTGCTGGTACGGCCCTTGAGCATCTCATCCACGCCGGCATCGATGCGGGCAAAATGGATTCCCTCGTTCTTCATCTCCAGCTGCTGGATGAAGGGTGAATCAATGTTGGAATTCAGAATGAAGGCCTGCAGCTTGTGATCACGGAACATGCGGATGTACTGTCCCTGCTGCTGTTCATCGGTCACATAATAAATCGTCCGTTCCTTCTTCTCTTCTTCCTTCTCGTCCTTTTTATCCTCTGCTGCCGAATCCTTCTGATCCTCTACAACCTCGGCCTCAACCTTATTGCCGTTCTCATCCACTGCGGATTCCTTGTCATCGGGATCGATCTTGTTGACTTCCAGAGCATCCGGGAGCGTGTGGTATTTGCCGTCCAGATCCTTGAACAGAATGTAGTCGGTCATCTTCTCGCAGAACTTGTCATCCTTCAGGCAGCCGTACTTGATGAAAGGACTGATGTCATCCCAGTACTTGTCGTAATTGTCCTTGTCGGTCTTGCACATGCCGGCCAGCTTGTCCGCCACTTTCTTGGTGATGTAATCCGAGATCTTCTGTGCAAATCCGTCGTTCTGCAGTGCGCTTCTGGATACGTTAAGCGGCAGATCCGGGCAGTCGATGACGCCCTTGAGCAGCATCAGGAATTCCGGAATAACCTCCTTGATGTTGTCTGCAATGAAGACCTGATTGTTGTAGAGCTTGATAACGCCCTCTGCAGACTCGTATTCCAGATTGATCTTCGGGAAGTACAGAATGCCCTTCAGGTTAAACGGATAATCCATGTTCAGGTGGATCCAGAACAGAGGCTCCTTGTAATCGTTGAACATCTTGCGGTAGAAGGTCTTATACTCCTCCTCCGTGCAGTCCTTAGGACTCTTGGCCCACAGCGGGTTGGGGTCATTGATGAGCTCCGGACGCTTGCGGATCTTCAGTTCCTTCTCTTTAGGCTGCTCCTCCTTCGGCTCTGCCGTCTCGGCCTTGCTCTCCTCCGAATCCGCTGCTGTCTCAGCCTTCTTCTCTTCCTGCTTCGGCTCGATCACCTCGATCACCACATCATCCGGGCGGCGCTCCGATTCCTTGATGATCTGTGTATCCTTTGTGTCCTTTACCGAGAGGTAAATCTCGGTCGGCATATAGCCGCAGTATTTTCCGATGACCTCACGGGCGCGATAGGTATTGGCGAACTCTACGCAGTCCTCCGACAGATGCAGGGTGATGGTAGTGCCGACCTCCTTACGGTCTGTCTCCTCCATCGTGAACTCGCTGCCGCCGTCGCACTCCCAGTGTACGCCCTTAGCGCCTTCCTGATAGGACAGCGTATCAATGGTGACTACTTCCGATACCATGAAGGCGGAATAGAAGCCAAGGCCGAAATGTCCGATGATCTGATCGCTGTTCGCCTTGTCCTTATATTTGTTCATGAAGGCTTCCGCGCCGGAGAAGGCGATGTTGTTGATATACTCCTTCACCTCATCGGCGGTCATTCCCAGTCCGTTATCGGTGATCTGGATCGTCTTGCCCTCCGGATCCAGCACAACATCGATACGTGCCTTCCAGTTCTCCGGAAGCTCGGTCTCTCCCATCATCTCCAGCTTTTTAAGCTTAGTGATGGCATCACAGCCGTTGGAAATGATCTCGCGATAGAAAATATCGTGATCGCTGTACAGCCATTTCTTGATGATCGGGAACATGTTCTCACTGTTGATGGATAATTGTCCTTTTTCTGCCATTGCTGTCTTCCTTTCTCTTGCTGATCGTCAAGGATCTCATAAAAGCGGTCTCTGCCGCTGAATGGTAACGTTTTATTTCGTTTATTTACAACAGACAGTCTAGCCGCCGGCAAAATTAAAGTCAACAAAAAATTAGCACTCACCATAGGCGAGTGCTAACAATGTGCTTGGAAACGTTGCAAATAAAGCATTTCTGCAATTCTTAAAAGTTTATGAACCGCTGCCCTCTCCCGCGCACAGCTTGAAAAAATTGTCCGAAGTCGCCTCCGCATCCTCGCACAGCTTCACCTCGCTCCAGCGGCTCTCCGTCAGCTGACAGTCCATTGCCGATACATATTCATCATAGGCCTGCTCATAAGCGGTCTCCAGACGCTCCTCCAGAATACTCTCCTTATTGCTCTCGAGCTGCGACTCATCCGAGGATGCAATTGTCTTGATAATCCGGTAGCCATCCGCCGTTTCCACTACGTCTGAAATGCTTCCGACCTGCAGGTTGAAAGCAGCCTCCGCAAAGGCACTGTCGGAGTCGCCTTTGGACAGGGTATAGGTACTGGTGCTGTCCTCGTTGTATTCGGCAATGTACTCCGCAAAGGTAATGCCCAGCAGGTTGTCCATTCCGTTCTGAATTTCCTCGCGGATGGACTGCGCCTTTTCCTTTGCCTCTGCCTTCTGCGCATCCGTGAATTCCACACGGTTCCCGCCTGCATCCGTTGTATAGGTTTTGATCAGAATGCTCTGCACCGTCACGGTTCTGGCATCGTCGTCGCTGACCTCCCGAGAGACATCCGCGGTCAGGGCTTCTGCCATTTTGGCAGCCAGCGCATATTCCCGGAACATCCGCTGCACATCTCTCTCACTGATCCGCATATACTCCTTGTCGGCATCTGTCAGCGATTCCATGTACTGGCTTGCCAAGAGATTTGCCTGTGCGCTCTCGGTCTCCACCAGAGACACTTCCTGATCCTCAGCAATCTGATTCAGAGCTTTCACCTTCACCAGACGCTCCAGCGCGTTTTCCTTCAGCGATTCCCCTACGGACTCGTTTCCGGAGCGTTCGAATACATCGTCTCCGTAGGCTTCCTTGTACTGGTTCTCCATCGTCAGGAGGTACACACGCAGTTCACGGCACGTTCCCTTTTGACTTCCTACCGTGAACAGCTCATCAAAATCCAGTCCACTGGTGAACACCACCCGTCCGCAGCCATTAAGAGCAAGGAGAACGGTCAGCAGAATTGCCGTCAGAAACATATTTCTCCTGCGGCGATTCCGCGTTCCCGCTGCGCCGCCTTGAAAATTTCTCCCGTCCGAGCCATTTCCGGACGGGGCGTTCCCGGAGCGGACAATCATGATTGGTGCATCTCCTGTTCTGTTTAATTCTCTTCTCACGCCTTATTTTCTCTCGTATTTCACAAACGTATAGGGGATGTCAAAATAGGTCTGCTCATCGCCTTCTGCGGTGATCTCCCAGTCTTCATCCTCATCCAGATTCGGAAAGAAGGCATCCGCTTCGTAGCTGTAATCCACCTTTGTCACATGGACCGTGTCGCAGTAGGGCAGCAGCTCGCGGTACACGGATGCGCCGCCGATCACTACCAGGGAGTCCGGATCCTCACCTTTTACCAACTCCAACAGCTCTTCCACGCTGTGTACAATCTCTGCATCGCCTGCCTTGAACTTCGGATTCGAGGACAGAATGATGTTCCTGCGTTTGTCCAGAGGACGTGCCATCGGGAAGGTCTCCAACGTCTTTCGTCCGTATATGATGGTCTTGTTCAGTGTCTCCTGTCGGAACATCTTGTGATCTCCGGGAATACTCACCAGAAGTCTTCCTTTGTTGCCGATTCCCCAGCTGCGGTCTACCGCTACAATTGCCTGCATAGTTCTCCTTTCAGTTGCCCAACTGCAACATGCAACAAGTTGGTTTCCGTCTGCTTACCCACCCGCGTCAGGGCGCCAGGGGCAAATTAATCAACCTGCTATCTCTTCCTGCGCTCCTTCTCCCTTCGGATCGCATCTGCCAGATGGACCATCCCGTCCGCCA
>CAYLUU010000078.1:0-10515 GCA_964386925.1 uncultured Sarcina sp. | reverse complement strand
CTGCGCTCCTTCTCCCTTCGGATCGCATCTGCCAGATGGACCATCCCGTCCGCCAGGAACAAAAGTCCTGCCGAGAAGGTGAAGAATGGAATGCTCTTCTCCGGTGCGAACAGAATGAACGATCCCAGAATGATCAGAAGGAATGCCTCCGTCACGCGCCAGTACCATCTCCAGCCGCGCCTTGGAAGTTCTTTTACCCGTCCCACAATGTGGTACGCAAGGAACAGGAACAGCAGTCCGAAGACTACATTGGATACCAGCATCAATGCGTTGTCCTTGATGAGAAGCATCAGGTATACAGCCACGCTTGCCATGCAGATATAGGTCTGCATCTGCATGACTTTCATATCTCCATGCACTTCTACAAAGCGTCTCACGGTATAGATCAGCTCCAGTGCTACAAAGCCGGTCATCATCATGGCAATCGTCAGCGGCAGCATTCCCCCGGGCAGCAACACGCCGCCCAGTCCGCAGGCGATCAGCAGGACAGCTCGTGCGAAAAGGGAATTCTGCAGAAGATCCCGCAGCCGTGTGCCAATGCCTCCATCTGCCTTCTGTCCCGTCACCGCTGCCACCGGGAGTGCCTTTGCTACACTCACCGTCACCGGATCTGCCTGCAGGGCGGTCTCCACCATTCGTTCCAGATTCTCCGGTCCCAGTGCTGTCATCTCGTTGAAATTCTGCACTCCACTGGCTTCCAGGGTCTGGAACAGATCGTCAATAAAGGTCTTGCGGTCCTCCACGTTCTCAACGCTGCTGATCCACTGATCGATAACATGCCCGATCCACAGGCTGCCCGGTGCGTTGGCCGGCACCAGTTCCAGGCCGTTCGGATTCAGCTGCCAGGTAAGTATTCCGTGCTGCAGAACCCCGGATGCACTGCTCTTTACGATCCGATTGTCGGAGATCGGCATCTCGAAGATCTTCCCAATGACATCATATTCCGGCACAATCTTCGTGGTCAGCGGATCAATCTTCCGAATCAGAGAGGTATCCATGACATCCGGGCACAGCCCCGGGCCATCATTCACATAGATGTGCAATACCTGTTCCCGCTCTTCGTCTGTCAAAAGGCACCCGGCATACAGTGCAAGATTGGCTCCCTTGGAATGTCCGCCAATGTAATAGTGCAGCTCCGGCTCCCAGCTGCGTCGGACATAGGACAATGCCTGCTCCTGCGCAGGAATTCGGTCGAAGGAGAGCATGAAGTCTTCCTTCCAGCCAACCAGGGAATCATCCGTTCCGCGGAAGGCAATGTACGCCGTATCCTTGTCCAGCCGAAAGGTCATAGCGGCGAACTGAACCTGTCGCTCCTGGTCCAGAATGTCCACATAGTTTGAAATCAGCAGCCTGCCGAACCTTTTTGATGCCGCCGCAGCCTTTGCAAAGGCCTCATACTCTGCCTTTTTCTGAATTCCATCTGCCACCAGGCTCACCAGACAGTTTCGGTCCAGCAATACCTGAATCACGTCCTGCACCGCAATGATTTCCCCTTCCGGAAATGCACTGCTCATATCAATATAGGCCAACTGGCTCAGCACCAGATTGTCCAGTTCATTAAACGGTCTCTCCGCGAATGTCAGATCCCCGCGCCAGACCACATAATCTGTAATATTCGACATCACTTAACTTCCTGGGCCGCACCGCTGCCGGGTTTCCGTGCCCGCTTCACCTCATACAGCTGCTGATCCGCGGCATCAATGAACTGCTGTCCGGTCTTCATCTCCGCCGAATATTCGGCGACACCTATGCTCATGGTGATGGGATAATCCGTGTTCGCCCTCGTCAGCTCATGGTGAATCCGTCCGCACAGCATCTCAATGGAATCCCCGCGCTCCAGTCCGGTCATGATAATGAACTCATCTCCGCCAAACCGGCAGATGAAATCGTGCCGGCCCCGGCAGGCCCTGCAAAGTGCCTTTGCCATTTCCTGCAGTGCATGATCCCCTTCGATATGTCCGTACACATCATTGATCTGCTTGAAATGATCCCCATCCATCATCAGCAGATACAAAGGTTCCCCCAGTTCGTGTCTGGAGATTCGATAGGCAAGGTGCTGATAGAGCTGATTACGGTTGTTCAGCTTCGTCAAAGGGTCCACTGAGATCAGCTGCTCCTGCAGGCTGATGTACACATCCAGCATGCCGATTGCGGTTCCCACACACAGCCCCGGAGTTCCCGCGATCAGCAGCTGGGACACACCTGTAATCATCGGTGCAATGACAAAGCCCGCCAGCGTCCGATACCGGTTCTTCTGCTGATAACTGCTCGTTTTCTGTGACAGGTACAATGCCTTCACGCTGGTATATAGAATATACCCATAGCCTGCTGCCACCTGACAGAACTGCAGAGCTCCTCGGTGATACTCCCCATCATCTGCATCAATGAAGAACATCCACCCTGTACGAATGGAAACCAGTGCAAAAAAGGTCACAATCATGGCCGGAATCGCCGCCAGCGCAATTTTCCCCTTGTTCCGGAAAATTTCCGACTCCTCCACATTCTCCACGAACAGAAACCAGAAAAATCCCGTCAGTGTCGAGAACGTATAGTACAGTGCATTGAACAGCATCCCCCAGCTCCTGTGAAACGGAAGAACTCCTCCGCTCATCAGGATCCACAGCTGATCACTGAAAATAAAAATCAGATTCGCTGCTCCCACCAGTTCGAACAGGAAGCGCTGCGACTGCAGGAACATGGACCGCCTGGTCTTCAGCATCAGGATCCCGATCATCCAAAAGCAGGCAATATTCAGTTCAGAATACAGAATCAGTTCCTTGGTCATGCCCGATTTCTCCGTTATCAACCGTTACAAACAAAGAGCATTAAACCGCAATCGGGATGTTCTTGATCTGATCACCTGCCACCTGGTAATCGATGAGCTTCACATCATCCCGTGTAAACGCATAGAAATCATGAATGTCCGGGTTGATCCACACCTTCGGTGCCGGCTGCGGTGTCCGTGCCATCAGCTCCTTCACGGCATCCACATGTCGGTCATAGATATGGGCATCCGCAATCACATGGACGAACTCCCCGGCCTCCATATCACAGGTCTGCGCGAGCAGCGCAATCAGGCAGGCGTACTGCCACTCATTCCAGGCAAAGGCTGCCAGGATGTCCTGCGAGCGCTGATTCAGAATGCCGTTCAATGTCAGCTTGTCATGTCCCGGCTTCTGAATGACGTTAAAGGTCATACTGTAGGCGCACGGATGCAGATTCATCGCGTGCAGGTCACTGAATGTATAAATGCTGGTCATAATCCGGCGGGAGAAGGGATTGTTTTTCAAATCATAGATCACGCGATCCACCTGATCCATATACCAGATTCCCTCCGGTCCGCGAACGGCATGTGCCTTCTTCACAGCGTCATTTTCCGGAATCAGCTGATCCGCTGCAAGCTCGGTCTCCGGAATGCTGTCCATCACATCGTCCCCGAAGGCGTGCCGCAAGCCTTCTTCATTGAGATCCTTATAGCAGTGCTTGATGGCCATCTGGTAGCCATACGCCTTTCCGATGGTTCCGTTCTCATCGGCCCATTCATCCCAGACGCCCGAATGCAGCTCGTCAATGCGATTGGATTTAGCCTGCCAGATCCACAGAAGCTCATCCAGAGCACTCTTTACCGGAGTCTTGCGCAGAGTCAGAACCGGGAATTCTTTCGACAGGTCATACCGGGTGACCACGCCGAATTTCTTAATGGTATAGGCCGGCGTCCCGTCCTCCCAGTGCGGGCGAACCTTCTGCCCTTCTGTCGTCGTTCCGTTCTCAATGATATCCTTGCACATGCTGATAAAATTCTGATCAATCTGCGACATGTTTTCTCCTTATATTGCTGTCCTGGCGCCGAAACGCTGACGTTACCAGCTAATGCTATCGTACTGATGAAATCGTACTGGGGAAACGCTTTGATCAGCGTTTCCCTAATGAAATCAGCTGAAGTCAACACCCCCTAGGTGATCTGATATCTCCTGCAGAGATCGTTCAGTTCCTTCGTAAAGGCCTCCAGATCCTTGTTCGTCAGTCCCTGTGATTTCTCAATGACACCATTCAGACGGGCTGCTGCGATCTTCAGCTTCGTATACGAGCCGGAGGCAGTCTGTGCCCCGGCTCCGGCCTTTTTGGCAATTGGCCTGGGCTTGGCAATTCGAATGAACTCTCCGCGAATCAGATCGTATTTGGTTCCGGAATAAGGTGCCATTGCCCGCAGCTCATGCTCCTGCACCAGACAGTCTGCAAACGCAGAAGCCGTTTCATCATCGCCGTGCACGACGAACACCTGCTGCGGCTTCTTCTCAAAGCCGGTGATCCATGCGAGCAAGCCTTCCTTGTCCGCGTGTCCGGACAGACCATCCATCTGGACCACCTGTGCGCGCACCTCATATTCCTTGCCGAAGAGTTTGATCTTCTCTGCTCCGTCCAGAAGGCGTCGTCCGAGTGTTCCCTCCGCCTGGTATCCCACGAACAGGATCGTAGAATTCGGATTGCCGATGTTGTGCTTGATGTGGTGCTTGATCCGCCCCGCATCGCACATTCCGGAGGCGCTTAAGATCACCTTCGGCTCCCAATCCTCATTGATCGCCATGGATTCCTCCGAGGTGATTGACAAATGGAGATTCGGAAAGGCCAGCGGATTGATGCCCTCTGCCAGCATCGCTCTGGCTTCCTCGTCATAGCATTCCAGTTCATTTCTCTGGAAAATATCAATGGCCTGCACCGCCATCGGCGAATCCACATACACAGGGAAATCCGGCACTTCCGGAACCAGCCCGGCATCCTTGATCTGACGGATAAAGTACATCATAACCTGCGTCCGGCCCACTGCAAAGGCAGGAATGACGACGTTCCCCCCGCGATGCAGCGTATTCCGGATCACCTCCGCCAGCTGCTCCATGTGATCCCGCTTGACCGGCTCATGAAGCCTTGTTCCGTAGGTGGATTCCATTACCACATAGTCTGCCTCCGCGGTTGTCTGCGGATCCCGCAGGAGCGGCTGATTGCAGTTGCCGATGTCTCCGGAGAACACAATCTTCCTGGTCTCTCCCCGCTCCGTCAGCCAGAGCTCAATGCTCGCAGAACCCAGGAGATGGCCCACATCAGTAAAGCGGAAGCTGATTTCATCGCACAGCTCCACCTTGTCGCCATATGCATAGGCTTCGAACAGACGCAGCACATTCATCGTATCCTGCATGGTGTACACCGGCTGTACGGCGTCTTTGCTCCCCTGTTTCCCCGCCTTCTTATTCTGGTACTCCGCTTCCTGCGACTGGATATGTGCGCTGTCCCGCAGCATCACATCCGACAGCTCCCTGGTCGCCTCGGTGCACAGGATGCGTCCCCGGAAACCTTCCGCATAGAGCTTCGGCAGCATTCCGGAATGATCGATGTGCGCATGCGTCAGGAACACATAATCAATGTTCGCCGGCTTCACCGGAAGCTCTGCGTTCTCGAACCGGTCCCGGCCCTGCTCCATTCCGTAGTCCACCAGAATGCTGAGTCCTGCCACATGGAGATAATGGCAGCTGCCTGTCACTTCATGATCTGCACCGATGAATTCCAGTTCCATTGCTTCCCTCCTGTTCCATGCTGCTTTGCTGTTTCTCAAATATGTTCTCAGCTAGTTATTTAAAAATCGCTGTACTAGAACGGTCGGCAGAGATGTCCGCTCCTAGTTTTGCGAATGATGCACTTCAGTATCCCGCAATGACCATCCGCAGTCCCCACAGGATCAGCAGGTGCAGCGGATAGAATACATAGAAGAAGGCCTTGCCCCCTTTTCCCTTTTCTCCATTATACATGCAGAGCATCAAACAGGCAGGCGCAGCAAAAAACTCCATCCAGTTCCAGCTGCCCAGCAAAACGAGCACCGTGACCGGCCCGGCAAACGGAATCCCGCGCAGCACATAGAAGATCATAACCACGGCAATTCCCATCACGCCATAGTCCGTATTCAGCCACTTTGCCGCAAGGCAGATTCCCAGTACACAGGCGGCAGCTGCAATCGTGCGAAGCCACACCTTATTCTCTGCTCTCTTTGGCCAAAGGCATGCAGTCATTTCCCCGTCCGAAGGTTCCTTGCCCGTCGCCACGGCGGCGCGTATGTAACGCATCGCGATGGTCTCGGTCAGCCACATGGCCGCAAATGCCATCGAGAGCGTCACCAGCGTATTGAGACTCCTCGTCTGCCAGCTGCCAACCTCTCCGGTGTAATTCAAAAGGTAGAACGGCAGCTCCGACACAGCTGCTGCCAGGAGCAGCCGCAGCAGATATTTCCCTCTGTTCCTCGTGTGGAAAAAACCTTCCACGAGGCAGAACGCGAAAATCACAAAGGCCTGCCGCCCGATCGCCCGACCGATGCGATCCGCAATATACAGCTGCTGCGACGTAAAGAGCATGATGCTCCCTGTCTCCGGATCTATCACACGCTCCAGAAAACACAGCGTCGCATGGTCCACCACCATCGTGACCGCCGCCGTCCGTTTCAGATCTCCTTCATTAAACCGATTCCAATTCATAGCCGTTTTTTATATCTGTTCAGCATCTACTCGTAATCCACTTTCATCAGGCACAGTCCCGCCGCCGGCGCGGTCGGTCCGGCCTTTCTGCGGTCCCTCGCCTCCAGAATCTGATCCATATCCTCCGGTGTCAGTCTCCCGTATCCGACCTCCAGAAGTGTTCCGGTCAGAATGCGTACCATATTCTGCAGAAATCCTGTTCCGTGATAATAGATCCGGATATAATGGCCGCTCGTCTCCAGCCTTATGGTATCCACCAGACGAACCGTTGATTTCTTCATATGCGAATTCCCGCAAAAGCTCTTGAAATCATGCTCACCCACAAGGTGCCAAGCCGCCTGCTGCATTTTCTCTATGTCCGGTTTCTCCTTCAGTGTCCACACGTATTTGCGGTCAAAGACGGGCTTCGCCCCATCCTCGCTGTACCACAGGGTATAGCGGTAGGTCTTCCCGGTTGCCTTGAACCTGCTGTGAAACCGATCTCCAGCCCTTCGCACCTCGCCAACACTGATGTCATCCGGCAGATAACGATTCATATAACGCTGAATCTCGTCCTCTGTCATTTTCGTATCCAGCAGGACATTCGCCGTCATGGCACGGGCGTGCACCCCGGCATCCGTCCGTCCGGCTCCGATGACCGTCACCGGCTTTTCCGGTTTCTGTCCGTTCGTTGTCTCCAGCATCTGGGTGAGGACCGTTTCCAATTTTCCCTGAATCGTCATCTCTGTATTCGGCTGATGCTCCCAGCCGTAATAACGCGTCCCGTCATAGCTGACGATCAGCTTGAAATTCTGTACTGCCATTACTGCCTCCAGCCGGTATCCATTCCCAGCCTTACCTTGCTCCAGTAGCCGCCCATGGACATCCCGGGTGTACCGGTTACTTCATTCTGCAGAAAATATCCAAGACCTGCCATCTGTGGCTCAAAGGCCTTTGCCTCTTCCTCGGTCAGGAACTCGATCTCCGCGTAATAGAAGGCTGTCGGCGCGCCTTCATCCACCGCATTCACCTCCAGGTGGTGCCCATCCGGCAGCAGATAGGTCCGGCGCACCTTCGGCACCAGCGGATACCCGATGATGTCCTCCAACTGCTCAAAATGTTCTTTAGCAATCGGGAACTCGGTCTCCTTGCGCGACAAACCGTTCCCTTTGGATTTCACGCACAGGATGTATTCCGGCTCTTCTCCCACGATCTGCTCACTGCGAATCCGAACGGTGGGTTCCACGCTGATGTATCCCTGCCGCATGATCTCTTCCCTCAGAACCCGGAGAGGCGTTCCGAACTCCGCCGCTGTTCCGGACGTCTGTTCCTGATCGACCATCGGCCATCCCTGTACCATCCACTTTCTTTCAATTTCTACCGGACTCTCCATCATAATTACTGGTCTCCCTTCCTGCTCCCACGATTCGCGCACCATACCAGGAAGCGCGGCACAAAGGCAGGGATTCCCGGTGCGAGGGACAACAGTGCCCGCACAGGAACGTCTGCTGCGGTAGCATAAGCCATCCGGAATGCCGGATCGTTCTCATCCTCGCAGCCGTTCTGCTTCATGCACCCCTTCCGGATTCCCTTCAGAATCTGGCGGCTCAGTCCGCTGTAGGGTGCAAGCTCCGAAATCGAACTGTTGAGATCGAACGTTCCCGGCTCCGCCTTGCGGCTCTCCGGCAGCCGCTCTCCCATGATGTGCTTCCATTCCTCCAGGGTGGGCTGTCCGGCAGGCTTTGCATACCAGCTTCCCGGAAGCCATCCCGGCGCGGAAACCAGTTCTTCCTCTACCACAACCTGCTGCACGAGCCGAATGTCCGTCGAGGTCGGTCCCACCATGACAGAATAGGTTCCGGTCGGGATTTTCCAGCCATTCTGATATACGGAGAAATCGCGACTCGCCATCAGGAAGGTCACCATTGCCCCTTCGCCCGGCTGCAGATACACCTTTTCAAAGGCACGCAGCTCCTTGATCGGACGGTGAATTCCGTCCTGCGGATTCCCCACATAGAGCTGCACCACCTCTGCTCCGGCACGCTTTCCGACATTTCTCACCTGTACCGTTACCTGCCGGTCACTGATCAGAAGGTTGGTGTATTCAAACTGTGTATAGGATAATCCGTAGCCAAACGGGAACAGAACCGGCTGCCCCGCCTTCTCGTAATATCGGTATCCAACGTAAATTCCCTCCCGGTACTGCGTGTCCTTTTTCCCGAACTGACCGTAGCAGGGAATATCGATTTCTTCCAGCGGCCAGGTCTCGGTCAGTCTGCCGGAAGGATTTGCCTTGCCGGTCAAGAGATTTGCGATGGCTGCTCCGCCTGCCTGTCCGCACAGTCCTGTATACAGGACCGCCTTCACGGCATGAATCCACGGCAGCTTCATCGGACTGCCGCCCATGAGTACCACCACGACATTCGGATTGCCGGCCAGCGCGGCCTTTACCATCCGGTTGTGCCCGATCGGAATAGAGAGATCTTCTCTGTCATACCCTTCCGATTCATAGCGATCGGTCAGACCAACGAAAACGACGGCTGCCTTAGCTCTTGCCGCCGCACGCGTCACCTCTGCCAGACTTTCTTCGGTAACATTTCCGTCTTCATCGCAGCCCTCTACATAAGCCGCCTCCGGCAGGCACTCCCTCACCTGTACGAGCTTCATCGGCTGAATGTGCGAGCTTCCTCCGCCCTGATAACGCATCGCCGTAGCCATCTTTCCGATTAGTACAATTTCTTTAGCATCGGCGAATGGCAGGATGTTGCCGTCATTTTTCAAAAGGACAGCGCCTTCCTCTGCAATCCGCTGCGCCGTAGTCTGATGGGCCACACGATCGTAGGAATAATCCTTCGCCTTATCGACGGCCTCCTTGCGCCGCAGCACCAGAGAGAGAATTCTCTTCACACTGTTGTTGACTGCTTCTGCATCGAGCGTCCCTGCCTCCAGTGCCTTCAATGCCTCCTTCTCGCCGAATGCACCGCCGCCCGGCATGGCAAGGTCACAGCCAGCCTCGAAGGCCTTCGTTCGGTTGTTCAAGGCACCCCAATCCGTTACGACAGCGCCCTTAAAGCCCCAGTCCTTCCGCAGGATATCGGTCAGCAGCTTCTCATTGTCGCTGCAGTAAGTTCCGTTCACCTGGTTGTAGGCACACATCACGGTAGCCGGCTGTGCCTTCTTCACCACCTTTTCAAAGGCGCGCAGATAGATTTCACGCAGCGTTCTCTCGTCCATCTGAGAGTCCGACTGCAGGCGCCTGTATTCCTGGGAGTTGCAGGCAAAATGCTTCAGGCTCGTGCCGATCCCGGTTTCCTTCTGCATGCCGGCAACGAATGCCGCTCCCAGCTCTCCCGCCACATACGGATCCTCGGAGTAGTATTCGAAATCACGTCCGCACAGAGGACTGCGTTTGATGTTCACGCCGGGACCGAGCACGACTGCCACCTGTTCCTCTTTAGCCTCCTCACCGATCGCACGGCCTTCTTCGTAGAGGAGCTTGCGATTCCAGGTCTGTGCCGCCGTCACCGCCGTCGGAAAACAGGTCGCCGGAACAGAATCGTAAATGCCCAGCTCGTCCCCTTTGCCGTTTTGCTTGCGCAGCCCGTTGGGGCCGTCTGTCATCATGATTTCCGGAATGCCGTATTTTTCAAAGCCCTTTGTGTGCCAGAAATCCTTGCCGCTGCAGAGGGCGATTTTATCTTCGTTCGTCATCTGGCCAACGATTTCGTCGACCTTTTTGCTCAGTTCTTCATCTGTCATGGTGTACTCCCTTGTCGCCAAAAATATCTTTTCAATTGTAACACAGAAAAGGGCCGGCGCCTCTTAGCGTCAGCCCTTTACAACATTTTATACCTCGCGTGGGTCAGACCAATCCGCTCGGGGCCCGCTCCCGCTACGTCCTTTGCCTAGCGGTACTAAGCTCGCAAAACACGCTCGCAAGTACCGAGGCAAAGCAAGTACCCCGAGTTCGGATTTGGTCTGATCCACGCTTACGCTTCTATAAGTGCATCAGGTAAGATTC
>CAYLUU010000077.1:0-10819 GCA_964386925.1 uncultured Sarcina sp. | reverse complement strand
CTTATCATCATTCACACGGAAACATACGCGCATCCCGGCTTCCACAATCTCTATGGTATCCATTTCTCCCCCTTCCCGCACGATCTTCCGTGCAGTTGATAGACTTTTGGTGCTGAATAGTTACATTTTTTTATCCCTGTTGCACTCCTTCAACACTTCGATTTCCTCCGGATCATAAGGTGTAAAGTCGCTGTGGAAAATGTCGTGCATCCACAATCTGGTGTCGATATCCGGAAGTTTTTTAATGAACTCCCAGACGTAATTGAACTGGGCCTTGCCGTTTACAAAGCCGAAGAAATAACTGCCCACCTTCTCCTTCTTCCAGAGCGGCAGGTGTGTCTGAATGATGCTGCGATATGGGCGATGCATCCACTCGGTATTGATCAGCGGGCGTCCATACTCCTTCAGAATCCGAATGTACTGACGGGAATGCTCGTAGTCTCCGTAGAAATGGAAGCTCACAATGTCCGACTGTGCAATGGCCTCCCGCTCAATATCCGCATATATTCCCGGATTTTTCAGCCATCCATACGGATGCTCAGCACCGGCGCCCCATACATCTGCCGTCAACGGCTGTGATACATCCTCCTCACGGAACCATGCAAAGGTCTTCTTCAGCATCGGCATTGACTTATCTCCGCGCTGTGAATTGCCTGCTTCATTCCACACGTTCCAGATGAGAATGCGGGGATCCTGTCCATAGGTTCTCGCCAGCTCCCGCACATACGCCTCCGCCACCGACACCATTTCCGGATCATCTGTCGGAATGTATCCCGTGATGTCACCATTCTGCGTATCATCATCAAATGGTGTCACTGCACTCCCGCCAAAATAGCCCGGTACGGGCTCCGGCTGCGGCCCCAGTACTGGCTCTGAATACAGATGCTTTGCCACGCTGCAATCATTGAAAATAACCGGCATCATGGTCATATGATATTGATCCAGAAGGCACAGGAACTGCTCCAGATTCTTCATAAAGGAGTCATGCTGTACACGCCACAGATAGAATGGCAGGAAGACGCGCACACTGTTCAGGCCGACACTGGCTGCTAACGCGATTTCTTTTGCCGCATCCTTAAAGGCATTCTCGTGATCGTACTCCTGCAGCATCCATACCATGCCGTCCATGGCACCACTGGGAATAAAATTGCAGCCGCTGATCCACTCATGCTCGTTGTACCACTTCCAGATTTCCTCTTCTGTCCATCTTCTCTTCATTGCAATTCCCTCTCCATTGATTCCCTTATCTGAAAACAAGTGGAAACAACCCTCGTCATTTCCACTTGCTCCTCATTTATCTGCTATAAAACGCTCTTATGACTTCACCGCACCTGCTGTCATTCCGGCAACGATGTATTTCTGTGAACAGAAGTACACGATAACCGGAGGAACCAGCGCAATCAGTGATGCTGCAAATGCCAGGTTGACATTCGATGTGTACTGTCCGAAGAAGAAGAACTGCATCAGCGGCAGAGTCTTCATGCTGTCCTTCTGGATCAGGATGAGCGGCAGAAAGAAGTCATTCCATGAGGACAGGAAGCACAGCACCACGACCGTCATCGTGATCGGCTTCAGCAGCGGCTGTACAATTTTGAAAAAGACTTGATACCGTGTCGCGCCGTCGATCATAGCCGCCTCCTCCAGCGCAACCGGAACACTCTTTACAAAGCCCGCATACAAGAATACGTAATAGCCCATGTATACACCAAGCTCTGCGATGATAACGCCGAACAACGTGTTCAATGCATGTGCTCTCGACAGTTCCTGATAGAGCGGGAACATGATGGACTGGAACGGAATCAGGATAACCATCTGGAAGAAATAATAGATGAAGTTATACACCTTGTTATTTTTTCTGGTGATCATATACGCCGCCGAGGAACAGCACACCACGATCAGGAGTACTACGAACACAGCAACGATTGCACTGTTCAGAACCGAGCTGAAATAATTCTTCAGCTGAAAGGCATCAATAAAGTTGTCCAGATACAGCTTGGTCGGGAAGGCCAGCTTGGTTTTCGCCAGGTCCTGCTTAGACTTAAATGCATAGCAGATCGCAACGTAGAACGGTGCGAGGCAGATCGCCGCAAAACACCACAGGACAACAATTTTCAAAAGATGTAAGATTTTATACCTTGTGTTGTGAATCATAATTCAATCTCCCTCTTTCTCAGCTGCTTCGTCACGATCTGGGACAGAACCAGACAGAATACGAGGTAAATCACTGCCACCGTCTGTCCGTATCCAACCTTATTGTACGGGAACAGGTACTCGTAAATGTAGTAAGCCATTGACTCACTGGCATGATTGGGACCGCCGCCTGTTGCTACATAAGAGTAGTCGTACATTCTCAGACCGCCTGCGATCCAGTAGGGAATGCAGTATGTAAAAGCCGGAGCGATCATGGGGATTGTGATATGCCGGAACTTATCCCAGAACCCAGCTCCGTCTATGGTAGCCGCTTCATAGTAATCAGAAGACACGCCCTTGAGCGCCGCAAGATAGATCATCATTGCCAGTCCGACTTCTTTCCAGATGGCCATTGCGCACAGACCGACAATAACGGTTTTTTCCTTGATCAGAGGGCTTTCAAGACCCAGAATGCTGAAGAAATCGCTGTAAACATACATCCACATATAGGATACGAGGACAAGGCTTACAACCAGCGGAATGAAGATAATACTCTTGATTACGTTCACTCCCTTAAATTCTTTTGTAACCATCATAGCCAGTGCCAGGCCCAGGATATTGATGACAACGGTCGTAATGATGGTATACAGGGCCGTATTCAGAATCGGCTTGATCAGATCCGGGTCATGCAGAACCGTGATGTAATTCTTCAGTCCAACGTAATTGATCTGTTTGGACATTCCATTCCAATCCGTGAAAGTGTATCGAATTCCGGAAATCAGCGGAATGATGATTATCAGCACGAATATGATTAATGCCGGCAGTACAAAGGTGAAATCAACGATTTCCCGGCGTACTAACCTTTTAGTTCTGTCGTTCATAGCCATAACAGTTACTCCTGTTTCGGATAAAAAGGGCACCGATTGCTCGATGCCCCGTTAAATCAACCAGCTTTAAAAGCCTTACTTTCTTGCGGATGCGAACTCGCTGTCGATCTCAGCAGCCCACTCATCGTTGGTCATGTCATCGTCATTTGCGAAGTCATGCAGCGTGGAGTAATAAGAAGTGCTGAACTGGCCGGAGAAGTTGGAAACCGATGCCCATGCAGTTGTCTTCTTGGTTGCGATCTCGTTTGCAACATCCTGTGCTGCTGCCGGAAGGGAATCGCACTCAACGCCGTCAAGAGCGCTCAGCTGAGAAGATGTTCCACACCATGCTGCATTTACATCAGATCTGGTTGCATACTCAAGGAATGCCAGAGCAGCATCCTTATTCTGCGTATCCTCAGAAACCATCCAGCAGTCATCGATATTAACCGGTACTGCGCAGTCATCTGCGTTGTTCTCAGAAGGATACGTGAATCCTCCGAAATTTCCGTCCGGATTGTACTGCATGATAGCGCCCAGGCCCCAGGTTCCGATGATGATCATTCCGGTCTCGCCGTTTGCGAACATCTGCTCTGCGCGAGCAGTATCGATGGTCTTGCGGTCATCATTCTGGTAATTGGTCATGATCTCACGCCACTGATCCAGTGCTTCGTAGTAGCCCTGATAATCAGAAAAGCTTGCGCCATCCATCAACTCCTGTGCATTGTTCTGTGCCTGATCCCACTTGGAACCGTAGTAAATGGTGTACCAGTTTGCACCGATAGCAATGTCATCGGTATAACCTGCTGCACAAGGTGTAATACCAGCTTCCTTCAGCTTCTTGCAGACATCAATGAACTCATCATAGGTTGTAGGAACAGAAAGTCCCTGCTCCTCGAAAATGTCCTTGTTGTAGAACACAACGTTTGCCATCTGATCAAGTGCTACGCCGTATACCTTGTCATTGTAGGTTACACAGCTCAGAGCTCCTTCAGACTGTCTGGAAACGAAATCCTGATCCGACAGATCCATGATCAGACCATTGTCGATCAGATCCGTGTTGGACTTCGGCTGACCGAAGATGATGTCCGGTGCCTCATTGGTTGAGAATCTCAGTTTGATAACGTCAGAGTAGTTGTCCATCGACATTGCCTCTACGTTAACAGTTACATTCGGATAGGCTTCTTCAAAGCCGGCAACCAGCTCATCCAGAGCGGCAATCTTGTTATCCTCTGTCAGGTAATGAATCAGATTCAGCTCACCAGAGATATCGGCAGTCTCGGTTTCTTCCTCTGCAGCCTCTGTGGTCTCTTCTGCAGCAGCCTCTGTAGTTGCTGTCTCCTCAGCTGCGGTAGATGCATCTGAACCGGAATCGGAAGAAGATGATCCGCATCCAGCCAGCAGGCCGGCAACCATGGTTGCTGCCAACGCCGCACTTAAAACCTGTTTTTTCTTCATAAGTTTCCTCCTTTTGTTTCCGGCCGTACCCCTTGCGCACGTCCGGTACCCATAAAATGAGAGCCGCGTTCACATGCTCTCAACTTCTGAGATACATTCTAGCGACCGCGGCTCTCCGAAACCATTTGAAATTATGGCATTATGTTGTTCGCAATATTAGTTATTGTGACATTTTATGTGCTTTTTGGCGATAATCCCGTATATTTTTTGTATGCCTGGTAAAAATATGCGTAATTTGAAAAACCTGTAGCCTCCGCAACCTCATACACTTTGTACTCATGCGTTGCGAGCATTTCCCTGGCCTTTTCAATTCGAATCCGGTTCAGAAGCGTCACAAAGCTCTCCCCCGTTGCACTTTTTAACAATCGGCTGACATGTCCACGGGAAAGTCCCACGTAATCGCAGGCATCCTGCAGACCGATATGTTCCGCATAATGCGCCTCAAGGTAACTCATTATCTTCGTCGTTACCGTTCCATTCGTATCCTCGGCGCTCTCCTGTGCCTGCACGACAATCTTAACTGCATATTTGCGCAGAATCCGAAAGGCCTCGTCCAAAGTTCCAACTGCATCCATTTCCAGAACAATATTGCCGACATTCAGGGAAGCGCCTTCTTCCTCCTCTCCGTACTCTGCCAGCATCATGTTGATCATAATGGCCATGTTGCCGAGAATATTCCGCAAAACCGGAAGATCAAAATACCCTCCCGCATGGAACATGATCTCGATCTCATCCAGCGACTTTCCGATTTCCTTCGGATTGCTGCGCAGAAGCCCATAAAACTCCTCTACCTTCTGCATAATGGGATAGATGTTCGACATGCTGTTGCTCTTCAGACTGTTGTAATGAATGATATGCCTGTTTTCAATAAAAAATCGACTGTCGTATGAGAAAGCCGCCTCACGGAGCGCATCCTGCAGGTTGCCCAGACTCTCATGACAACGGCTGATACTGATACAAACGTCGCTGTTCTCCTCCACTGATTTCTCATAAGCCTGATTTGCCAGCCTTACCGCTTCAATGTCATAGTCTTTCGCATCATCGAATTTCCGAAACAGCACCAGTGCAAACATTGCATTGTCATGCGATGCATAATATACAGTAAACGAATCATTCCGTCGGGTATCCAACAATCCTCTGACGTACCGATTCCAGACTTCCACAGACTGCCCTGCCACCAGATCCGGCCGATCCGGGCTGATTCGGAACAGCTCATATCTCGTATAACAAATCTGCGCATTGACGGCACGGTTCATCTCCTCCAGAACCTCTTCATCTCCGCTCAATGCTCGTTGCAGCATACTCTCAATTTCCTTGGTTGCGGTCGCTTCTGACTTCCTCTCTGTCAGTCCCGCAAAATGGCTCTCCACCCGTCGTTCTCTTTTTTCATCCAGATCAGCCATTGCCTTTCGAATGACACTTTCCAGTTCACTGTCATCAATCGGCTTCAGCAGATAATCGAATACCCCGATTCGAATACTCTTCTGTGCATAGGCAAAATCGCTGTACCCTGTAATGATGATAATTCTTCCGTCAAAACCTCTGCTCTTCAGCAAGGAAGCCAGCTCCAGTCCGCTCATTCCTGGCATTCGAATATCCAGTAGAACAATATCAGGCTCCAGTTCCGAAATTTCCTTTCCCGCGGTCTCTCCATCACGCGCATTTCCCACCAGAGAACATCCGAGTTCTTCCCAATGGATGGTCTGTATCAATGATTCGCGGAACAGATCATTGTCATCTGCCAGATAGATTCGATACATAGCTCCCCCTCTGTTCTTCACAGACTATCAGTCTCCCGTGCAGTGCCCCTTTGCACTTTTTCAATTCCTTCATTCCCTTAAGCAAATGAACCTGCTGCCTCCGCATCGTCATTCTGTCCTTTTGACATCTGCACGGGCAGCCAGATTGATACGACCGTCCCCTCATGATCGCTTTGGATATTCAGGCCGTATTTTGCTCCATACAGTATGCGGATCCTTCGCTGTACAGAGCTGACGCCGATATGCATGGCATCCTTCTCTTCTGTAGACAGAAGTTTTTGAATTCGATCCTGCGTAATTCCTTTTCCGTTATCCGCTACACTGATTTCCAGTTTATCATCTTCCACCCGTGAGGTAACAATGACCGTTCCGCCCTCTGTCATATCCTCCACGCCGTGTCGAATGCTGTTCTCTACAATCGGTTGTATGATCAGCTTCGGTACCATCAAATCCAGAGTCTCAGGATCCGGGTCCACCACAATATTGATTCTGCCGCCGGTGATCATATGCTCCAGCTCCAGATAACTCTCTACATAAGACATTTCTTCGCGAAGCGGAATCTCCTCTCCTTTTCCATGCACTGCCACCCGATACAGACGACTCAGCCGATTAATGCAGTCGACAATCTCCTGATCCCCATGCAGCCGGGCGATTGAGCTGATCCCCTCCAACGTGTTATACAGAAAATGCGGATCGGTCTGCGCCATCAACGCATTGTATTCTGCCTTGTCCTTCTCCACACTGGCATATGCCATTCGCTGCACTGACTGATTCAGCCGCTCGATCAACTCATTGAAGGCGTCCTCCAGATAAACCATCTCATCATCCGAGCGAATGTCAATCTTGGTAAGCGCATCCGATTTTGCTCCCGTAATACTGCGGATCTGTCGCACCATCGCATCAATGTTCTCCGTCTGTGTCTTGGCAAACCACTGTGCCAACACAAAAGCAAAAATAAGAATCAGAACGCCAACCATTGCCAGTCTGGGCATCATTTCCATCAGTCCTGCCGTCAGTTCGGATTCCGATTTGAAGGCCACCACACTCCAT
This sequence comes from uncultured Sarcina sp., assembly GCA_964386925.1. Taxonomy (GTDB): domain Bacteria; phylum Bacillota; class Clostridia; order Lachnospirales; family Lachnospiraceae; genus CAG-791. The sequence goes on along the minus strand of CAYLUU010000077.1, from coordinate 3,555 downwards.
TTACTCCGCGGCATATCCGATCTTGTCACCAGATAGCTGTTCCATTCCTTCTCATTGCCTGTATCTGTCAGCGGGTTATATTCTTCTGCCGCTTCCAGAAAATCGTTTCCACAAGACAACAGTTCCCCACCCTCTGTATAGATAGCCACGCTGCATTCATAGGCAGACTCTACGCTCTCATACATAGACTGCAGATACGACTGATCCATTTCCAGCACCATTATCCCCAGATAATCCGCAGAATTGGAATCTATTACATTCTTAATCATGTAGATTTCATCCGGATTATCCGAGAATCGTCGGAACCAGGTACCGCCGGAATGGTTGAGAAAAGTTTCCCTGTTCTCCTGCAGGTATTCGTATATCTCCGATTCCCTGTATTCTGCCAGGTTCCCCTTGAACGCACCTGTCCGTCCATAATAAGCAATCTGTCCGCTGCTCTCCTCACAGTAAATCGACCTCAGCGGGACTCTCGCCATCTGCAGCATACTACTCAGCTTCTGCAGATTGCGCTGAAACATATACTGATCGTCCTGAAACAGTGCATAATCTGTCTGCAGTGCCTTGCTCACCTGAATCTTATACACAATCCCCTGCTCCAGTTCTGCCAGATTGCTCCGAATCTCCGTCAGCATCAGCTCCAATGCCTGCTCCGTCTGCTGATAATACTGAGTCTTCTCATTCTGACGGTAAACCGAGAATACCCCCGCATAGACTAATGCCTCTGTCAGCATCGCGATAACCATAAAACCAAGAAAGACCTTTATTCGAATCGGAAGAAAATGCCTGTGATCGGATTGATATGTCATGCGTTCCCCCTGAAATCTTGCATCGCATTGTGGCATTCGTCATTTCGCACAATTCCACGTGACATATTTTACGATTTTATATTCAGTTTATCAAATCGTACCGTATCCACGATTTTCAATGATAAAGGTATATGTGTATATGCTGTTGCATAACGCAAATCCACTACAGACACAATGTCTCTATAGCTGCTATAGTGAGTGATCTATAGACAATGCTCCTCCTGTTTTGCTAAAATGCACTCAAGTGCATACGTTGTTCCTTTCTGAAAGCTGAATGTCCGGATAATCCCTCGTGATGGTCCTGCAGCAGCGGTCTGAAATCTTATCTGTTTCATATCGAGCGGAACGAATGCATGAGTTTTCCATTTATTTAGCAGGGGTTTCGCAGAAATCAGATGAGATATCAGATAAAGGGTGGTCTGTCTGTATTTATAAAAAGTCACAGGTCTCACTGCAAATCTCCTGCAACACTTTTAAATTCACAGGAGGGTATTGCATGAAGAGTCAAAACAAGGCAGTGTTAAATTGCAAAGAGGAAACACCGGCAGAAAAGTGGGAAAAGGCCGGCATTGGGAATGATCTTATTTTCGCCCATGTCATGTCGAATCAGGAGCTATTCCTAGGATTGATGCAGCGGATTTTCCCGGAGCTTCACCTGGTATCTGTCAAGGAGCATACAATTCAGAAGACAGAATACGGAACACTCGCGAGCAAGGGCGTACGTTTCGATGTGTATTCAGAGATTGACGGACGCTGCTTTGACGTCGAGATGCAAATGCAGCAGGAAGGTGACGAGAGAAAGCGCACACGCTACTATCAGAGCATGATGGATGTGCAGAGCCTGCGGGCCGGGAATCCGTACGATGAACTACCGGATTCCTATATCGTTATGATTGGTCGATTTGATCTGTTCGGCCAGGGGAGACACATCTATCGTTTTAAAAATATAGAGTTGCATGATCACGCACTGGAACTGCAGGATGGAACAATGAAGGTGTTCCTCAGCAGTACCGGGACAGCGGAGGACATCCCACAAGATCTGAAAAACTTCCTGAAAATGGTAAACGGTATGGCACCGGCAGATGAGTTCTGCCGCAGCATCGAGAGGGAAGTTCAACGAATCAAACAGGATGCAATGGTAAAGGAGCACTTTATGGATTTAGAGGATAAACTGCGGCATGAGCGGAAAAGAGCAAGGGAGGCCGGCATACAGGAGGGTCTCAATAAAGGCTTCAGCAAGGGTAAACAGGAAGGATTCTGCGAAGGAGAGCGCTGCCTGCTGACCTTGCTCAAGGCAATGTCAGCTTCAGATGAAGCCCCGTCCTCCATTGACAGAGTTTTGACCGATGACGAATATCGTGAGCAAATGTATGCAAAATACAATATTAAGTAAAAAGGCTGTTGAGACTATATTGTAAGGAAAATCTTACGCCTTGATTAACCTCGATCTTGATGTCTATACAAAAGCAGGAGCTGTCTCATTGAGACAGCTCCTGCCAACTAACGTATCACACAACAATTCTTTTTAAAGTTAACACCTAGATTAACATCTTGCGACTCATCGCGAATCATCCGCATATTAAGTGCATTGCATCAAATTCCAGATATTCTCCAGATCATCACTTGATCAATCCCATCATTGTAGGAATCCCCAGTGACAGTGCCGGTACATAGGTTACCAGCAGCAGAAGTGCGATCAGCACAACAAAGTACGGAATCAGCTTCGGTGTTACCTTCTCGATGGAGACGTCGCCGATGCCGCAGCCTACGAACAGAACCGAGCCTACCGGAGGCGTGATGTTGCCAAGGCACATGTTGAAGATCAGCATAACGCCGAACTGAATGTCACTCATTCCCAGGCTCTGCGCGATCGGCAGGAAGATGGGTGTGAAGATCAGGATGGCCGGTGTGATATCCATGAACATACCAACGATGAGCAGGATGATGTTCATCAGGAGGAAGATCACGTACTTGTTGTCCGAGATGCCCATCAATGCGTTGCTGATGGCCGTCGGGATTCCCGCATACGCCATAACGAAACTCATGGCAGAGGATGCAGAGATCAGGAACAGGATGATGCCGGAGGTCTTCGCGGAGTTCAGCAGGATCTGCATGAAGCTCTTGAAGGTAATGCTCTTATAAATGATGGACAGGATCAGGCAGTACAGTACGGCAATGCCTGCACCCTCAGTTGCGGTGAAGATACCGGAAACAATACCACCGATTACAATAATGATCAGCAGCAGAGACGGAATGGCATCCCAGACGATGCGTCCGATGCTCTTGCTCTTATCGCGTCCGGTAGCCTTCATGCCGGCTCTCTTCGCCATAACAAAGGCAACAGCCATGCAGCCAAGGCCCATGAGAATACCAGGGACATAGCCTGCCATGAACAGAGTGGAGATGGACACGCCGCCAGCAACCGTGGAGTACACGATGAAGGCAGAGGTCGGCGGGATCAGAAGTCCTGTCGGTGCGGATGCGATGTTCGCTGCTGCACTGAAAGCGGGATCATAGCCCTGCTCCTTCTCCGTAGGGCTGATGCAGCCGCCCATGGCAGATGCTGCTGCAACAGAGGAACCGGACAGAGCTCCGAAGAGCATGTTGCCGAGAATATTCGCCTGTGCGAGGTTTCCGGGAATCTTACCAACGAACAGCTGCGCAAAGGCGATGAGGCGTCTTGCAATACCGCCGTTGTTCATGATGTTGCCGGCCAGAATGAACAGCGGAATTGCCAGCAGAGAGA
>CAYLUU010000076.1:0-10959 GCA_964386925.1 uncultured Sarcina sp. | reverse complement strand
CAGGACCCGTCGCTACAGGAGGTTGCTTAGATATACCGGAGCGAATTATGAGTCTGACCGTGGCGTTTGCCTCCAATTACATCAATCACCATCAAATCCCGTTCTGTGAGGCCATGCTGGATCGGCTGGGAGGGAATTTTGTCTTCATCCAGATGGAGGAGATGGAGCAGGAACGCCTGGCGATGGGCTGGCAGGATCTGTCGGAGCAGCTGGACTGGGTGCTCAAATGGAACCGTGACCGCGCGGAGGCGGAGCAGGAGATTATGTCCTGCGACCTTCTCATCGTTGGCTGGGTGCCGGAACTGCAGCCCTGGATTGCAAAGCGTCTGAAGGTTCGCCGCCCCGTGTTCCAGATCAGTGAACGGATCTATAAGGATGGCCAGTGGAAGGCGATTTCGCCCCGCGGCCTTCTGGACAAATATCGCACCTTCACCCAGTTTCGGCGTGACCCGTATTTCCTCCTGTGTGCCGGGGCCTATGTGGGCTCGGATTTCGGCCTGATCAAAGCCTTCCCGGAGAAGAAATACCGCTGGGGCTATTTTCCTCCGCTGCGCCGCTATGAAGGAGACCGGCCGCCCATTCGCCATCGGAGAGCGGCGGACATTCCGGAGCTGGTATGGGCCGGGCGCTTCGTGGATTTCAAGCATGTGGAACGCGTCCTTTCGCTGGCGGATCGTCTGCAGAAGGATGGCCGCAGGTTCGTCCTGCACATCGCAGGAGACGGCAGCGGCGGATATGAACAGACGGCAGAGAAGGCACATCGCTACGCAGAACAGCATGGGCTGGAGGAGAGCGTTGTTTTCCATGGATTCTGTACGCCGGAAATCGTGCGTGACATCATGGAGCACAGTGATATCTTCCTGATGACGAGCGACCACGGCGAGGGCTGGGGAGCTGTCCTGAACGAGGCAATGAACAGCGGTTGCGCGCCGATTGCCGGAGCAGAGGCAGGTGCTGTTCCGTATCTGATCCAGAACGGCGTGAACGGCTACGTGTTCGCAGACGGAGACGAAGAAGACCTTCTGCACAAGACAGAGCGTTTGATGGAGGATTCGGAGCTGTGCGAGCGGTTCGCCGGATTATCCTATCGGAAGATTCAGACGCTGTGGAATGCAGAGACAGCGGCAGACCGTTTCCTGCGCCTTGGCGAGAGGACGCTTGCAATCTGCGAGAGCAGAAGCTTTCAGAAGCTGCAGGGGCGAAAGGCAAGATCCCTGTGCAGACAGATGAATCGGGACCTTCCTGCGGAAGGTCCGATGAGCGTGGACCCGTGCCTTCGGCCCTTCCTGAAGGTGCCAAGGCTGGCCGGTACGGCAGCAGGGATGCCGCTGCATGACGAAGAAGAGACAGAGTAGATAAGGTGTCTATTCAGTACTCGCCAGATAGGAGCGGACATCTCCACCGTTCGCTCCTGATTGGGGTCTGTAGAGTAACCTGAATAGATGCTGCCAGAACAGTAGGGGGGAGTATGCAGGAGCTGATATCGGTGGTAGTGCCGATCTATAATTCGGAGAAGTTCCTGGGAAGGACAATTGCCTGCATTCAGGCACAGACGGATCCGAATTTCGAAATGATTCTGGTAAACGATGGATCGACAGACGGTTCGCTGCAGCTGTGTGAGGCATTGGCTGCGGAGGATCCGCGCATTCGTGTGATCAGTCAGGAGAATCAGGGACTGTCCGCAGCCCGCAACGCCGGCGTGCGGGAAGCTCGGGGAGAGTATATTAGTTTCGTCGATTCGGATGATCTGATCTACTCCGACATGCTGGAGCATCTCCGGCAAGGCATGGAGGTGATGCGGGCCGAAGGGCACAGCAATGCGCAGATTCAGATCGGCCGGGAAGAAATTGACGAAGAAGGCAACCGCCTGCCGCCGGCGATCCTGGCACCGGAGGAGCCGACACTGATCGAACCGGTGCTGTTCGTTCAGAGTATGCTGCTGTATACGGGGGATGCATCCTTCTGCACGAAGCTGACCCCCCGGAAGGTGCTGCTGGAACATCCATTTAAGGTGGGCGCTCTATGCGAGGATTTCGATCTGGAAACGCATCTCGTTGATGTTGTGGATGGGATCTACAATCTGCCGCAGATCGGCTACCGCGTGGTGCATCGCAGCGGGAGCCTTACGAGACGGCGGAATGTCAATCAGTTCTCGAAGGCGTATATTGCGATCATCGAGGCCTCTGACTACGTGGAAGAAAGCCTGGTGCCACGCTATCCGAAGCTCCAGGTGGCGGCGCGGCGCTTCGGCCTCTACGAGAGGTTGGATTATATGCTGCACGTCCCGATTGACGACATGAATTACAGCAATGAATTCTATCGAAACGTGGTGAAATATCTGAGGGATCACGCCGCCGACATTCGAGACAATCCCTATCTGACACATCGGAACCGCCGCTACCTGCAGCTGTTGTCAGCCGCACCGGTTCTGGTGCGCCGCGTGCACAGGCTCAGCATGAAGCTGCGCGGAATTCCGGTGTAGAGGGAGCATTACAGACACCATAAACAATATATGCACTGGAAACTCTAAACGGCGTATTATAGCGAAAACATATAGTAACCGCCCGACATTGCCGGAATCAAGGCGGTATTGTCTGGTAAAACAATAAAAGCAGGAATATAATTCAAAGAGTTGTTCCGTATATAAGGAGGATAGATCATGGAGAAAAAGAATCTGGACTGGTCGAATCTGGGCTTTGCCTATATGAAGACAGACAAGCGCTATGTCGCAAACTACAAGGCTGAGGCCGGCAAGTGGGATGAGGGCGCGCTGATTGATGATGATATGATCGTGATGAGCGAGGACGCCGGCGTTCTGCAGTACAGCCAGTCTGTATTTGAAGGATTGAAGGCATATACCACGAAGGACGGGCACATCGTATGCTTCCGCCCGGACCTGAACGGACAGAGAATGTATGACTCTGCACAGCGTCTGGAGATTCCGCCGCTGCCGGTAGAGCAGTTCGTAGACTCCATCCATCAGGTGGTTGAGGCCAATGCGGCATGGGTTCCGCCTTACGGAACAGGAGCTACCCTGTATCTTCGTCCGTACATGTTCGGCATCAGCCCGGTAATCGGTGTAAAGCCGGCAGATGATTATCAGTACCGCGTATTCGCAACACCGGTTGGTCCGTATTTCAAGGGCGGCGCAAAGCCGATCTACGTTCGCATTACGGATTATGACCGTGCTGCACCGCACGGCACCGGCAACATCAAGGCTGGTCTGAACTATGCAATGAGCCTGCATGCAATCGTTGAGGCACACAAGGAAGGCTTTGCAGAGAACATCTATCTGGATGCTGCAACCAGAACCAAGATCGAAGAGACCGGCGGCGCTAACATCCTGCTGGTAGATCAGGATGATCATCTGGTTGTTCCGAAGTCTGATTCCATCCTGCCTTCCATCACCAGAAGAAGTCTGGTATATGTGGCAGAGCATTACCTGGGCATGAAGGTTGATGAGCGCCCGGTATACCTGCAGGAGATCAAGGACGGCAACTTCAAGGAGTGCGGTCTGTGCGGCACGGCTGCAGTCATCAGCCCCATCGGCAAGATCAACGATCACGGAACAGACATCGCGCTGGCATCCGGCATGGACGAGATCGGACCGTGGATGGGCAAGCTTCGTACCACTCTCCTGGGCATCCAGGAAGGCGAGCTGGAGGCACCGGAAGGCTGGATCCACGTAATCGCCTGAGCAATAGGGTGAGTTTGGAACACCGTTTCATAACGTGCCAACAGAATGGTTGCCACAGAATGGTTTGTTCCCTTCCGAATAGTTACGACAGAATAAAGGAGCTCCGCAGCAATGCTGCGGAGCTCCTTTTGTATAGAAAACAGCGGCCTACTACGTAGTCGACTTCTTTCCAGATACCGAGATGAGCACCAGCATCAGGAAGATCGCAGCGAATCCGATTGCATCCCAGATACCGAAGCTGCTGCCGAGGAACAGCGTGGAGATGATTGCAGCTGTAACCGGCTCTGAGAAGCCATACAGACTGCCCTTTTCAGGACCGATGTATTTGATCCCCTGAATGTAGAGGGGGAAGGCCAGTACATTGCCGACCACGACGACAAAGCCGACGCCGAACCAGCCGATTGCAGTGGGGGTATACTGCCAGGTCCAGGAGCGGAAGATGATCGCAATGGCAACGCTGCCCATGAGGAAGGACCAGCCCTGCAGCAGGAGCACCGAATAGCGGGTCATCAGCCGGCCGGGCACCATGTTGTAGATCGTGACGCAGACTGCACACAGAACACCGGTTGTAAGTGCGGCAGGCGAGACCTTCATATGCTCCAGATTGCCGCCGGTGGAGAGCAGGAATACGCCGAACAGGGCGAGAATAATCGCTCCGATCTCCAGAAGCTTCGGCCGCCGCTTCGCCAGAAGGCAGGACACCAGCAGAATCATGGCCGGTGACAGATCCTGCAGAATTGTGCCGACCGCCGCACTGGAAAGCTGAATCGTCGTGAAATACAGAAACTGACAGGCCGATACACCGGCAAGACCGTAAATTAAGAGTTCTCTTCGATCCTGCCGGTCCTTCCATGGATCGAAAATATGCCTTCCGCCGCGGATGAGGCAGAAAGCCAGGAGGATGATCCCTGCAAGCCCCAGCCGAATCGGTACGAGCCAACGGACATCCATCCCCTCATGATTGAACAGGAACTGCCCCATCGAACCGGACAATCCCCAGCAGGCACCGCCCGCCAATGTCAGTGCGGCCCCCAGAGCATGGGAGCCGGTGCTGTTCTTCGATGATTCACTCATAATACATCTCCTTACTAAAACTGCAGCCGTGATTATATCACGCATTTCCATCTGTTGGTTAGGAAAGCGATGATGAAAGCACCTGGCATCCGCTGGATTACCATTCACTCGCCAGACAGGAGAGATCATCTCCGCTTACTCTTTCTGGCTGGCATCTATGCAGCAACACCTCCGGCAAGGTGGCAAACCGGAAAATCTGTGGTGCCACATTTCGAGTGTAGTGTCGAAATTCTCTGCTATAATGAAATTGCATATCGACGAAAAATAGCCATCTTTTTTGTATAAAAATACAAAGGCGTTGTGATTAACACGGGTGAGGGAACGGATTTGGCTGATATGACTCGGTGGGAAAACGAAGAATGGCTGGCCGGACGGGATCATTTAACCGGACTGTGCGACCTGCATTGCTTTGCAGATCTGGCGCGTGAAAGGCTTATGACGGTGGATGCAGCACGGGCAGAAGCGACAGAAATTGTGTTCGTGAATCTGCACCACTTCAAACGCTACAATCTGCGTTATGGCTACGAAGAGGGTGATCAGGCACTGCGACGGTTCGCCGATGCGCTGCAGGACAATGAGAGCATTGAATTGGTCGGACGCGTTGCGGAGGATCATTTCCTGTTCCTGGCCAGAGGGAGCCTTGTCATGGAAATCCTGCAGGAGCTCCATCAGGATCTGCAGATCATTGCACCGGATGGAATGCTCCGCATCTGTGCCGGCATCTACAATCTGAAACCAGGCGAATCCATTATTGCGGCCGCCGACAAGGCAAAGGCCGCCGCGAACAGCGTGCGCAGAAATCATCATGGAGAGTTTTTCTGGCGGTACTATGACCACAGCCTTGAACTGGAGATCGAGCGCTGCGCCTACATTGTGGAGAATATCGACAGAGCCATCGAATATGGATGGATTCACGTCTATTATCAGCCGGTGATGCGAACCCTGACCGGAAGGCTGTGCGGAATGGAGGCACTGGCACGTTGGGAGGATCCGGTGTACGGACTGCTGTCTCCCGGAATCTTCATTCCCGTGCTGGAGGAGAACCTGCTGATTCATCGTCTCGACCTGTGCATGCTCCGAATTGTGTGCGAGGACTATCGCCGTGAAACCGATGAAGGACGCAGCTTTGTGCCGGTTTCCTTTAACCTGAGCCGACTGGATTTCGATCTGTGCGACATTCTCAAGGAGGTCGAACAGCTGGTTTCGGAGTACCATGTCCCGAAAAATATCCTGCACATCGAGATTACGGAAAGCGTTCTGTCTGACAACAGCCGCCGGGTTCGGGAAACCCTGAAGGGCTTCCATGAGGCTGGGTATCAGGTCTGGATGGACGATTTCGGAAGCGGGTATTCCTCACTGAATGTGCTGAAGGATTATGATTTTGACACGCTGAAGATTGACATGCGGTTCCTGTCGGATTCCGGAGAGCATGCGCACAGCATTGTTACCTCTGTGGTCGACATGGCGAAGAAGATCGGCATTCAGACGCTGGCGGAAGGCGTAGAGACGCAGGAGCAGCTGGATTTCCTGCGGAGTATCGGCTGCGAGAAGGTGCAGGGTTACTATTATGGCAGGCCGGAGCTGTTTTCCAGAGGTGTGCAGCAGACACTGGCGAAGGAGACGTCCATCGAAGACGAGCAGCTGGGCCAGTATTACGATCAGATCGGACAGGTGAATCTGATCGATGACAGGCCGATTGCGCTGGCGGAATATGAGAACGGCCAGATTCATGTGCTCTATATGAATGCAAAGCTGACAGAGGAGCTGAAGGGAGCACACATTAATTCCCGCGAGTTGCTGAACAAGGTGTGCAACACTCCGACCTTTGCAGTTTATGAGGTGGTGCATCAGGCAGCGGAGCGAATCCGGATGGGGAGTGGAATCCAGACCATTCGCTTTGTGGCAGAGGGAAGATATTTTCTCATGCAGGCGTGCTGTGTGGGAGAATTGGAAACCAAGAAAATGTTCCAGGTCAACATCGTGAATATGACCGATGATATCGAATGGCAGCATCAGCGATACATGGATGAAGCAATTCGAAGTCTGTATCTGACCTGTGACAACGTATATATCAATAACATGGAAGACGGGACGGTGCAGAGCCTGATGGATCATGAAGAAGATCCGGATGCGCCGGAGAATTGGCTGCTGCAGATGGATCCGGCGGGATTTGCCGGGGCACGGATTCACCCGGAGGATCAGGGAAGATATCTTGCCTTCACCGATCTGTCGACGCTTTATGAACGTCTGCAGAAGAGCCCGAGGGGCTTTATTGCAGGATATTTCCGGACGAAATGCCATAATGGAGACTATGAGTGGAAACGGCACATCTTCGTGCTGATCTCCAAGCTGGGTCCGCGGCGGTTCGTGTCGGCGTCGCAGCCGGTGAACGAAGCGGAGCTCATGGAGCTGTGCAGGGAATTGAAAATGGGCTCTGAATAGTTACGAAGACAGAATGAAAAGAGAGACGGCCTAAAAGGCCGTCTCTCTTTCTGCAGGAGCGGACAGCGGAGATGTCCGCTCCTGTCTGATATGAAATTCAAAACGGATTATAGAACCGTGATCCGTCGCGGAACGTGAACCACAGCGCCCAGATAGAGAACAGGAGCGTTGCGATCAGAACGAGATAATCGGCGGCGGTGAGCTTTTTTGCCATGTACCAGGTGCGCTTTTTCTTCTTGCCGAAGCCGCGCAGCTCCATCGCGTTGGATACGACATCGATTCGTTCCATGGTGGAGAACAGCAGCGGAAAGATGATGCTCGAGGTGCGCTTGATGCGTTCTGTGAGCTTGGCTTTGCTGCTCATTTCGATGCCGCGGGCCTGCTGCGCATTCTGAATCCGGTGGAATTCGTCCTGAATGTCCGGAATGTATCGAAGCGCGATGGCAACGGAATAGGCAATGTTGTAGCTGACGCCGATGCCGTTCAGAGAGGCCGCAAACTCGCTGGGATCGGTGGTTGTCATGAATGTGAACACTGCCGGAATGATGGTGAAATACTTGATCATGACATTGAACAGGTAGAACAGCTCCTCCTGCGTGAGATCATGACCGGCGAACAGGTGCAGGATCACCGTGCGCGAGCCGTAGATGTCACAGCCCTGCGAGGGGGCGACCACAAAGATCGCGATCAGATTGATCACCATGAAGGCGAGGATCAGTCGGAATACCGAGCCTACCTGAGACCAGCGGACCTTAGCCATCTTGAAGATAATGAAGCTGACCAGAATCATGAACAGCAGAATCCGGGTGTCATAGGTCATGGCACTGACGATGCACCACATCAGGAAGAAGAGGAGCTTCGTTACACCGGACAGCTGGTGGATCCAGGTGTCTTTTTTCTCATAGGATAGGATACGGGACATCAGTCAGCCTCCTTTCGGGTCGGAAACTGCTCATTGAGCGGGCTTTCACTGCTGCCTGCAGCGGATGAATCGGCATTCCGATGAGCTCTTTCGTAGCTGATGAACCGTTCACACAGAGCAGAGGGATCCTCCAGTCCGCAGCGCAGAGCAAGCGGATACAGGGAGGTCGCCTTGAGGTCAGCCTGCTCGCAGATGGACTGGTTCGTCAGCACCTTTGCCGGTGTGCTGTCGGTAATAAGGTGCCCGTCTGCGATGACGATGGCGCGGTCTGTGTATTCGAGCATCAGGTGCATATCGTGCGTGATCATGAGAATTGTGACGCCGGTTTCGCGGTTGATGCGTCGCAGGAACTCCATGATCTCTGTGTAATGTCGGTAATCCTGACCGGCTGTCGGCTCGTCCAGAATGAGGATCTGCGGATTCATTACGAGGATGGAGGCAATGGTCACGCGCTTCTTCTGTCCGAAGCTGAGTGCATTCACGGGCCAGTTCCGGAATGGATAAAGGCCGCAGATCTTCAGCGTCTCGTCCACGCGTCGGTTGACTTCCTCCGGATCCACACCGCGGACGGTGAGCCCGAGTCCGACCTCTTCGCGGATCATGGGCTTACTGATCATCTGATTCGGACTCTGCATGACGAGACCGATGCGCTCGCCGCGTTCTTTGATGGAGAGCGGCGTAATGTCCTGACCATCCAGGAGAATCTGGCCGGAATCCGGCGTATGGAATCCGCAGATGAGGGAGGAGAGCGTGGACTTGCCGGCTCCGTTGCGGCCGACAAGGGAGACCATTTCCCCCTTCCGCAGGGTGAATGTGACGTTCTGCAGAACCGGTTCACCGGCCGAATAGGAGAAGGACAGGTCCTTTACCTCCAGAACCGGCGGATTCTCGTTGACCCGCTTCGGAACCGGCTCAGCCTGGAACCACGCCCGGAGCTGCTCCTGATAGGGGGCGAGCTCCATGGTATCGACATGCGTGGGGTGGTCCTCCGGACGCAGGCGGCAGCCGGCGTATTTGAGCGCAGCCAGGTACAGAGGCTCGCGGATACCCTGCTCCTGCAAAATATCCGTGCACAGCAGCTCATCCGGCCGTGCGTCCGCCAGAATCCTGCCATCATTGACGAGAATGATACGATCGACATCCCGGTAGAGCACGTCTTCGAGCCGGTGCTCAATGATGAGAACGGTGAGGTCCCGCTGCTGCAGGATGTCATCGATGAGGGCAATGGTCTTCTGGCCGGTAGCAGGATCCAGGTTGGCGAGCGGCTCGTCGAACAGGAGAACCTGTACATCATCCACCATAACGCCGCCCATGGAGACGCGCTGTTTCTGCCCGCCGGAGAGCTCACTGGGGGAATGATGGAGGAGCTTTCGCAGGTTTACCTCGCCGGCAATCTCGTTCACGCGCTGGTGAATTTCATCCTGCGGAACGGCATCGTTCTCCAGAGCAAAGGCAAGATCCTCTGCTACGGTGAGACCGATGAACTGCCCGTCGGTATCCTGCAGGACGGTTCCGACCTTTTTGGACATGCCGAACACGCCGGCCTCCGAGGGATTCAGTCCTGCGACGGTGAGAGTCCCTTTCGTCTCTCCGGTATAGGAGCAAGGAATCAATGCATTGATGCAATGTGCCAGCGTCGATTTGCCGGAGCCGGAAGGACCGGCAATGAGAATCTTCTCGCCGGGATAGATCTTCAGATTGATGTCGTGCAGAGACGGCTCCTGCTGCGCACGATAGCGGAAGGAGAAATCCCGGAATTCAATGATCGGCTCACAGCTCGATTTATTGCTCGATTCACTGCTCAATTTAATGCTCGGTTCCGTCTGCGGGGTCGTGTCGCCCGCGGCGGAATGAATGGAATGGTTTGTGCCTGTGGTCGGTGTAGTGGTCATAATTATCTCTTTGAGGGTAAGTCAACGAAAACGGCATAATTATAAGGCATTTGGTAACTATTTAGCACCCACATCTCGATTTTCCTACGGAAAACCTCGATTTGGATGGCCAGAGGGGCTGCGCCCCTTGGCCACCTGCCAATTTCAATCATGAATCTGTCCGCAAGCGGCCGATTCATGTTGAAATCGGCAGGTGCTAAAACGAAAAAAAGCCGCATGGGAGAAACCCCATGCGGCTTAATGCTGCAGATACCACTGTCTTGACTGACAGCTTTTAGTCTTCCTTGCTCAGGCTCGAGGACTTGCCGGCAACCTTGGAGTAGCCGACCAGGAGCAGAGAACCCAGAACACCGATAATGATAATATCGCCGAGGAATGCGAAGGCACCCTGCAGGAATACCTTGGCAGCAGGCTCTGCATAGACCACGATGTCGAGGATCGGAGCAACCACAATCCATGCAACGGCATTGGCGACAACCTGAACGACATTGAAGAACACGATGTTCTTCGTGTCAAAGCCGCCCTCACGAACTGCGAATCTCTTCGCAAATGCGCCGACTGCGATGCCGACAACAGCTTCCGGGAATACCCAGCTCCACCATACAGAGCCATAGAATACGGCGTCGCCCAGTGCATGACCCAGAAGGCCGATGATAGCGCCTACCAGCGGTCCGAAAACTGCGGACAGGAAAGCCAGAACAGCCATTCTGGGCTGCAGAGATGTGTTCGGGATACCGATCGGGATCTGTACCTCGGTCAGAACAACGAACAGAGCGGTTCCGATACCGATGGCAACAACTTCCTTGATGCCAAACTTCTTATTCATAATAATATGTACCTCCTCATAAGGTGATTCTGGTGCCAGAAGGCCCTGCGGCCCGCCGATACCAATGGTGCCTGAAACTTCGCCACTCAGTGTAACACAGCAGAAA
>CAYLUU010000075.1:0-10984 GCA_964386925.1 uncultured Sarcina sp. | reverse complement strand
ACAACAACTGGTCCATCGTAACCGATACCGGCGAGAATCTTCTGGATCCCGGCAAGACACCGGCTGAGAACGTTCAGTTCCTGGTATTCCTGCTGGCTACGATCTCTGCGGTAGATGAGTATGCAGATCTGATGCGTGTCAGCGTTGCTACTGCAGGCAATGATCACCGTCTGGGAGCAAACGAGGCACCGCCGGCTGTTATCTCCGTATTCGTTGGCGATGAGCTGGCAGCTGTTCTGAAGTCCATTGAGGAAGGCACTGCCTTCAAGGGTGCCGGCAAGAGCATCATGGATCTCGGAACTTCCGTTCTGGCAGACATTACAAAGGACACCACAGACCGTAACAGAACTTCACCGTTTGCCTTCACCGGCAACAAGTTCGAGTTCCGTATGCCTGGTTCTGCAGTATCCGTAGCAAACCCGAACATCGTGCTGAACACCGCAGTGGCTGATAAGCTCGAGGAGATCTATGAGGCTCTGAAGGATGTGAAGGCCGAGGATATGGACGAGGCTGTACAGGCCCTGCTCAAAAAGCTCCTGGCTGAGCACAAGAAGGTTATTTTCAACGGCAACGGCTACACCGATGAGTGGATCGAGGAAGCTGAGAAGAGAGGCCTTGACAACCTGAAGTCTCTGCCGGATGCAATGCCGAGACTGATCACGGATAAGTCCATCACACTGTTCACCAAGCACGGCGTATTCACTGAGGAAGAGCTGCAGTCCCGTTATGAGATCTTCCTGGAGAACTACTCCAAGACCATTCACATCGAGTCTCTGACCATGCAGGAGATGGTTCGCAAGGACTTCACCAGCGGTCTGGTCAGCTACATGAAGGATGTGACCAACGAGGCACTGAAGAAGAAGCAGCTCCTGCCGAACCTCAAGTGCTCCTATGAGGACGAGATCATCACAACATTGGATGAGACATCAGAGAAGATCGGTGTTGCTCTTGCCAAGCTGGATGAGGATACCAAGCAGGCCGAGAAGGAAACTGATGAGCTCAAGGCTGCACAGTTCTACCATGAGACGATTCTGACCGACATGGATACGCTGCGCGCATCTGTGGACAAGGCAGAGGCCATCATTCCGGATGGATATCTTCCTTATCCTACCTACGGACAGATGCTGTTCAGCCTGCGGTAAGAGAAAGAATGTCTAACGGGTCATCAAGGTTTTTCTTCGGATAACCTTAATGAGGCCGGTCAGACAAAGAGAAAAACAGAGCGCCAATGAAGGGCGATGCACAGTTCCTGATCCGAATAATGGATCAGGAACTGTTGTATATGATCAGCACAGAACGATTTCCGTAGAGAACTGACCGCTTGCGGGCATGTTCTCGAAGGCAATCGGACTGTGGCCAAGCCCCGAAGGGGCTCTGGCTAACCTCATCGAGAATGCGCAGCATTAGAGATGAGGAGCTGAACAGATAGAAGCTAGAATAAATAGAAAGATTAGAGAATATGAAAACAGTACAGGAAGAATACAGAAGAAAGCTCTATGACAGTCTGAATGAGCAGCACGATGCCTGTGGCATCGGCACCATCGTGAACATCGATGGTCATAAGGACTACCAGGTTCTGGATGATGCACTGCATATTGTTGAGAAGCTGGAGCACCGTGCCGGCAAGGACGCGACCGGCAAGGTGGGTGATGGCGTTGGTATTCTGACGCAGATCAGCCACAAATTTTTCAAAAAGGTAGCATTGGCGGAGGGAATCAAGCTGGGCAAGGAACGCGAGTATGGCGTCGGCATGTTCTTTTTCCCGCAGGATTCGCTGAAGCGGACCTTTGCCATGCGCATGCTGGAGGTCATTACACAGAAGGAAGGCCTGAAGCTCCTTGGATGGCGTAAGGTACCGGTGCATCCGGAAATTCTGGGAGACCTCGCCAAGGATTCCATGCCGTGCATCATGCAGTGCTTCATCGAGAAGCCGGAGCATGTGGAGAAGGGCATTGAATTCGATCGCATGCTCTATGTCGTTCGCCGCGAGTTCGAGCAGAGCTCCGAGGACACCTATATTTGCTCACTGTCTTCCAGAACGATCGTTTATAAGGGTATGTTCCTGGTCATGCAGCTGCGTAAATTCTACGATGATCTGCAGGATCACGATTACGAGACGGCCATTGCCATTGTGCATTCCCGTTTCTCCACGAATACGACACCGTCCTGGAACCGTGCACATCCCTATCGCATGATTGCTCACAACGGTGAGATCAACACCATTCGAGGCAACATTGACCGTATGCTGGCCCGTGAGGAGACCATGTCCTCGCCGGTTATGGAGAAGGACATCGACAAGATTTTCCCGGTCATCTCCGGCACCGGCTCGGATTCTGCTATGCTGGACAACACGCTGGAGTTCCTGTATCTGAACGGCATGCCGCTGCCCCTTGCGATGATGGTCATCGTGCCGGAGCCGTGGAAGAACAACCGCTTCATGGAGCAGGACAAGAAGGATTTCTACCATTACTATGCAACGATGATGGAGCCCTGGGACGGTCCTGCGGCTATTCTGTTCTCGGATGGCGACATGGTAGGTGCAACGCTGGACCGCAACGGTCTGCGTCCTTCCCGCTACTACATCACGGATGACAACCGTCTGATCCTGGCTTCCGAGGTTGGCGTTCTGGACATTGCGCCGGAGCACATCGTGAAGAAATCCCGGCTGGAGCCTGGTCGTATTTTGCTGGTGGATACCGTGCAGAAGAAGATCATCTCCGATGAGGAGTGTAAGAGCCGCTATGCAAGCCATGAACCCTACGGCGAGTGGCTGGACGGGAATCTTCTGCATCTGTCGAAGCTCCCGATTCCGAATAAGAGAATTCCTACACATGATCAGACGCTGCGTGATCAGCTGTATAAGGTATTCGGTTATACGTATGAGGACGTGCGTGATGACATTCTGCCGATGGCAGAGAACGGCGTAGAGCCGACGGTTTCCATGGGACATGATGTGCCGCTGGCTGTTCTGTCCCGTCAGCATCAGCTGCTCTTCAACTATTTCAAGCAGCTGTTCGCACAGGTGACCAATCCGCCGATCGACTCTCTTCGTGAGAAGGTTGTGACGGATACTACGGTTTACATCGGATCCGACGGTGATCTTCTGAATGAGAAGGCAGAGAACTGCCGCGTGCTCGAGGTCAATCACCCGATTCTGACCGGCGTGGATATCATGAAGATCAAGGCGCTGGATCAGCCGGGCTTCCATACCGAGACGATTTCGCTTCTGTATTACAAGAACACGTCTTTGGAGCGCGCATTGGAGCAGCTGAACATTGCGGTGGACCGTGCGGCTGCAGAAGGCAAGAACATCATCATCCTGTCGGATCGCGGCGTGGATGAGAACCATGTGCCGATTCCGTCGCTGCTGGCAGTATCCTCTGTGGAGCAGCATCTGGTTCGAACCAAGAAGCGTACGAAGGTTTCCATCGTGCTGGAGTCCGGTGAACCCAGAGATGTTCATCAGATGGCAACGCTGCTGGGCTTTGGCGCCCGCGCAATTCACCCGTACCTTGCGCACGAGTGCATCTCTGAGCTGATTGACAAGGGAATTCTGGATAAGGACTACCACACGGCCATCGAGGATTACAACAAGGCCCTGCTGTCCGGCGTTGTCAAGATTGCAGCCAAAATGGGAATCTCGACCATCCAGTCGTATCAGTCTGCCCGCATCTTTGAAGCGATCGGACTCTCGAAGGAGGTCATCGACAAGTACTTTACCGGTACGGTATCCCGTGTGGGCGGCATCGGCCTGAAGGAAATCGAGGAGGGCGTTGCCTTCCGCCATGACCATGCCTTTGATCCTCTGGGACTTGGTACCGACACGTCCCTTGACAGCGTAGGCTTCCATTATCTGCGCAGCGGCAAGGACAAGGAGGACCACCTCTACAGCCCGGAGACCATCATCAACATGCAGCAGGCCGTCCGTAAGGGCAGCTACGAGCAGTTCAAGGTTTACACCGATCTGGTGGACGATTCGGCACATCCGCACACTTTGCGCGGCCTGATGGATTTCGTTCCGCAGCAGGCACCGATTCCGCTGGAAGAAGTGGAGCCGGTAGAAGAGATTGTGAAGCGCTTCAAGACCGGTGCCATGTCCTACGGCTCCATCTCGCAGGAGGCGCACGAGACAATGGCCATTGCCATGAACCGTCTGGGCGGCAAGTCCAACACCGGTGAGGGCGGTGAAGATCCGGCTCGCTTTGGCACGGAGCGCAACTCTGCGATCAAGCAGGTGGCATCCGGACGCTTCGGCGTGACCTCCGCTTACCTTGGAAGCGCTGTGGAGATTCAGATCAAGATGGCACAGGGTGCAAAGCCCGGTGAGGGCGGACATCTGCCCGGAAAGAAGGTCTACCCGTGGGTTGCGAAGACCAGATACTCCACGCCCGGCGTGGCACTGATCTCTCCGCCGCCGCATCATGACATTTATTCCATCGAGGATCTGGCACAGCTGATTTACGATCTGAAAAATGCGAACCGCTATTCCAGAATTGCCGTAAAGCTGGTTTCTGAGGCTGGCGTAGGCACCATTGCAAGCGGCGTAGCCAAGGCCGGTGCACAGGTTATCCTGGTATCCGGCTATGACGGCGGTACCGGTGCAGCACCGATTTCCTCTATCCACAATGCCGGCCTTCCCTGGGAACTGGGCCTTGCGGAGACGCATCAGTCCCTGATCCAGAATGGCCTGCGCGACAGAGTCTGCATCGAGACAGACGGCAAGCTGATGAGCGGCCGCGACGTTGCGATCGCAGCACTGCTGGGTGCGGAGGAGTTCGGCTTTGCCACCGCTCCTCTGGTATGCATGGGCTGCGTCATGATGCGTGTCTGCAGCAAGGATACGTGTCCTGTCGGCATTGCCACACAGAACGAGACGCTGCGTAAGCGCTTTGCCGGCAAGCCGGAGTACGTCATGAATTTCATGACCTTCATTGCCAGACAGCTGCGTGAAATCATGGCTTCACTGGGCTTCCATACGGTAGCAGAGATGGTCGGCCGCACGGATTGCCTCAAAAAGCGTGACAACCTGATCACGGCTCGTGCCGAAGAGGTCAACCTGGACAAGATTCTGGATCCTGTCTACGCACATGCAGAGGCAGCACACTTTGACAGAGAGCACATTTACAATTTCCATCTGGAGAATACAAAGGATGTTTCTGTGCTCCTGCCGGCTTTTAACGAGGCTTTGAAAAAAACAAAAATTGAAGTTCCGACCGCAGCAGCCGGTGCAGAGACCACCTATGCCGGGACCGGCAAGGGCCCCGCTCTTCGCAGCAGCGGAGAGATGATCACGGCAGCAGCGAAGATGAAGCCGATGGAGGTCTCTTTGAAGATTTCCAGTACCGATCGCTCCTTCGGAACCATCCTGGGTTCCGATGTGACCCGCGTGTTCGGCGACAATCTGCCGGAGGATACCATTGTGGTACATGCAGAGGGCGGCGGCGGACAGTCCTTCGGTGCATTCATTCCGAAGGGACTTACCCTGCGTCTGACCGGTGATGCCAACGATGGTTTTGGTAAGGGTCTGTCCGGCGGCAAGGTTGTCGTGGTACCGTCGAAGAAGGCACCCTTCAAGGCGTCTGAGAACATCATTGTCGGCAATGTGGCACTGTATGGTGCAACTGCAGGAAAGGCATACATCTGCGGCGTAGCCGGTGAGCGCTTCTGCGTCCGCAACTCGGGAGCCATTGCGGTAGCCGAGGGCTGCGGCGACCATGGTCTGGAGTATATGACCGGCGGACGTGCGGTCATTCTGGGACCGACGGGCAAGAATTTTGCAGCCGGTATGTCCGGCGGTGTGGCCTACGTTCTGGATCAGGATCATACCCTGTATCGCAGAATGAACAAGGATATGGACTCTCTGCAGGAGGTAACGGACAAATACGACATTGCGGAGCTTAAAGAGATTCTGATGGACTATGAGAAGGAGACCGGCTCGGTATTGGCTGCTGAGATTCTGGCAGATTTCGCTAACCGTGTATCTGATTTCAAGAAGATTCTGCCGAATGACTATCAGAAGATGCTGACAGCCATCAGCAAGTACGAGGAGCAGGGCATCTCGCATGAGAATGCGGTCCTGGAAGCATTTGAGGAGGTGACTGCATAATGGGCAAGCCAACTGGATTTCTGGAATTTAACCGTGAAAACAATATCGATATCCCGGCCAGAGAGCGTGTGACGAACTTTAAGGAATTCCATCGTCCGCTTTCGGAGGAGAAGAGACGCGAACAGGGTGCACGCTGCATGAACTGCGGTGTCCCGATGTGTCAGTCAGCAATGAAGCTTTCCGGCATGGTAACAGGGTGTCCTCTTCATAACATGATCCCGGAATGGAATGATCAGGTTTACCACGGTCATTATGAGCACGCATTCTCCCGGCTGATCAAGACCAGCAATTTTCCGGAGTTCACGGGACGTGTGTGTCCTGCTCTCTGCGAGAAGGCCTGCATCAACGGGGAGTATGGGGACGCTGTCACCATTCATGACAATGAGCTCTTTGTCATTGAGACGGCGTTTGCCAATGGTTATCTGCAACCTCGGATTCCGAAGGTGCGAAGCGGCAAGAGAGTGGCTGTCATCGGCAGCGGTCCTTCCGGCCTTGCGGCGGCGGATGAGCTGAATCATCGCGGTCACCTGGTGACGGTGTTCGAGCGCGAGGATCGGATCGGCGGTCTTCTCATGTACGGAATTCCGAACATGAAGCTGGATAAGAGTGTGATTTATCGCAGACAGCATCTCATGGAGGCCGAGGGCGTAGAGTTCCGCACCGGTGTCAATGTGGGCGTGGACATTACGGCAAAGGAGCTTCTGGATGGCTATGATGCTGTTGTACTGGCCTGCGGAGCAAAGCAGGCACGCGGTCTTAAGGGCGGCGATCCGAATGAGATCAAGGGCATCTATTACGCCGTGGATTTCCTGACGTCAACGACGAAGAGTCTGCTGAATCAGGGACTGGAGGCAGATGGAACGTGGATTGATTCAGAGTCCCGGGACGTGGAGACGTTCCTGAAGGGAACAGATTTCATCAGTGCAGCCGGCAAGAATGTTGTTGTGGTCGGCGGCGGTGATACCGGTAATGACTGCATCGGCACAGTGCTGCGTCATGGCTGCAAGTCGGTGACGGCGCTGGAGATGATGCCGAAGCCGCCGGTGGAGCGGACAGAGTCCAACCCCTGGCCGGAGTGGCCGAAGGTTCTGAAGACGGATTACGGCCATGAGGAGGCAATTGACCGATTCGGTCATGATCCGCGCGTGTATGAGACGACGGTGAAGGAGTTCCATACCAACAAGAAGGGCGAGCTGAAGGAGATTGTGACGGCGAAGGTCCGCTTTGAGAACCGCCAGATGATTCTGGTGGAGGGCTCGGAGAAGACGATTCCCTGCGATCTGCTCTTGATTGCAGCCGGATTCACCGGATGCCAGCCGTATACGGCGGAGGCGTTCGGCGTGAAGCTTACGCAGCGCGGCGTTGTGGAAACGGCGGCTGAGGATGAGTATGGTACGAGCGTTCCGAAGGTGTTCACGGCAGGCGATATGCACCGCGGACAGTCACTGGTGGTATGGGCTGTCGCTGAGGGTCGCCGGTGTGCACATGATGTGGATGCATTCCTGATGGGGTATTCAAACTTGCGCGAATCGTAAAGCGGTGCATAAATGCGACAAGCTGCCTTGCACGAGCTTGCTCGATGCAAGGCAGACTTGGAAGCATTTATATAGCGCGCACGCGCGACATGAGCGAGAATCCGCAGGATTCCGCGAATGTGCACCGCGAGGGGTGTTACTTGCCCTCGCTTCCCGAAATGGCAGTGCTTCGGGCTCATGTGACAATGCGGTATCAGTTGCTGGGTGTTAGCAGCTTTTACAAAAAGTTTAGAAATCGCAAAAATTTCTTGTAAGATATTGCGGGTTGCATAATACGTGTATGCAAGTATACAATTACAGGCAAGTCAATGAGCTGTCAGAATTGACACGGAAGACTTGATAATCAACTGAATTTGAATCGGCAAAGGGGCCGTGATCCGAGATTTCGGATCGCGGCTCCTTTTTGTTTGTGTTCAGCACCTGCCAAGGTCCGAAGGACCTCTGGACGGCCGTATCGAGAATTTGCGATAGCAAATTTGAGATGTGGGCTGAATGTCAGCACCTTGCCGGATGGTATTCAGTGAGAATGTATTCCGACAGTCATGGATGACAGCAGTAGAGTAGGGAGGAGTAGAGATTATGGAAATCAATGTAAGTACTGTTGCATGGGTCCTGATCGCTTCGGCGCTCATATACTTCATGCAGGCTGGCTTTGCTCTATGTGAGGCTGGTTTAACAAGAGCCAAGAACACGGGCAACATCTTGATGAAGAACATGATGGACTTCTGTATTGGAACCCCTTGTTACTGGCTGGTGGGCTTTGGCCTGATGTTCGGAAGCCTGAATCCTCTGATCGGCAGTTTTGATCCGCTGATCCGCGGCGTCTACGATGCGACGAACAGCACCGTGCCGCAGACAATGCCTCTTTGGTGCTACGTCATTTTCCAGACGGTGTTCTGCGCAACTGCAGCAACGATCGTTTCCGGATCCATGGCAGAGCGTACCAACTTCAAGGCTTACTGTGTATACTCCGCAGCTATTTCCCTTTTGATCTATCCCATCAGTGGTCACTGGGCATGGGGCGGCGGCTGGCTGTCCACTCTGGGCTTCCACGATTTCGCAGGTTCTGCAGTGGTACATAACGTCGGCGGTGTAATTGCCTGCCTGGGCGCTGCACTCTTAGGACCCCGCATTGGTAAGTATGACAAGAACGGCAAGGCAAAGGCTATCCCGGGACACAACATGACGGCAGCTGCACTTGGCGTATTCATTCTCTGGTTCTGCTGGTTCGGCTTCAACGGCGGTTCTACCGCAGCAATAGCAACCGCAGATGATGCCATCAATGCCTCCACTGCATTCATGACAACCAACCTGGCAGCAGCTGTTGCTACGGTTGTAACGATGATTTTCACCTGGTGCCGTTACGGCAAGCCGGATGTGTCGATGACCTTCAATGGTGCGCTGGCCGGCCTGGTAGCTATCACAGCAGGATGCGATTGCGTATCTCCTGTTGGCGCATTCTTTATCGGTCTGGTAGCAGGCTTTCTGGTAGTTCTGTCGGTTGAGTTCTTTGATAACGTAGCAAAGATTGACGATCCGGTTGGTGCGGTATCGGTACATATGGCAAACGGTATCTGGGGAACTATCGCAGTTGGTCTGTTCTCCACCGGCGCTGACGGTGTCGGCGTTGGCCTCTTCTACGGCGGCGGCTTCAAGCAGCTGGGAATTCAGATTCTCGGTATTGTAGCGATTGATGCATACGTACTGATCGTTATGTACATTGTCTTCAAGCTGATCGACAAGACCATTGGTCTTCGTGTTCCGGAGCAGGTTGAGATTGACGGCCTGGACATCCATGAGCACGGCCTTGCAAGTGCTTATTCCGGATTCGCTATTACCGATGTTACCAACATGGAGATGAGCATCAACGAGAATACCGATCTGGGCGAGGAGTCCTTTGAGAAGGCTTCTGATGCGCAGAAGGATGCAGCAGTAAAGGTTGCAGTGGCTCCTGCTCTTGAGCCGTCACTGGATACCGGAATGCACAAGGTTTCCATCATCTGCCGCCTGTCCAAGTTCGATGACCTGAAGAGCGCACTGAACGAGCTGGGTGTAACCGGTATGACGATGACGCAGGTTATGGGCTGCGGCATTCAGAAGGGCTCCACGGAGCGTTATCGCGGCGCGGTTGTGGATTCCACGCTGCTGCCGAAGGTAAAGGTTGAAGTTATTATCTCCAAGATCTCGGTAGATAAGGTAATCGCAGCAGCCAAGAAGGCGCTGTATACCGGCCACATCGGAGACGGCAAGATTTTCGTTTACAACGTAGCAAAGGTTGTAAAGGTTCGTACCGGCGAGGAAGACTTCGCTGCACTGCAGGATGTTGAGTAAAAATCAGATAAACGCCTGCCAATTTCATACGGAATTGATACTGCTAAGCATGCACTAAGCGGTATTTATTCAAAAGGCCTCTGCACAAACCTTCCTCCGTGCAGAGGCCTTTTTTAACCTTTACCTTTGAATGAAAAACCTTTACCTTTTGACCAAAATGCCCATAATAAGTAAAGGCTCTGGGAGGATGAAACAAAAATGATCTCATATGATGGCTTATGTGGCTTTTTAAGGAGGGATGGATCATGACGGAACGTAAACTGGCAGCACTTACCTTTGATGACGGACCAACGATCGGTATCACAGACAAGGTTCTGGATGTTCTGGATGAATACGGAGCAAGAGCGAGCTTTTTTCTGATCGGTCAGCAGATCACAGGGGAAACAGAATATCTGATGAAGCGGGCACATGCGATGGGGTGCTCCATTGAAAATCATTCTCTGACGCATCCTGCGATGACAAAGCTGACACGGGAGGAAATTGCGGCGGAGGTAGAAGAGACCAGCCGCAGAATTGAAAAAGTGGTAGGGGAGAAACCGCAGTTCTTCCGGCCGCCTTATATCAACTATGATCAAAAGCTGTACGATGTGATCTCGGATCTGACCTTTATCAGCGGCTACGGATGCGAAGACTGGGAGCCGGCGGTGAGCGCCGCGGAGCGGGTGAAACGAGTCCTTTCGGATGCGAGACCCGGTTTCATGGTGCTCTTGCACGACATGAAGGATAATGTGCAGACGGTGGAGGCACTTCGGACGATTATCCCGCAGCTGCAGTCGGAAGGGTATGAGTTCGTGAACATACGCGAGTTGTTCGAGCAAAGCAAAACCACGCCGCAGCATAATGTGATCTATATGAGCGTGGATGAGGTCAGGGAAAATTACACGTAGTGCCGGAGCTAAAAAGATATCATAAAAATTTCTTTACAATCTCCGCCTGCAAGGTATAATCTCATAAGGTATTTGTAACTATTCAGAGCCAAGCAAATTTGCATAAAATGTGCGAGTAATGCTTG
>CAYLUU010000074.1:0-11157 GCA_964386925.1 uncultured Sarcina sp. | reverse complement strand
TTTTTGCAAATTTATTTGGCGAGAACGCCACATGAGCAAAAGGAAAGCTGCGTAGTAGCGGTTTTGCGAATGGGCTCTGAATAGTTGCCTGATTTTTATTTTGTGGTGGTGCCTGCTCGTGCATCCATCAGACTTCAGCATCCAGCTCATAACCTGCATAAGCATTCAGAATCCGCAGCACGGTCTCTGCTCCGAGTGCCATCTCTTCTGCCACTACATACTCATAGCGGCTGTGGTAGTTGTAGGAACCGGTGAACAGATTCGGGCAGGGGATGCCGCGAAAGCTCATGACGGCTCCATCGGTGCCGCCGCGGATCGGTGAAATTACCGGCGTGATGCCAAGCTTCTCCATAGCTGCCTTCGCGTTCTCGACAAGGTGCATGTGCGGTTTTACCTTCTCTGCCATGTTGTAGTAGCTGTCATGGATGTCTGCGAGGACCGTTCCTGCGCCGTACTTTTGATTCATGGTGTCTGCCACGGACTGCATCGTCTCTTTGCGCTTTTCGAAGAGCGTGCGGTCATGATCACGGATGATGTAGTCCATCTGCGCCTGGTCGGTCGTTCCCGAGAGTTCATCCAGATGATAAAAGCCTTCGTAGCCTTCGGTGTATTCCGGACGCTCCCCGGCCGGCAGCAGGCTGTTGAATTCCATTGCAAGCTGCAGGGCGTTGCGCATTTTGCCTTTGGCACTTCCCGGATGGGTAGAATGACCTTGAATGGTAATCTGCGCGGAAGCCGCGTTGAAGTTCTCATATTCCAGCTCGCCGATGCCGCCGCCGTCAATGGTATAGGCGTAATCCACTGCAAAGCGCTTTTGATCCATGTTCAGGGTTCCGTTGCCGACTTCCTCATCCGGCGTGAACATGATCCGGATGGTGCCGTGTGCAATTTCAGGATGACTCAAAAGGAACTGTGCGACAGCCATAATCTGCGCAACTCCGGCCTTATCATCACCGCCAAGGACCGTGGTTCCGTCGGCTGTAATAAGTGTCTTCCCGATGAGCACCTGCAGATAGGAATCTGCAATGACATCACCGGTGGCCGGCAGATGAATGGGCTGCCCGTCGTAATTTTCGATCACCTGGGGATGAATTTCCGGATGTGAGCTGGCGTCCACAGCATCGGAGGTATCCATGTGCGCCGCAAGGCCGAGAATCGGAGCCAGATTTTCACGTCTTTTGGCCGCGGAATCTTTTCTGGATGCCAGAGCTTCTGCGGACGCTGCCGGAATGGTTGCCGGAATCGTCGCATAGACATAGCACTTCTCTTCATCCAAAGAGATCTCCTGCGCGCCCATCTCCTCCAGTTCATGAACGAGAAGTTTTGCCAGATCAAACTGGCAGGGCGTCGACGGCGTATCGGGCACGCCTTCCTTTGACTGCGTATAAACGCTTGCATAGCGCACGAAGCGCTCGGTTATCTCTTTTACATCAAAATGCAGATTGCTCATGATTTTAAATCTTCCTTCTGGTTTGTTCGTGCCGTTAAGCAATACGGCTATTGTTTTGCACCCGCATTCCGATTTTCCTTCGGAAAACTTCGATGGGGCTTGCTTTGTCGTATCAGCGCGGCTTTTTCCGTCCTCTTCGGCAGAAATCGCTGCCGGTTTCGTTATGAATCAAGATGCGGTACTGGTAGGCACGCCTTGACGTGATGCCAACACGTTCCGTTACCCCAAGAGTCGTCAGAACCTTCAGCACCGTGGAGTACTGCACCGATTTGCGATGGATCCCTACGGCCTTCTCCAGGTCCTTCGTTGTAAACGGATCCGGGAGTGAGCTCTCCCATTCCCTTGCCGGCAAAAATACAGCATAATCCTCCGGCTTTGTCAGAATCAGTTCCTGATGAATTCCGGAAGGAACGCGGTCGAAACGATGCGAGCCTCTCTTGCCGCCGTTTCCCCAGCCATCCTGCATGCGATACTCCGTAAGGTCCAACAGCATGGGACGAATGGTGAGATTCGGGTTTGTCAAAAAGGACTCGATCTTCGCCAGTTCCCGGAACACTTCATAAAAGCTTCCGATGAAGTTCGAGCGATTCTCTGCCAGCAGTTCTCCGGTCTCCGGATCGATCCAGCATACGGTTTTGTAATGCGGGATCGGGTGCAGAATCGTTACCTGATAGTCCGGCAGGAAGGCGGTAAGCTTGTCCTTCATGGCGCCGAAATTAGCCGTTTGGATTTCTACAATGGAGTGTGTTTCCGGATTGCAGATATCGGCGATGTAATTGCCGACTGGAACCTCCTGGTGGGAAGGCTCGGGATCAATATAATTTTTCAAAATGGCATGTGTGGATTTCTCCTTCTGCATGCCAATGCCGATGCGCTCCCGCTCTGTGTCCGTCAGAATGCTCTGAACGGCGTCCGGGAGGCTGTTCTGCGGTTCTTCTGCCACAATGATTTCCTTTGCTTGACAACTGACGATTTCAACGTGAATCGTCGCTGCGTGTCTTAATATTCTCCTTTATGCAGCAGCTCCCGAACCCGCGCAAAGGCCGCATCCTCTCCTTTATCGGCTAGCAGGTGCAGAAGGCTCTCCAGAAGATCTGCCGTATCCGGATGCAGAAAGCGTCGCGTGTTCCCGCGGGTGTAATAATCCAGAGGATCCGTGTCCTGATAAGAAGCTCCATTATAAACCTTTGAGGCTGCGATGCGGTCCATGAACATTTCCATCACGTAGCGCAGCGGCATGCGGCAGGGAATGATGCCGGAACCGTTAATCCCGGCATCAGGCTTCGTAGAATAGTCCAGCCAATATTCATAGTGATGACGATTGCGTCCCTTATGATGAAGCCAGGATTTGGAAACGCCTGTTTCCTCGCGCTCTGCATTGTTCGGTGAGCGTGTTCCCTGGTAATATCTGGCCCCTACCCAGAATTCAGTCGGGCTGTACTTGGAGAGGTCATGGGTGAGTCCCTGCCAGTACAGTCCGACCTGAAAGCATTCCCGGCACACAAGGTGCCGGTGACGAGTGATGGTTTTAAAGTGCGCAACGGTTTTGCGCAAGGTGATCTTGGGTTTCATTCTCAATAGTTACCCTTTGTTTTGAGCTGCTGTATCCTTCGGCGTTTCATCGGATGGAGCGCCTGATAAGCGATCATGCAAAGTGTCGGCACTTACTTCTGCACGTTTCTCATGAACCTGCGCGTGCTTCTTCCGGGAAGTCATTCCCTGCGGCTTCTCCACTTCACACTTTACAGCCTGAAGGATCTGAATGGACCGGCCGCGAATGCTCAGACCATGCTGGTCTTCAAGCTTCTTTCCGGTGCACTTCACAGAATCTGCAGATTTCTCCGCAAGAGGCTTTTGTCCTGTTGTCTCTTCACAGACAAACGGGTCCTCCTGGAAGGTATCCATCAGAAGGTGCCAGCGATATCCTGCCGGGAGCTTTGGAAGTGCCAGCCGCTGCTCATGCCAGTGCATGTTGAGTGCCAGGTACAGGAAGGATTCCTGCGGATTCTCTTCCGCATAAATCTCCGGAAGCAGAATTCCGACCGTATGAGAATAACCGGATAGATCCGGCTTCCAGGCCTCCTTGCCGTGCGTGGAGATATCCGGGTAACCGATGGCCTTGGGATCGTTAAAGGTAAACGGCTTGGAGCGGCGGAATACAGCATGCTCTCTTCGGAAGGCCAGCAGCTGCTGCGTAAAGCGCAGCATTGCCTTGCTGTCCGTGGTTTCCTTCCAGTTCACCCAACCGGTTTCGTTGTTCTGGCAGTAGGGATTGTTATTGCCGCTCTGCGTATTGCAGCGTTCATCTCCTGCCAAAATCAGCGGGGTTCCCTGCGCCAGGAGGTTCAGCGTCATCAGATTACGCATCTGACGGTTTCGGAGGGCGCGGATGTCCTTTTTATGCGTCGGACCTTCGATGCCGCAGTTCCAGCTCCAGTTGGTATCATTACCGTCGCGGTTGTCTTCCCCGTTGGCATCGTTATGCTTCCAGTTGTAGGAAACCAGATCCATCAGCGTGAAGCCTTCATAATTGGTCACGTAGTGGACGCTGCCGTGTTTGGCAGGAACGGTGATGAAGGCCTTCACGAATTCGCGCAGCACCTGATTGTCGCTCTTGACAAAGCGTCTTGCCAGCGTCTGGAAATCATCGGTGTACTCACACAGGTGACGCACAGAAGGACGGCCGATATTGGGATTCTCACGGTCTTTTTTCTGCAGCTCCTCATAGGGGAAGCTGTAATAGAACAGCGCCGTATCGCTGAGCATCGGATCGGATGCAATGGTCTGGAGCGCTGCGGAATTGCCCTTGAGATGGAAGCCGTCAATGCCGTAGTGTGTCACATAGAAACGCGCCGTCTCAAGCTGCGTCTGGATGGCCACATTGTCCGGGAAGAACAGCTGCAGGAAGACCTCAATCCCGGCCTCATGCATGGCCTTGACCATCTGATAGAACTCCGTCTGGGGATTCCCGGGAAGTTTGGATTTTTTATTTTTGCTGGATCCGGAATTGTCCTGCGTCGCCTTCTTGCTGCAGTCCGCATAAGCGCGCTTGGGCGCAAAATAGCAGCCTTCTCCGAAGTTCCAGTAGTTCTCCTTGACCGGCTCCGCCAGCTTATGCTCGCGCAGCTCGTAGACCGGCATCAGCTCCAGCGCATTGACGCCGAGCTTCTGCAGGTAAGGAATCTTGTCCACCAGTCCGCGAAAGGTTCCCTTATGTGCGCAGTGTGCGGTGCGGGAAGCGGTGAAGCCCTGTACGTGCACGCAGTACATAACCCGCTCGCTCCACTTGCGGTGTCCTCTGCTGCCATAGGCAGGAAGGGTGTTCTCGGGGTAGGGGAAGGGACGGGACAGCGTGATCTCTTTCCCGTCTATCGTAACAGGTAGAAGTTCACGGGCGTAGGGATCGCAGAAGGTCTCTTTGTCTGTATAGTAGCGGTAGCCCCACTCCAGAGGAGAGAGGTTGTCAATCTTCATGGAATAGAGACTTCCGTAGCGGTAGTCGTCGGTAAACGGAATCGTTACCTGCTCCAGATCCGGCAGATGATAAAGGTGAAGACCGCAGCTCTTACAGTCATGAAAAACTGCACTGAAAATAATGCCGTCCGGCAGAACCATGGTTCCGGGACGAACGGTGTAGGCCGGTGAGGCCGTGAGAGTGTATGCCATCTGCTGTCTCCCTCCTGTGATGAGCGTCGTGAATACTCTATATCTTACCATATGAGTTAACGCAGGGCCAATGCTGTTTGTTCTGACTGACGAGTGGTATTGTACAGGCGTCAGCCGGAATCGCGGTCTGTGGAGATGTTCGCTCCTGCCTGGCTACGTCCACACCTGCACGCCGAGTGGTTCGAGGAAGCGCGAGGGCCTGCGCGGATTTTCCTTAGTGCCGCGAAGGTACAGGAGGATCAGCTGATCTCTTGCACGTGTGATGGCGACGTAGAACAGGCGGCGCTCTTCTTCGATGGCAGCGGCGCTTCGTGCTCTTCTGCCGGGGAAGATTCCTTCATTCAGATCCGGCAGAAATACGGTATCGAATTCCAGTCCCTTGCTGGCATGCATGGTGAGAAGCCACACACCGTGTGTTCCATCCTGTGCGGCATTTCCTGACTGTGAGGCTATGCTGTCCTCTTCCATGCGCCGAATCAGTAGCTCTGCTGAGGTCGTCTCAAGTGCTTTTCGGAAATTCAGTGCAGTTCTGCACTCTCCTGCAATCAGCTTCAATCCCTGCCATAGGAGGTACTGAGAATCCTTTTGTGACATAACGCTTTTGCTGTTGTTTGTGTTCGGGGGTGAAGCGGCAGCAAATCCGGATGGTGACAGGATTCCCTTCAGGTAGGCCAGTGAACGAGTTGGTGTAAGACGCTGCAGCGTTTGCAGATCACGGCAGAGCTTTCGCAGCGCCTGCTGCTCCAGCGATTCCATAGGATATACCGCCAGCAGTTCTGCCTCCGTATACTGCGCCTTTCGGAATCTGGACCGCAGCAGGAATCGTTCCGGTTCATTCATAACGAGGAACAGATCGGTTCTTTTGATCGTACCCGACTGCAGCTGTTCGCCCAAGCGATAGTAGCCGGCGACGATTTCCAGCAGGTCTGCCCCCTTTTGCAGGAGCTTCCTGCGTTCCTTGGCCCTGCCATTATTTTGCTGCGCTCCGGTGAAAAAACGATATGCCACACCAGCCTCTTCCATCGCCTCTACAATTCCGTTTAACTGATTATGAGACCGGACAATGATGGCCGCATGATCTTGTTCTTCCCCGGTCAAATGGGAAAGCTTGTGGACCAGCCAGCGATATTCCGTATCGGCATCTGCAAAAGGCAGCATCTGAATGCAGCTCTGAAGCGTGGCCATTCCCTCCTCCGGAATCCGGCTGGCTCTGGCCTCCTTTAAGAGCCTTTGCTGATTCTCCGCAATAACAGCCTGTCCGCAGTCCACGATGGGCTCCAGACTGCGATAATTCACTGCCAGTGTCACCGAGTGGGTCGAAGGATACAGCTTAGGAAATCGCATCATAATCTCCGGATTGGAACCGCGAAAGGCATAGATACTCTGGTCATCATCTCCTACAACGAACAGGTTTGATGAACTGCCGGCCAGAATCTGAATTCCGCGGAACTGCTCCTCATTAATGTCCTGAAACTCATCGATGAGAAAATAAGAAAATCGCTTCTGCCAGAACTGCCGCAGTGCAGCATCTTCTTCCAGGAGCTGCACACAGCGCATGATCATGTCATCAAAATCCAGCAGAGAATTCTCCTGCAGGTAAGCCTGGTAATCTGCAAAGAGGCTGCGGAAGGTAATGGATTCCATGGGGGAAGATGCTGTCTGTGAAGATGCTGTTTGAACTGAATTCTCTGAGGACGGAAGGCTTTTACACTTGGAAATCAATCCGGCCAGATCCGAGAGTTCCTCTCCTTTCGGATATCGTTTGTAATAACGCAGGAACAAGGTTCTGAGGAGATTTCGTGATCGGGAGTTGTCCAGAATGGAAAAGCGAACAGGTGAAGATGTCTGCAGAATGTTCAGAAAGACAGAATGGAAGGTTCCAAAGGTAACCGATGAAGATGCGGCAAGGAGCTGCGGATTCTCTTCGAGTACCTCGCGTGACCTACGCTGAAAGCGCGTATTCATTTCTCCGGCGGCCGCCTTGGAGAAGGTCAATACCAGAATCTGCGAAGGCGGAACACCGCACTCAATAACCAAAAAGAGAATCCGTTCCACGAGCACAAAGGTCTTGCCGCTGCCGGGGCCGGCGATTACCTCGCACGGCCCGCGGAAGTGGCGAATGGCCTCCTGCTGGGAAGGATTCCCTTTGGAACCAATATGAAGACGTGAAGTATCTTCTGAATACATAAAACGGATGGCTTACCCCTGGGTGACTTTCGATTTCAATCACGAATAGTTACCACGAATTTATCAGCATGCAGCCTGAAGCTTCTCAATGCCTGCCTTGACACGGGAAAGGGACTCTTCTCTTCCCAGAATCTCCATGATCTGCGTTGCACCGGCAGGTGTTACGGCCTTACCGGATACAGCAATGCGAAGTGCCCAGATGACGGTCTTGTTCTTCAGTTCTTTGGACTCCGCATAGGCAGAGAGCTTCTCGAACAAGGCGTCGTTGGTGAACTCCGGAGCACTCTCCAGTACCGGCAGCATGTCGGTCAGGATCTCAAGGCTGTTCTGGATGGTTGCCTTTTGCTTTTTATTCTCATACATAGCGGCATCGTAGTCGGGAAGAGCCTCGAAGAAATCGACCATCTCCGGGATGTCCGGGAACACTTCAATACGGGTACGAACCAGCTCCGCCACAACGTGCAGGTCGATGTTCTCTTTCGTGATTGCCTTCTTGAGATAGGGCTCTGCGAGTGCATAGAATCGCTCCGGATCCATGGCCTTCAGATACTCTCCGTTCATCCAGCGAAGCTTCGTATAATCGAATACAGCCGGGGACTTGCCGATGCGATGGTAATCAAATGCCTTGACCAGATCCTCCAGGCTGAAGATCTCCTGATCAGAATCCGGAGACCAGCCCAGCAGTGCAATGAAATTCACTACGGCTTCCGGAAGGAAACCCTGCTCGATGAGATCCTCATAGGAGGAATAGCCGCTGCGCTTCGAGAGCTTCTTGTGATCGGCATCGGTGATCAGTGGGCAGTGGATGTACTTCGGAACCTCCCAGCCGAAAGCGTCGTACAGACGATTGTACTTCGGACTCGAGGAGATGTATTCGTTGCCGCGCACCACGTGCGTGATGCCCATGAGGTGATCATCGACTACGTTTGCAAAGTTATAAGTCGGGAAGCCGTCAGACTTCATGAGGATCATGTCGTCCAGCTCGCTGTTGTCCACTGTGATATCTCCGTACAGCTCGTCGTGGAAGGTGGTAGATCCTTCGCGCGGGTTGTTCTGACGGATGACAAAGGGCTTGCCGGCTGCGAGATTGGCATCAATCTCTTCCTGAGACAGGTGCAGGCAGTGCTTGTCATAGACGCTGATCTCCTTGCCGTCAACGACCTGTTTCAAGGTCTCCAGACGCTCCGGAGTGCAGAAGCAGTAATAGGCCTCACCCTTTGCTACAAGCTCTTTCGCATACTGCATATAGAGGCCGCTGCGTACTCTCTCCGACTGCACGTAAGGTCCAACTTCGCCGCCGAGCTCCGGAGATTCATCCGGAATAAGGCCGGTCTGCTGCATGGTGCGATTGATGATATCAACGGCGCCTTCTACATAGCGTTCCTGATCGGTATCCTCAATGCGGAGGATAAAGTCGCCGTCCTCGTGTTTGGAAATCAGGTAAGCGTACAGCGCAGTACGAAGGTTGCCGACGTGCATTCTGCCGGTCGGGCTGGGTGCATAGCGCGTTCTTATTTTCAAAGCCATAATGGATTCCTTTCTGATGGGATATGATGTATGGAGGCACCAATGTCCAACGATCACTGTCCAGACGCCGCAAGGCCGATTACCCATGCAGGCAGACAGCAACAGTTCTGCAGTGCTTTATGTATATGGTATCTACCCAGCACCTGCCAATTTCAATCATGAATCTGTCCGCAAGCGGCCGATTCATGTTGAAATCGACAGGTGCTAAACAGATACAGTATATGCTCACGAAAATGGAAATGCAATCTCGTCTGCGGTACAATGAAAAGCGTTAGGCTGGAGCAACCAGCGGAGAAGTATGCTGTCCACTCTCATCTGACGAATGAGTCGTAACACAAGGTAATGGCACAAGGGGAGATTATGAACAAAAGTTACGTACCTGCCAAACGGCAGAGTAATCTGGAGCTGCTGCGGATTGTCGGCATGTTGCTCATCATCGCACACCACTACGTGGTGAATACCGGTATCATGGATAACCTGTCGCTGGCAGAGCATCCTTCTCGGGTGATTTTCCTGAATCTCTTCGGAATGTGGGGGAAGACAGGAATCAATATCTTCATCCTGATCAGCGGGTACTTTATGTGTCAGTCCAATCTAACCATTCGCAGGTACTGTAAGATTGCCTTCGAATGGATCTTCTACCACTACATGATCTATTTCATCATGCTGGCGACCGGCTACGAAACAGTGACGGCAAAACGCGTCTATCAACTCGTATTCGCTCCTTTTATCTACGCGAACGGCAGCGGCTGCTTTACGTCATCGTTTCTGATATTCTATCTGTTCATCCCGTTCCTGAATCGGTTTATACGTTCGGTGAATCGGACAGAATATCGCCGTTTTGTTCTGCTCCTGCTGTTCGTGTTCACGGGACTTTCTACGTTCTTTACCAACACATATATCTTCGGCGAAGTATTCTGGTTCTGTGCGGTGTATTTTATCGGCGGATACCTCCGTTTGTACCCCCCCCACTTGGAGTCAGAGCCTGCGGCAATCTGCGAGGCTCCTTGTGCTCTCCTGGCTTGTCTGCTATGCAAGTGTGTTCGCTCTTGCGTTCCTTGCACTTCATTTCGGAATTGGAGGCGGACTTACCTATTTTGTTCTGGATGCCAATAAGCTCGGAGCTGTTCTCGTGAGTGTGTTCATCTTCTGCACATTTCGGAATCTGGATGTCCCATATTCCAAAGCGATTAATCTGGTTGCCCAAACCACCTTCGGTATTCTGATGATTCACGCCAACAGTGATGCCTGGCGCACATTCATGTGGCGTGATCTGCTTCATGTAGATACGTCCTATGATCTGCTGCTCCCGTATCTGGCATTGCGGTCAGTGTTCATTGTGGCCTGTGTGTTCATTGCCTGTTCGCTGCTGGATCTGATTCGAATTTATTTCATTGAGAAGCCGGTGTTCCGGCATTTCGACTGGTTTGAGGGGAAAATTCTGGCGGCGTGGAAGGTTATTAAAAAACTAATGTACGTGATCTATCATGCAGCACTGAAGATCAGTAGATAAAAAATTCATATTTCTAAGATGAGTAAAAATAATGTGTGGTTGTCTTTTTATCTTCGACAATCACACATTAGTCATATTCAAATACACCCTGCAAAGCATCTGATATGTTCATTAACGATGAATATGAAATAGAATCAATCTTTCCGCAGCTACGTGCTTGCGGGTCAATCAGCTTGATTTGCTCACACATCACAACTCCAGTCTCCTTGATTTTTCCTGTTATGCGAATATGCAACGCTCCTTCTGATATCTCTTTCATAATCGGACACACATGAAAAACGCCGGTAGCTTCTATAAAGGCATTCTTGCTGACAATCAGAAAGCTGTTTCTGTACCCGGAAATTTTTAAAATATCTCCCTGCGAATATCTCATTACAGCAATTCCTTCCCCATCGGCTCGCCCCAATCATAATCCATTACAGAAATTTCTCCATGGTATTCTGCTAATCTCTCCTCAAAAGTTTTATGTTTGTAAACCTTTTTCAGGATTATGGCATTATTTTCCACTTTCAATTGAAGTTCGTCCGAAACATGAACATCTAACTGATCCAAAATGGCCTTTGGGATTCGAATTCCTTGACTATTTCCCCAAGCCTTCACCGCAACCTGTTCCATAAAATGTTCCTCCATATTCTCAACGTATTTATATGGAAAACGCAGTTCATGTATCACAAATTATAACTGTATATACATCATACTCTATCTAGACCAACATGTGACTTTAATTATTCCAATTCTTTCGTTCCTAAGAACAAAATGTTGTAACTATTCAGAGCCAAGCAAATTTGCATAAAATGTGCGAGTAATGCTTGCA
>CAYLUU010000073.1:9483-11168 GCA_964386925.1 uncultured Sarcina sp. | reverse complement strand
CACTCAATGCGAGAGCCATCTGGGAGCATCAGTCGATTGTTCCGGAGGAGTTCTACCCCAGTACGGAAACCCGAATATTAAATGTAAATCTGCTCGGAGCGCTGTTCTATGGACTGACAGGGAACATGAACCTGTCCATGGGAATTGCCTGCAGCATCATGATGATCCTGTTAGCGGCTTTGTATGCAAAATTGCTCCGCAAACTGAGCTTCGGCCAGATTCCTACGGCAGCCGGAGTGCTGCTCCTTCTGGTGATTCCGGGATCGATGCGGCATGCGCAGATTCTCTACCTGTATGCGGTGTATTATGCAATTCACTGTATTCTGATGCTGGTGACGCTGATGGTCTGGCTGAATGTGATCCATGCAGCGAAAGGCTGGCGGTGGCAGGCTGCAGTGGCCATTGCGCTGGCGGCAGTTATCAGCTTATCGGGGCTGCGCGCAGCCTTGATTTGCTATGCCCCCTTGGCTGCGTTGGAGCTGGTAAGAACGGCTTTGTTTTTCGTCGGAAAAGGAAGATCATTTCGTACGGATCGAGCTTGCACTGCAATGAATCCAGATGCAGCGGCTCAGAGTAAGAAGTCTGTACGAGATGAGGAGAGAATAGGGGACAATGCACACAGAAGAGGCCTGGCGTATGCGGTTAGTCTCCTGTTGGCAAGTCTCCTTGGGGCCTGCGCGCCGACGGCGGTGGGAGTCGGAACGACGCGCAACATTCGCGGCGGAATATCGAAGCTCTTGACGACGGTTCTGCCGGATGTCTGGAACTGTCTGTATTGCGAGAACCAGAGTATCCTTCGGACAATTCTGCTGATCCTGCTGCTGGGAATCATGGGAGTGGTGGCTGGATGGTACGCTGCATGTGCAGTGATAAGACCTGGCGGTCATCAGACATCCAGAGACAATAACCTGAAGAGTGAGTCTGCCGGGGACGGCATGAATCATGCATGCATATTGAGCTTCTTCTGGATGTCTTTCTTGGTTGATATGGCGATGGGAGCCTTCACCACAACAGATTCGGTATGGCGATACTATTTCATGATTTATTTCGTCATGTCCTTCAGCGCGGCGGAGCTCCTGCAGAGATTGTCTGCTGTAGGGGAGAGATTGTCGGCAGTAGATGTAAAAGGAACAGGAATTCGGGGAATTGTCAGTGAGAAAAGTGTTTCATGTACGGAATCAGACGATGGTATAGATGGTAATGATGGTCATGAGACGAGAGGCGGATTCCGGTTGTGCGGAGTTCTGAGGGGTACACTGGTCTGCGCGATCTTGATCTTCACAGTACTGGTCTGGCGTCAGGATTTTCTGCCGAGTTTGCTGCATCCTGCTGCGAATGAGGAGTACGATACCATCATTGCGTGGATGGAGGAGCATGACTGCCAATACGGTTACAGCACCTATGATTCCTCGAACGCGATGACTGCCTATTGCAACGGGGCAGTGCAGGTGTCGGCTGTGGCGGATCTGGGAACGCTGGAAATCTGCAAGTGGCTGACGGATCGAACCTGGTATGTGCCGTACCTCACGGAAGATATGGAGACGGCTTATATCATTCCGAAGAGCCGTATGGAGGAGTTTGAGTGCCAGCTGGCCGAGCACTCCGACATAGCGCTGCAGTTGGAAACGGAGAACTACTACGTGTACGCAGCGCCGCATAATTATACATCTGCAGAGCAGTGAAAT
>CAYLUU010000073.1:0-9383 GCA_964386925.1 uncultured Sarcina sp. | reverse complement strand
AAAGGCACAATAAGAGCAGTAAGAAAACGGAAAAGCGGAACATACACAATCAGAAAGCCAGTAAAAGCTGGCTTTCTTTGTGGTTGGCGTACACGCTGCTGTTCGCACTTTTATTCGGTTCGCTGCTGTGCTATTTCGCGTCCGGGAGTCGGTCGCTGGTGTATCATGCGGATGCCTGGCGGCAGCACCTGCGTGCCTTTGCCTATTATGGGAAGTGGCTGCGGGGGTGTCTGTGGAACCTGATTCACAATCACAGTCTGGAGCTGCAGTCCTGGTCATTCGGTCTGGGATACGGTGCGGATGTTCTGACGACGCTCCAGTATTATTGCTTTGGGGAGCCGCTGGCCAGCCTCACGGTATTCGTACCGGAGGAATATTCCAAGCTGTATTTTGAATTTCTGATAGTGTTCAGGCCATACCTGGCAGGACTGTCCTTTATGCTGTATGCGCGTTATGCGCTGGGGCTGCGGCAGGGCACGACAGATTGGATCTGGAGAAAAGGAAAAAAACGCTGCGAACAGAAATCAGATGAATGCGCACAGAACGCATTGGAAAAGTCGCCAGAGCATGGGTATGTGAGCCGTACAGCAATTCTTGCCGGCGCATTATGCTATAGCTTTTGCGGCACAGTGCTGTACCTTGGGATGCTGCATCCTTTCTTCGTGACGCCGATGATTTACCTGCCGCTTTTGCTGCTCGGCGTGGAGCGGATTCTGCAGGAGCGAAGGCCGGTTCTCTTCATGGTTATGGTGTGGATGGCGGCACTGACGAATTTTTATTTCTTCTACATGCTGGCGATTCTGACAGCGCTGTACGGAACCTGCCGCGTTATTGCCATTCATTGCGGCAAAGAGAATTTACAAACTTCGCATGGCGAAACGCACAAGGAAATCGCTGAGAAAACTACTCAGAGTCCTAATGGGAAAACGCCTAAGAAACGACATAAGAAAGCGCATCAGAGAGCACATAAGAAATTACTTCGAGGAATGCTCCTGGACTGGCTGCGGCTGCTAGGTTATGCAGCTGTTGGAGCAATGACGGCTGGAGGCATTCTGGTGCCGGTCATATTGCAGTTCCAGAGCGACCCGCGCAGTGCGACGGATTTTAGCCTATCGCTGTTCTATGAGCCGGAATATTATCAGGAGCTGTTCCGGAATCTCGTGACCTTCATCAATCATCCGCTGTATGACACAGAACTGTGCATGACAATTGCGGGCGCCGCGGCGCTGGTAATCCTGTTCCTGCGGACGGGCGGCAGACAGCTGAAGGCAGCAGTCATCGGCTGTGCGGCGATGCTCTGCCTTCCGGCAGCAGGGTATGTGATGAATGGGCTTTCGTATGTCATTAATCGGTGGACCTTTGGAGCAGAATTCCTGATTGCTTTTGTCCTTACGGTCGTCTGGAATGATGTGAAGATCATGCATCGAGCCATGCGTAGAAGCTGGAACAGAAGCAGGACCAAAAGTTGGAATGAGAGCCGGAATAGAAAACAGAATAGAAGGCAAAATGTGAGCCGGAATAACAGCCGGCGCGTGAACGTTGCAGTGGAGGGGGTGGTTCTGGCCCTTGTAGTCTTCTCGATAGCGGTTAATATCAACCTTGGATATGCACGGATCCCTGCTGATGAAGATGGTGAGGGCGGTCAGTCCGGGTTTGCCTCGGAATTTACCGATGCACAGACACCGGCGGAATATATGCTGGCCGCCACGCACAACGAGGCAGCTGCAGTCACACGCTATGATTCCAGTCTCTTTCGCTATACAGGCAGAGATCTGACGTACAATGCGGGCGCACAGCTGGGGACGTCATCGACGCAGTTCTTCTGGAGCTTTGCCAATGGTGTGGTGTCGGATTTTTTTGAACTGCTGGGTGTCTGTGAGGAGCAGAATTTCTGCTACACGGGTCTGGACGATCGGACCATTCTGGAGACACTGGCAGGAGTCCAATACTACACGATTGCCTATGACAACAGCTATGAGCAGCAGTTTGTGCCGTATGGATTCGAGGATTGCGGGACTGTGGCAGGAGACAGCGGCGTTCCGGATGCCGTGAAGGCAGAGCTGGAGCAGTCTCAGAAGACAACTGAGACAGAAGAGACCGAGGCGGTAACAGATACAAAAGAGACAGTTGGTACAGAAGCCGGGAGCAATGAAACGGAATCAGTCACGGCAGCACCGGAAGGAATCGCAGAACGGTCCGGAGCTGTACTCGGAGACGATTCCTGGGAAGCAGTCCGACCGGAATATCATATCTACAGGAATACCTTTGCGCTGCCGCTTGGCTATACCTATACCGGCGTGATCTCGCAGGAGAATTTTGCTGCGATGACACCTACGCAGAGACAGGAAGCTCTGGTGCAGGGCGTTGTACTGGGCGAGGTGGCGCAGGAATCCCAGACTGCCGAGGGCAACACTGAGACGGCAGAGGAACAGAACGTGTCCGTGCAGCAGGAGCAGATATCTGCCGAGGGAACAGCGATTCTGCAGAAAGAGGCCGAGATCACGTATTACGAGCAGGAATTAACCTACACCATTGAGACGTCGGATGGAGTGAGTTATCTGAGCGGGAAGAAGGCGGACGGGAATTCTGCATCAGATATTTTGAATGATTTTTCAAATGATACTTCAGATGATATTTCTGGTGGAAGTGGTGTGGATGAGAGCTCGCTGTCAGACGAGGATACGAACACGGTTCGATTCGTGGTGACGGAGCCCGGGGCGACCGTGACAATTCGTTTTGATGGAATGGACGGTGCAGAAACCTACGTGGAGCTGCTGAATCTGAATGTCGAAACGCTGTCAGCGTGGAATGTCGAAGGAAGCACAGAGAATACTGACGAAAGAGCCGGCACGGAGGAAAATACGGGATCTGGAGGGGATACAGAGGAGGATACCCTCCAGGAGGTATATCCGATCACCTTTACGGCCAGCCGAGCGGGAGAAGCTCTGACGGATAAGACGATCAATTACAAAACGCCGGTGAATCAGTATTACAGCGGTTGGACTGATTTTGCCCTGAATATGGGCTACAATGGCAGTGCGGTTGATGCGATCACTGTTTGCTTCCAGCAGACAGGCGTCTATGAGATGTCGGACCTGAAGATCGTGTGTCAGCCGACGGAGTCCATCATGCAGCAGGCACTGGAATTATCGGCAGTTACTATGCAAAATACCGACCTGCACCAGAATTCGATCTCCCAGGCAACCAATGAGATCACAGGAGAGATTACAGCCGAGCAGGATCGTATCCTGGTGTTCAGCATTCCCTACAGCAGCGGCTGGGAGGCCTATGACAACGGAGAAAAGGTGGAACTGCAGAAGGCCAATGTGATGTATATGGCAATCCCTATTTCTGCAGGGGTGCACGAGATTCAGCTCGTATATCACACGCCGGGCGGGAGAATCGGCGGTTTGATTGCCCTGATCGGAGTACAGCTGATGATCGGAATTGCGATGCATGAGAGAGTCCGGCAAAAGCGGAACAGAGGATAAGAGCCTACATGAGTATCAGGGAACGGCAGGCTATTTAAGACAGATGCGGAGAGCATGGAATGAATCGAATCGATGAGTTACAGAACGGATTATCGAAAAAGTTGGAACGGTATAAAAGACAATTCTTAAGCTTGTACCTTTGTGCTGCGGCAGTTTATTTGCCCCTTATCGTGCTGCGCCTTACCAATGATATGGATGGGATGTGGGATCAGGATGATCATCTGACCGGCGCGGCAGAGCTGCGGATGGGAAGATGGTTCTGGGTGGTTCTGGATAAGATAAGAGGTAATGTATCACTGGATCCTCTGCCGGCATTGGTATCACTGGCGGTATTCACGATCGGTGTGCTGTTCCTGTTCTCACTGCTGCAGATTGATCCGCAGACCAGGCGCGAGAAGGCAGCAGCCTGGATCGCCGGAATGCTGATCCTGTGTGCACCGACCGTACTGTGCCAGCTGTCCTACAGTCATATGTCGATCAACGACTCTGTTTCTTTCCTGCTCGCGGTTCTGGCAGTGTGGGTGGTTCGGAAAAAGGCGTTTGCAGCCACCGTTGCATTGTCTGCTCTTCTGGTGGCTCTTATGATGGGCGGGTATCAGGCCTCGCTGGGCGTGACCTGCATGGCAGCTCTGTTCGCGTTCCTGTTCCTCCTGCGGGAGAAAGAGAAGGCTACAGAGGCACTTCGGTTTGCCGGGCAGATGCTGGCAGCACTCGTTGCCGGGGCGCTGTTATACGAGATTGTGTGGCAGGCGGCGCTGGCCATCACAGGAGAGACTATGTCGGATTATAACGGCGCGGATGCCGTTTCGTTGTCTGGGATGCTCACGAGCCTTCCGTCGAGTGTGAGGCATACGTTCTCCTCGTTTTCTTTCTTTTATGGCAGGAATGGTTACCACTACAACCTGATGCAATCGAAGGGCTGGTTCCTGCTGATCTATCTGGTGCCGCTGGCCGGGGCCGGATATTTTGTCTGGAGATTGTGGAGGAAACGCGGTTGGCAGAGGGCAGTCTTGGGCGTTTGTTCCTTCCTGCTCATTCCGATCTTCGCGAACAGTGTGTTCCTGGTGGCAGTGTCTGCAGAGACAATGATGCAGATGACAATGGGAATGGTGATGGTCTGGCCGCTGATGCTGTGTTTGATGGTGTTCGGTGAATCTGCGCCTGAGAATGAAGAAGAGAATGACGAACATAAGACGAGAGAGAGTAATCAGCAAATAGAAGATCGGGCAGCCAACAAGGCAGGAAAGGATAGACTGATTCGTACGGCAGCCGGTCTTGTGTTCGCATTCGTTCTGTATGGGATGATCGGACAGAATCTGGTGGATCAATACGCCATGTACGCTGGGCGCAGAGCCACGCAGACGTTGGCACAGCAGATTCTGAATGAATGGAATCTTGCAGGAGTGGATTATACCGAGAACGTTGTCATGGTGTACGGCGTGCCGAATCAGTCGCCGCTGTTCGTGCGATCCGAGCTGTACGAGAAAGCAAACTCGTATG
Organism: uncultured Sarcina sp.; assembly: GCA_964386925.1. Lineage (GTDB taxonomy): Bacteria > Bacillota > Clostridia > Lachnospirales > Lachnospiraceae > CAG-791. Next base: position 4,392 of record CAYLUU010000073.1, on the reverse strand, counting down.
CAAAATACGGAACCTTTGCGACAACGACAGAGGGAAATCGGCTGTGCTGGTTCCATTATTTCGAGCAGCAGCTGCGGCTCAATGTAAATTATGCGGAGGGCGATACGCTGGAGACGATCTATAACTCTTCAGAGGTGGCGGCGATGCCGGTGTTCCCTGCAGCCGGATCAACTGCCAATGTATGGGGCGTGACTGTAGTGAAGGTGAGCGAGTAGCAGGAAGCCTTCCTTGGTTTCAGTAAGGCGCTGCTTCATTCAATCATCTCGCCCATTTCGACTCGACGGCTACATGGCTGTCGAATTGAAATGGGCATTGAAAAGGGACGACTATTCACCGAGCTTTACCACCAGTACACCATAGATGTTCTGGATCGATCCGGATGCCGGGTAGAACGGCATGGCAGCAACCTCAGGAAGCGCCGCGATGGTGGTTTCTGTGTCGCCGACGGAGAAGGAGACGTTCAGCCGCAGGTAGTTGGAATAGAACTTGTTCCAGGACACGCGGGAGAATCCGACGTCATGCGACCAGTTGCCGTACTGTGCGTAGGAGTTGGCCTTGTCATACAGCTCTGAGGTATAGAAAGTCTTCGAGGAATGCGGCGAATCGGTGATGAGGATCTGCCCATTCACGTAATCGTAGCCCTGCCGGTTGGCCTCCATGAGGATTCCTTCCGCCAGCGTCTGAGTTGCACGGCGGCCGGCATACATGGCGTACTCATCGGTGAGACACTGCAGAGCTCCGCCGTAGAGGAGCAGGAGTGCGCAGACTGCCGGCAGCAGACGAAGAATCCCAGCAAAGTGCCGGGACGTTGATTGGTTTGTATTGAGAGTAGATTCCGTAGAATCGGGTATCATGGACTTCGTCATTGCTTCTGCAGAAAGGCACAGGAGAAGCGGCATAACGGCTCCCAGAGAGATGGTCATCTGCATATGGGTCTCGGTCTCCGGTGCCAGCAGATAGTAGCAGCAGGCGGCAATCGGGATCAGCAGAATTCCGAGTACATAGAGGATGGCGCGAAGGAAACCTTGAACGCCTCCGTTCTTGCAGACCTTGCGGCAGGCGAGAACAGCCGGGAGCAGAACCGGGAGATAGAATAGCGGAAACCAACGATGTCTGATTAATCGGTTCGAGCAGAATGTGCCGTCAATGAAATAATGCTGTGCCATGCGGTAGCAATGCCGCACGGCTTCCGGAAGGCCGGCGAGAAGATAGGCCGGTGAGAGGCTGGAAAAACCCTGGTAGTCACTCATCTGGATGCCGAAGAGCAGCGTCATCAGCTTCAGGCTGATGAGATAGAGAACGGCACCGATCGCAGTGGCCAGCAGCATAGGGACGGCAAAGCGCAGCTGCTCGGCTGCGGACTTCTGCCGGACGGCGCCGAACAGGAGAACGAAGAGTGCGAGAAGGCAGGTGACACCGATATTTGCCTGGTAGCAGGCCATCATAAGTGCAATGGAGATGGCAGACAACACAATGCGAATGGGCAGGGAGAGCCTTTTGCAGCGCGTGATCAGCCAGACGGCGAGAACGGAGAGCAGGAAGGCTGCGCTGAATGCGATGGCGTTGAAGCTAAAGGAAAGCTGGCAGGTCAGGCCGACACCGGCGAGGAACATAAGACCGGAAAGGAGCGTTGTTTTCCTGCGGGGGAGCTCCAGTGCGCTGGCAGCAATCAGGAGTGTTACAGAATACATTGCAAGCGCTATAATGGCAGGGATGGGGTCCAGCGAGATATTAAAGCGAAGCTTGTCCAGAATCGTCCAGAACCAGCGGCCGATGGAGCATTCCCAGTATCCTGTGACGTAGTCATCCTGATTCCACAAACCGTCCAGATCGTTCGTAAGGCGCAGAACGATGAGCGGCAGGTTGATGAACAGAGCGAAAAGGTATAAGGAAAGAAAAGCCTTGCGGTTTTTCTTATAGCAGATAGAAAACTTTTCGGTAAATGCAGTCATGGGAAACTCCTTGTATGATTGTATGCAAAACAGATTCATTTTAACTTATCATGTACAGGAATAAAATATGTTGGCTACCGACCATTATGACAAAATCATCATAGGAGCAGGGCTTTACGGCCTGTATGCTGCCTTGTTCTGCTGCCGGAGGGGGCAGAACGTTCTGGTGCTGGAATGCGATGCGGCACCGTTCATGCGGGCAACCTATATCAATCAGGCGAGAGTGCATCAGGGATATCACTATCCGAGGTCGCTCTCGACGGCCTTGAAATCCGCCGGTTATTTTGAACGATTTAATCGTGACTACGGCTTCTGTGTGAATCGGGAGTTTGAGCAGATTTATGCCACCTCGGCACAGTATTCATGGTCCGATGCGGTGCAGTTTCATAAGTTCTGTGAGGCAGCCGGAATTCCCTGTGAAGATCTGGCTCCGGAGAATTATTTTAAAGATGGGATGTGCGACGGGGCCTTTCGAACGAGGGAGTACACCTATGATGCGATGATCCTGCGAGATTATTTTCTGGATGAGCTGGCCAAATATCCAACGGCCTGTACGATCCGCTGCAGTGCTGGAATCCGGGAGATTCACCGGCTGCAGGATGACTACGAAATTACGTATGGAGTGTTATCCGGCAGGTATGGCGCATGGCAGAAGGCGTCCAAGCAAGAATCGGAGCAAAAGGAAACGGTCACAGGTGAACAGGAGTGGACGGATAGTGGACTGCAGTGCGCCGCGGCTCCCTACGTCCTGAATGCCTCTTATGCCGGAACCAACCAGATTCTGAAGCTCGCCGGCTTTGAAGGCTTCGGCATCAAGTACGAGCTCTGCGAGATTATTCTCTGTGAGGTGAATGAGAGGCTGCGAGGGGAAGGATTCACGGTGATGGATGGACCGTTTTTCTCCATTATGCCGTTCGGCAAAACAGGTCTGCATTCTCTGACGTCTGTGACGTTCACGCCGCATACTACCAGTTATGACGCAGTTCCGACATTTGCCTGCCAGAAGAAGAGCGAGAACATTTGCTCGGTAAGCCATCTGGGAAACTGTAATGAGTGCCCGGGAAAACCCGAGACAGCATTCCCATATATGGCGAATCTGGCACGCAAATACCTGCGGGAGGAGTACCAGTTCACGTACCGGCAGTCACTGTTCTCCATGAAGCCGATTCTGATGAGCTCGGAGATTGACGATTCCAGACCGACCGTAGTGCGGGTTTATTCTGAGAATCCGACCTTCGTCGGGGTTCTGTCGGGGAAAATCAATACGGTGTACGACCTGGATGAGGTGTTGAGTAGGTAGCAGCCTTTTTATCTGTTTAGTGCCTGACGATTTCACTGCGAATCGGGCGTCCATGGACGAATTTATGATCAGAATTGACAGGTGGCAGGGAGCGACATCTGCATACACAGAAGATGAAAGGAGCAGAGGTGGAGAAAAATTTTGCATCTGCGGTGATTTATGTACATAATGCGGAAAATCGACTTGCAGGGTTCCTGCGCGTGATTCTGCAGCTGATGGATCAGAATTTCGAGCATGCAGAGGTGATCTGTGTCAATGACCATTCCACGGATCGGAGTCTCGAAGTAATCCGCGAGATTAGCCGGGAAGCAGCGCATACCAGCGTTTCTGTCGTGAATATGAGCTATTTCCATGGGCAGGAGCTGGCAATGAATGCCGGCATGGATCTGGCTATCGGAGATTTCGTATTCGAGTTCGACAATACGGTTTTGGATTTTGATCCATTGGTTGTAATGGAAATTTACCGTCGTTCTCTGGAAGGCTATGACATCGTCAGTGCCGTGCCGGATCGCAGGGAGAGATTCTCATCGCATCTGTTCTATCATTTGTTCGAACGGTATTCAGAGATTCCATGCTCCATGTCCACGGAGAGCTTCCGCGTTCTCAGCAGGCGGGTTATCAATCGGATCAGTTCGATGAACAAAACCGTTCCGTATCGCAAGGCGCTGTATGCGAATTGCGGCCTGCAGACGGACAGCATTCGCTATGCGGTGCAGCCTGTGGTGGAGATGGAAGATTGGCAGAATGAGAATGGTGCAAAGATATCCGAAGGAGCTAAAGCGGAAGCAAGCAAAACATCCCGGCAGCAGGAGGATCCGCAGGAGCGGCATTACCGGTTCAGCCTTGCGGCAGATTCGCTGATCCTGTTCACGGCAGTGGGATACCGGTTTTCCATGACGATGACCGTGGCGATGATGCTGGTGTCGATCTTCATGGTATTGTATTCTGTCGTGACCTATCTGATTTATCACCCGGTTGAGGGGTGGACGACTACCATTTTGTTCCTGTCGGTTGCATTCTTTGGACTGTTCGGTATCCTGACGGTCATCGTGAAATATCTGCAGCTCTTGGTAAATATGGTGTTCCGGCGTAAGCATTACAGTTTTGAGAATGTGGAGAAGCTGGTGTAAGAGCGGCAGG
>CAYLUU010000072.1:0-11332 GCA_964386925.1 uncultured Sarcina sp. | reverse complement strand
AACAAGATCTGATTTAAACTTGGAACTAAAGTTTCTTCTGGTACGAGACATAACGGACCTCCATATGCGTCTCTAAAGCATATCAGATTCATTAAAAAGTCGTCTCCAGATCTGTCTTAATTCATGGGGCCATTATAGTTTTGTCTGGCCCATTGCATCAAGCATGGCACCCAGTTCTTCATAAATGGAATCCTCTAATCTAATGCTGATAGTTTTCATTTCAAGTGCCTCCTTATTGCTATTATGGGATTAAATATCAATTTGACTCAAATAGCATGCAATAGCATTCTTTTCCAAAAAGTGATCAACCTCATTGTCTTTTCTTTTATTCCTTAAAAGCAGGAAATTCGTCAATGCAGATCGGATTTTATTAGATAAAAAGAGGAGAATTTCGATCTGAAATTCTCCTCTTCCTCAAAACCTGTTCGCGACGCGATTCGAACGCGCGACCTTCCGCTTAGGAGGCGGACGCTCTATCCAGCTGAGCTACGCAAACATCTTCTGCTGCCGTGACAGCGGTGTTATTATACTGTATTTTTTGTCCGCTGAACACTCCCAATTCCGCAAATCCTCATTTGCTGTCAACGGCCTGCGGCAGCTGACGGCGAATGGGCAGCCGCGTGAGACAGCTCTTCCCTTGGTTCATGACTTCTTTTTCCACTTCAGCAGCAGTGCGGAATTCGTGATGACGAGTACGGATCCTGCATTGTGAACCAGTGCGCCGACTACGGGATTCAGCGTTCCGATGATAGCCAGCACGATCGCAATGAAATTCAGCGTCATAGAGAACGTCATGTTCAGCTTGATCGTGATCATCATTCGTCTGGACAGGGCCAGTAGATGCGGCAGCTCCTTGACCTCGTCGTCTACCAACGCAATGTCGGCAGCATCCACGGCGATGTCGCTGCCGACGCCGCCCATGGCAATTCCGACATCTGCCTTTTTCAATGCCGGGGCATCGTTGATACCGTCTCCGATCATGCACACCGGTTTTCCGGCTTTCTGGAATTCATCGATCGCCGCCAGCTTATCCTCCGGAAGGCAATTGGCACGAACCGTTCCGATCTGCAGCCTTCCGGCAATCGTCCCCGTTGCATTCTCATGATCTCCTGTCAGAAGCACTGGTTCCACACCAAGCTCAGCTATTGCTGCAATCGTCGATGCGCTTTCTTCACGCAGCGTATCTGACAGCGCGATATATCCGGCGAGTTCGTGGTCGACTGCCACATAGATCACCGTACATCCATGCTGTACATATTCGTCTGCACCTTCTGGTACGTTCACTTCGACACCATCTTCCCGGAGCAGCTCCGGATTGCCGGCGAGGACATGATGTCCCTCCACTACCGCACTCACGCCGCGCCCGGGGATCATCCGGAACTCCGATGCTGCAGGAAGCTCCCGATGCAGGCTGCTCTCTTCGGAATCGACGCCTTTCATCACAGCACCCTTCTCGTAGCACTTCACGATTGCCTTCCCCAGCGGGTGTTCCGACAGCTGTTCCGCTGCCGCAGTCAGGCGATAGAGTTTCTCCTCGCTGCAGTTCTTCCCAACCGCAGTCACGGCCGTCACCTCCGGCGTTCCGTAGGTCAGCGTTCCGGTTTTATCAAATGCAATCAGCTTCACGGCAGCCATACGTTCCAGGGCATCGCCTTCCCGGACGAGGAATCCATGTTTTGTCGCATTTCCGATGGCAGCCATGATAGCCGTCGGCGTCGCCAGAACCAGCGCGCAGGGACAGAACACAACCAGAATGGTAACTGCGCGAATGATCTGACCGGTGATCAACCAGGTCAGTGCGGCCGCTGTCAACGCGATCACGACGATCCAGGTCGCCCAGCGATCCGCTACTCCGACAATCTTCGCCTTTCCGGCATCGGCAGACTGCACCAGGCGGATCATTCGCTGAATGGAGCTGTCCTCTCCAACCTTTGTCGCCTCCATCTCAAAGGCACCGAACTGGTTCACCGTTCCGCTGGACACGGCATTCCCCACCGTTTTGTCCACCGGAAGCGATTCGCCCGTCATAACCGCCTGATTGATCGATGTCTGACCTTCCACGATCACGCCGTCCACCGGAACGCCTTCTCCCGGCAGCACGCGAATCCGATCTCCCACGCGAACCTGTTCCGCTGGGATAACCTTTTCTGTTCCGTCCTGCAGAACCCTCGCGGTCTGCGGCGTCAGATGCACCAGCTTCTCAATGCCGGCTCTGGCTCTCGCAACCGTAATCTCCTCCAGAAGGCCGCCTAACTGCATGATGACCGCCACCTCGCCGGCAGCAAAGATTTCTCCGATGCACACCGATGCAATGAGCGCCAGTGACACCAACACATCCGCCTTGATGTCAAACGCGGTAACCAAACCGATAATCGCTTCCAGGATGATCGGAATTCCGCACAAAATAATCGCGACCCATGCCAGATCGAACGGGAGAGGCCGGAATCCTGCCAGACTGCAGATTACTGCAATTCCCGAGACCACTAGACAGACAACGTCCTTCTTCATTCCGCCCAGCTCCAGTAGATGCTCCAGTTTATTTATTATCTTCATAGCTTTCCTCTTCTGAGAATGTATTGCCCGCAGCGTCTCCATAGGTATACCCCCATAGGTATAAATCTGTCAATTATAAAACCAGACCACAGTCTTGTGATCTGGTTCATTCAAGTATAACCATTCAGGTATAATCATTCAGATATAACCGTCCGGATGCTGAACGTTACACCTATGTATGCGTCATACGCTTCAGCCCATATTGGAAAACCGTTCTACCGCCTTCGTGAAGTTTTCGATGGTTTTGTCCGCATCGCCGTGCTCAATGCCGTCGCGCACGCAGTGCTTGATATGGCCCTCCAGGACCACCTTGCCGCAGCCATGCAGCGCTGACTTGGCCGCATTGATCTGCGCCAGAATATCCTCGCAGGGAACATCCTCATCAATCATCCGATCGATGGCCTGCACCTGACCGATGATCTTCTTCAGCCGTCTGTGCAGATTCTCTGAATCCATGCATTGTCTCATTCTCTGTTCTCCTTATCGTTCCCTGCGAAGGAACTCTATTACTCACAGCATTCTTCACTGCGTTTTCCGAATTCTCGCGCTGATGGCCTGGCCGGTCGGTGTTCCCGCAAGGCCCCCGCGTCCGGTCTCCCGCAGATCGGAAGACATTGCATGTCCCACCGTCTTCATGGCATCAATCACTTCATCCGGCGGAATCTTACTCTCGATTCCTGCCATTGCCATATCGGCGCAGGACACTGCATTCAGGGCTCCGATCACATTGCGCTTTACGCAGGGCACCTCTACCAGTCCTGCCACCGGATCACAGACAAGCCCCAGCAGACCAGCCAGCGCCATCGCTGACGCATTCGCCATAGCCTCCGGTTCTCCTCCCAGAAGGCTCACCGCAGCGCCTGCTGCCATGGCAGACGCAGAACCGATCTCAGCCTGACATCCGCCCGATGCCCCCGCAAGGCTTGCTCTTGCTGCAATCACTCCGCCGATCCCGGCCGCTACGTAGAGGGCCTGCACCATCTGGTCGTCAGTATAGCCTTCTTTTTCCTGCATGGACAGGAGTACGGCCGGCATGACTCCGCAGGAGCCGGCGGTCGGCGCCGCCACAATTCGCTTCATGCACGCGTTGGATTCCGCCACCCGCAGGGCCCTCTCCATAACGTGTGACGTAAAGGATCCGCAGAGGAGTTCTCCCTTTTCAGCGCGCTGTCGAATCTTTTCTGCATCTGTCCCAGCCAGACCGCTGGGAGACCGCAGCTTTGGATCATAATTCGCATCCGATTCTGCCATTGCCCGGTAGATCTGCATCATTTTCCCGAAGGAATCTGCTTCCGTCATTCCTTCCTCCCGGCAGTCCTCTTCCTGAATCACCTTCCAGAAGGGTTTGCCGGAGGTCTTACACTCTTTGATGATATCCTCTAATGCCTTGTACATGCTGTCACCTCATCCGCAGCTTTCCTTTTGCTCATGTGGCGTTCTCGCCAAATAAATTTGCAAAAATGGGCTCGTTAATGCAAGCATTACTCGCACATTTTATGCAAATTTGCTTGGCTCTGAATAGTTGCACAGGCTATAGTATGTCACCTTTCGCACGCCTTCCAGGTGTTCCAGCCATCGTACCGATTCTGCCGGAATCTCCTGGTCGCACTCGATGACCATGACGGCATGGCCGCCGCGCCCGGAGCGGTAGAGCTGCATGGTGGCGATATTAATGGATTTGTGCTGCAACATGGAGGTGACCTCTGCCACGTGTCCCGGCTGGTCTTCGTTATGAACGATCAGCGTCGGATAATCACCGCTGAAATTCGCATCCAGTCCATCCAGCTTCTGAATCAGAATCCGGCCTCCACCCACGGAGGCGCCGACAATCTCCAGCTCGCGCCCAGAATGGGCGGTGAGGTGCAATTTGGCTGAATTCGGATGTGCGTCCTCGCCCAGATCTACTCCGCTGAAGCGAAATTCCATCCCCTGCGCGCTTGCCAGCTCAAAGCTCTGCGGAATCCTGTCATCATCCACGGCAAAGCCCATGAGTCCCGCGATCAGCGCACGATCCGTTCCGTGTCCGCTTCCTGTCGCCAGAAAGGAGCCATGAAGCCCAATCTCTGCCTTCCAGATTTCCTCGCCCAGGAGCTTGCGGCACACGTTTCCGATACGGACTGCACCTGCGGTGTGTGAGCTGGAAGGGCCTACCATAACCGGTCCCACGACGTCAAATATATTCACTGTTGTCTCCCTTGTTGTCTCCTGTCGTGCTAAGGTACTGATGAAATCAGTTCGGCATCATGCAGTGGCTTACAGGCCGAACATGGTATTCAGTACAGTCTTGCCGGATTCGGTACGGAAGATGCTCTCCCGCACATTGGCTGCAACCTCCTTGCTCTCCCCGTCCTCGAACAGGTTCACGAGAAAGTCCGCCTCCACCAGGATCTGATAGTCCGGTGCATCAATATTGTTGTAGGTATGGTGATGGCCGACCAGATATTTAACGCGGTCTGTCACCTCCGGTGCAAAACCCAGCTCCTCCAGCATACGGCCGGCCACCGCCGGTCCTTCCTGCTCCTGAAGCTTGCCGTTCTGATAGCCGTATTTGCGCTCTGCCTCCCGAATACCGATATCGTGCACATAGGCCGCGGCCTCCAGGGTATACAGCGTGTCCGGATCCAGGTTCTCCATTTCTCCGATGAGCCTTGCATAGCTGTGCACCTTGGTGAAGTGCTGAATCCGCTTCGGATCGCCGTCATCGTGGCGAATCATTGCAAGGAACAGCTGATTTAAGAGCTGCGGATTGTTCTTGTCCTCCATGGCTTTGTTGTCCTCTCTGAATTGTATCGTATAGACGACAGACAGTGGTGGACGGTGGAGAGTGTCCGCTGGCCACCCTGTTTTGTCAATTGAATTGCCGCTGTTCGGGGCTTCAGAACACGCGTTCCTTCAATCTCCGGAACGCTTCCTGTACTCTTGCGTGCGGGAGTGCCAGGTTCATGCGGATCGTATCCGGCCAGCGGAAGGGTCTGCCGTCCTGCCAGATGACGCCCACAGAGATTCCCTCTCGGATCAGCTCGTCGCAGGTCTTGCCGTGTGCCTCCAGCCAGTCATGGCAGTCCAGATACAGCATGTAGGTTCCCTGCGGCTTCGACACCTTCACGCCTTCGAAGTTCTCAGCGATGAAGTCACATGCCCAGTTCACATTATCCGACAGGACCTCCCGCAGCTCCTCCAGCCACTCCTCGCCTTCGGGCTCATAGGCACCGATCAGCGCATGCATGGACAGCACATTCGTCTCATTGTAGAACGCTGTCTGGGACTGCCGCACCAGACGATCCCGCAGATACGGATTGTAAATAATGTGATAGGATCCAACCAGTCCTGCCAGGTTGAAGGTTTTCGACGGTGCATAGGCTGCAATCACGCGGTTTCTGGCATCCTCAGAAATGCTCTGCGTCGGAATGTGGTGATTTCCGTTCAGGATCAGATCCGACCAGATTTCATCCGAGAACACATAGCAGTCATTCTTGCGGAAGATCTCCATCGCCTTCTCAATTTCCTCCCGCTCCCAAACGCGTCCGCAGGGGTTGTGTGGGGAACAGAATACTGCAAAATGAATGTGATTCTCCCGAATCACGCGGTCCATATCCTCATAGTCCATCCGCCAGATACCCTGCTCGTCCTTTACCAGCGGGGACGTTGCCGGCTCGCGGCCGTTCGCCTGCATGGCCATAGAAAAGCCGACATACATCGGCGAATGGAAGAACACCTTCTCTCCCGGCGTCGTGAAGGCCTGCAGCGCAGAGCAAAGGCAGCCCAGCACGCCGTTCTCGTATCCGATTGCCTCCTTCGTCAGACCGGTCACGCCATTGCGATGATTCTGCCAGCGGATGATGGCATTGTAATATTCATCCGTTGCTTCAAAATATCCGAACATCGGATGCTTCGCACGCTCGATGATATGCTCCTGAATCGTCGGCACCGTGGGAAAATTCATATCAGCCACCCACATCGGGATCCGATCGAAGCCTTCCTTTACCTCTGCATTCTCAAAGGGGATCCTATCCACCGCAATGGAATCCCTGTTGTGTCTGTCGACAATGCTTGTGAAATCGTATTTCATCAGTTGCACTCTCCTTTTATCACCTGCCGTAGCAATTCATTCCCTGTCCACACCTCTTACAACGCGAACATCATGAAGCGCTTCACTTCATAATAGTCATCCGACTCGAAGCGCACCGTCTTCGCATTCAGCTTCTCCGCTCCGGGGAAATACGAATACCGCATGGCATCCTGATACTCCTTATATTCCACGTCCAGGCAGAAGTGCTCCGGCATTTCCGGCAGACACGCCTTCCAGTCACCGGCCATTGCACGCTTCATCCCCTCGCGAATGAGGCGAACCGCACGGTCCGGATGGATTGAAATGTTGGCACCGCCGAAGCCGCGGATGACCGGGACGGCGGTGATGGCAGGAATCAGCTCTTTGGCCTCCTCGCAGACAGCGGCATCGCCGCTGATGAAGATGGTCGGTACGCCATAATATGCGGCAAAGTACGCATTGTACATGAATTCGCTGCAGTATTTTCCATTCAGCAATATCTTATGAATGTTCGGCTCCGAAGTGTGCGCCAACGGATTCCCATCGGAATAAGCGTGTGCGTGATATCCCGTCATGGCGCAGGCGTCAAAACCGGTATCGATTCCAGCCATCATGCTCGCCGGCGATTTGTCCCAGCCGCGCATGAGCACCGCATTGTCTGGCAGATAGGACGGAATGATGTTCTGCGCCGAGCCATGCCCGTCGCGCACCATAATCTCGGCTTCCGGGCCGGCGCCCTCGCAGGCTGCAGCCGCTTCACGAGACATCTGCTGAGCGAACTGCTCATACCGATACTGGCCCTCTGTGATCTCCGACCAGTCGCAAATCCCGCAGGTTCCTTCGATGTCTGAGCTGATGTATAGATTCATGTCTTTATGCCTCCTGCCTTTCTTGCTGGTCCCAGTATTGGGACAAAAACACTTGCCTTCACAGTCATGTTTGACAACCACTATAGTCTTCCTCGCGGCTTAGGTCAAAAGCTTTCACCAAGAGGATAGCCCTTTCCTGTTCGCATGACTCTACATCCCATATCGTACCATAATTTGGCCAGTTTTCTCCGATGTATCGCCGCAGCCGTATTATACGTAATTGATATAATCAAACTCTAATTATATGTATTTTAATATTGTTCCCTTTTAGCGTATCCTTAGCATCAGAAAGAGGGAAGCGAGCAGGACATCATCAAACCAGCTGACATAGCTGAGAATTAAGGTTTCCTCCCGTTCCATTCCCACCAGTATAGAGTTAAGCATAGCCAAAAGGCAGCACATTCACAAGGAGGCAGATTATGAAGGCATTCAAGGAGTTGGTTGAGTTTCTGAAGGATTTTGGCGAGATGTTCCCCGAGCACATGTACAGTAAGCTGTGAGTTCGTTGCTTCATCCCATTAAGGCATTGGCAACCGTTTCGTTTTCGAAAGGAGATACGTTATGAAAATGTTCAAGGAGATTGCAGAGTTTCTGAAGGAGTTCGGTGAGATGTTCCCCGAACATATGTACAGTAGAAGATAAGAGTGTAACAGATGGCAGACAATACAATATCCCGATGCAGCGTCCGATGAATCCGAAACGAGGTTGATCGCTCTCCGAAATTTATTGGCGCTGTACCGGGATTTTTTGCTGTTCAGAGCCAGGCAAATCCGCCTAAGAAATGCGAGTAATACTTGCATTAACAAGCCTATTGGGACTCATGCTGCGTTCTCGCCGCTATGCAATCACCCCGCGCGCCTGCTGCAACCGCATCTCGAATAATGAATAGAAATCCTGTGAACCGTCTGCCGGAATCACGTAGGGCGTGAGGTAGAACACCTTCAGAATGAACAGATTCAGCTGCTGTGCAAAGGCGGCATCCTCTCCTGCTGCCAGATACGCCTTCACATCCCTGCAGAAATAATGCCACTTGGCAACATACTCCTCATACACCGGCAGATTATCAATTCCCAGCCATTTGCTGATCTTCACCTTCATCTTGCCCGGCATGTCACAGCCGTTATCGACAATGAAATACTGAAAGGTCTTCGTCTCCGCGTCGTAATCTCGTCCCAGCGGGAACAGTCGGCAATATCCCGGCCGAATCGGATGAATGCTGCAGCGGCCGTCTGCCGATAACAGGGGACAGGCGCCTTCTCCGTCCTCCCTCATCTTCAGATACGGCAGGATCATGCCATCCTCCAGATGCAGGTCCAGAATGCCTGCTGCCCGCAGCTCTTCAAAGCTCTTTCCCATTCCGCTAGTCAGCTGATACACATCCCACGGATCCAGATGAATCGTATCCGTCATGCCGTGGCAGCAATCGCCGCAGCCGTTGCATTTCTCACAATATACCTTTGCCATCTCCGCGGCAGTGTATCTTCTCATATTTCCCTCACATCGGTTCAGCACCTGGCGATTTCAACGTGAATTGGGCGCCCCGCGGACGGATTCACGATTGAAATTGATAGACGGGCTCTGAATAGTACTTATTTATGTGCCCGACCTGTTCGCAGCGAGCTGATTCCCAAGCGGCTGCAGATCACAGTTGTTCAGGAGCATGCGCACAGCAGCTTCGTATTCCACGCAGTTTTTAGCCTTGTGGATGCCCTTTACATAACGCCCGGTGTCATTGAAACGCTTGCCCAGGAATGTCCATAATTCCTTCATGCAGTTGACCCGGATGCGGTCATCGTGGAACTGCTCGTCATAGGAGGCATAGAGTGTGTCGTGGAAGGCACGAATGGTCTTTTTGCTAAGTTCCTGCCCGGTAACCAGATGCGTGATCAGCCCCGGGTCAGAGAGAAGTCCGCGCCCGATCATGACACTGTCCAGCCCCGGAAATTCACGTTCCAGGAAACGAATGTCATCTTCTGTCTGAATGTCCCCGTTGTAGCACAGAACAAGCCTGTTCCTGCCGACTGTATCACCGGAACCATCAGATCTCAATAAATCGGTCTCCATACCGGACGAAACGCCTCTCCCGAAGGCATCTCGTTCCTGCTCGCGGCCAAATGCACTGCGGAACGCCTCCAACTCCGGCTTTCCGCGATAGAGCTCCTGCCGGGTGCGGGCATGAATGATCAGCGTAGCAATGGGATATTTCTCATATATGGAAAGGAGCTGCTCAAACTCTGCCGGATCCTCCCATCCGAGTCGGGTTTTTACAGAGACCGCAAGCGGAACCGTCCTCCCGTCCGGCAGAGATGTCATTATGCTGTCTGCGCCGTTATAAATGGCATCCAGAAAACGATCCATTTCCTCCGGCGTCCGCAGCATACCGGAGCCCTTTCCCTTGGCCGTTACGGTTCCGACGGGGCACCCGAGATTCAAATTGACTTCCGGGTACCCAAAATCAGCGAGGTACTGCGCACAATGCAGGAACTCGCCGGGCTGGTTGGTCAGGATCTGGGGAATGGTAGGAACACCTTTGTTGTTCTCCGGGAGAACGTCCATCTTCTCCCGGGATTTCAGCTTCTTCGTGTAGGTGGCCACCACAAAGGGCGTATAGTAGGCATCCATTCCAGGGAAGAACTGATGGTGCGCCTGCCGGAATCGATAGCCGGTAATGCCCTCTAAGGGAGCAAAATAATACTTCATGTATCCTGTGCCTTTTCAATTTCGAAAGTCTTTTGATACAAAACTTTCTAAATACAAAGCTTTCTAATATAAGCCTTACAATGCTTTCTCAATAGCAGCGAACAGTTCGTCAAAAGTTTCGTAAGCCGCCAGATCCGGATTGTCGCTCTTGATCTGCTCGGTGGAACGGAACAGGAAACCTGCTTTGCTGGCGCGAATCATGCCGAGGTCATTGTAGGAATCGCCGCTTGCGATGGTCTCAAAGCCGATGGACTGCAGGGACTTGACCGTAGTGAGCTTGGAGTTCTCAATGCGCATCTTGAAGCCGGTAATCTCTCCGGAGGGAGCAACCTCGAGGGAATTGCAGAAAATGGTAGGATATCCTAATTTTGCCATCAGAGGGCCTGCGAACTCAGAGAAGGTGTCGCTGATGATGATCACCTGGGTGCGCTCGCGAAGCTTGTCGAGGAATTCCTTTGCGCCCGGAAGGGGATCGATGTTGGCGATCGTTGCCTGGATTTCCTTCAGGCCAAGGCCGTGCTCTTTCAGAATGCCGAGGCGCCACTTCATGAGCTTGTCGTAATCGGGCTCGTCGCGGGTGGTGCGCTTGAGCTCAGGAATGCCGGATACCTGGGAGAATGCAATCCAGATTTCGGGAACGAGAACGCCTTCAAGGTCGAGACAAACGATATTCATGTGAGATCCTTCTTTCTAAATATAGGTAGTTGTTATCTAAAATGTGTGCTTCGTAGCACGCTTGGAACGATGTTACCATAGATTCCTGTGAAACGCCCGGAACTTTATCCCGATTCGGTAAAGTTCCGGGCATTTTTGTGGTTCCGCGGGCCAACGTCTTCCTCTTATGATCTTCCTATAAGATGTACCATCCCGTAGTTCTGCACCTCCGAAATGATCCAAAGCTTAACGGCAAATTTACACCACCGAAAGAAATTTCTTTACATAGCACGAATAGACTTGGCCGTGACGATGAGTTTGGATGTCGCGCAGTGGTTTTGAGCCATCAGAACATTCTGCTGATTCAAAACCGCTGCACGGATCCGTCATGAATGTCATGACTGTTCCTGGGGAGGAACAGTGAGGAGGAAAAAGCGTATGAAGAAAAAGAAACTGATCAGTATGTTAGCTATGGCCGGACTGGCTGCAATGATTCTTGCAGAATGTC
>CAYLUU010000071.1:0-11494 GCA_964386925.1 uncultured Sarcina sp. | reverse complement strand
TTGTCATGTGTTGTCCGTAATTGTGCCGTTCGGCTCAGCCAAGATAAAAAAGACCTGCAGGTTCCTTCCGGGAACCCACAGGTCTCATCTATCTCAATACACTCTCTTAATATGCTCTTCCGATGAACCGTTCGCTGATCGCCTGGTTCTTAACCTTGCCGCCTGCTACCTGCTGCTCCACCACTCCAGAGTAGTACTGATCGCCGCGGATATCCTCCGCTACAATCGTGTTCAGATAAGTTCCTTCCGGCAGTGCCGACAGCTCCACCTTCGTAGCCGCGCGGAAGGTAATGACATCACTTCCGGACACGTTCTCCGTTGTTCCGGTGCCGCAGTCATACACCTCGTAGATCGGAGTGATCCTGTCACCGACCTCCAGTGAGATGGTGGTCTTATCAATCGGATAAACATCTCCGGCCGACGGCATATCCTCCGTAGAATCCATCGGCGATGCACCATTCAGCGTCATCGATCCCGTTTCCTTATCCAGCGAGATCATGAGGTAATAGTTCTTATACCCGACCACTACCGGACTGCGGAAATTAATTGCAGTGTCTGTTTCACCGACAACCTCAACGTACAGCGGCACACCACCCAGGGTAACCCACTTGCCGTCAAAGTCTGTCTCAATCACTCCGGTGTCCTCCGCATAAGAGGCAGGATATTCGCCGTAATAGGTGACAGTATTCTGATCCTCATCCCAGGCCGCAATCTCATATCGTACAGCCTGCGTATTGGCCTGCTGCTGTTCATCCAGTGTGATCTGGAAATCGCCGTCATCCTCCAGTGTAATCTCATTCGCCGCCAACTGCTCCAGTGCCTCTGTGCTCAGCACTTTAGCGGTTCCATACCCCTGCTCATCTGCATAATCCTGGAATTCCTCGTTCAGGCAGCCAGATATCTTGTAGTAATACAAGGCACTCGTAGCCTCGTCATCCGAAATATCATTGACATACTCCAGGAACAGATGCAAACCATACGAGCCGTTGATCTCTATCGGCATGTAGATGCTCATTCCCATGGAATCCGACAGATATCCGCTCTGTCTATGGTACAACACGGCTTCATCCAGATGCTCCAGAACCTCTCCGCATTCCTCCGGATAATAGGCAGACAAGGCTTCCATGTAATTGCCCAGATCAATCGTATTGATCATCTGATACAGGTACTCTCCGTATCTGGTGGCATTTTGCGTCGCCCAACCAACTGTCGAGAGAACACTGATATCCTGTACCGAATCCTCGAACAGCTTCTCATTCAGCCTGCAGTAGGACTGATACGTTTCTTCCGCTGCGTTCAGATCAATGACTGAGAATTGTGATGCGGAAGAGATTCCCATCCAGCTGGTTCCAACATTCTGTGCCACATAGTAGTCGACGTAGGAATCTGCGATCGATTTACCAACAGCCGCAGGACTCATCATCGGATCATCCGACATTGCCTGCAGATATGCCGTATGATCCCAGCCGGATCCCGGCTCCAACTCTTCGCTGGCGACAAGGTAGCTGCCATAGCCATAAAGGGAATGCGCCACCTCTGTTGCTCCCATCATGCAGGCGTCAAATCCGATGATATCGAAATGCGGGTTTTCCGGATCTGCGTCATAGTTCTGTGCAAAGGCATCCTGAAGATCCTTCAGTGTCAGCCCACTTCCATAGATGCTGTCAACGCCGTATCCGGTCGCTCCGCCGCCGTGATCCCACAGCACCAGAATCCGATGATCTGCCGGATAATTCTCATCGCAAAATGCCAGGAAATCTGCCAGTGTATCCGAATCGCAGCTATCCTGCAACGGCAGGTTGGCGACTTCATTCAGCGCCCCATTCTTCACTTCAAAGCGCTGTGTCTTGTTCGGATTGATCTGTGCATTGCTCCACCGTGTTGCTCCTCCGGTCTGGATCACAATGTTGATGTTATCCGAAAGATCTGCATCCAGGATCTCCGATATATCTGCAGAGGCGGCTCCCTCGCGCGATGCCACAACAACATCCTCCGTCACTACGGTCTGCGACGCTGTCGGGTGCACCGGCTCATACAGATATTCCGGAAGATCCAGGCCCTGCTCCTTCAGTTCCTCGGCATACGTCAGAATCTCCTGCTGTTTTTTCTCTGCATTCTCCGATGCATTGGTGCCTCGAATCTCCTCTGTCAGCACCTGTGTCATGTCCGACAGATCGTTCTCATTATCATCCTCCAGATTGGATCCGACAATGTAATAGCAGATGGTCCAGGTCTCATCCTCGTCTACCGGATCCATGGCCTCGATCGCAGCATCGCCCTCTTCATCCATTGGCGCCAGCTCATAAATTTCCTCATCCGTGACCGGCTGACTTGCCAAATAGCCATAAATGCCCCAGTATATCTGTATCAGTGTAGACCTTCCTGCAGTGAACAGGTATGTTCCCCCTATCGTGGCCACTAATACCAGCACAACCGCTGCAATCAGAATCCTTCGAATGACATAAACCCACAGCTTAACGAGAAGCGGAGCATCCTTGTATCGATTCTTCTTGCGAAGCTTCTTTTCTTTTCGCTGCTGTTTCTTCTCCTGCCTTTTCGCGCGTCTTGCTTGCTTCCTCGCCAGCTTTTCCGCTTTGAACTCCGCTTTCTGCTGTTCCCAGCGCTCTTTGCGGCCCGCCTTCTCTGTCCTTTCTTGTTCCTCTTTGCTCAGTACAGGCGGATTCTCCTGCTGCACCGTATCCGGTGCCTGTTCCCGATTCTCCTCGTTCACGTTCTCTCCCCTTTCTCGTAGGACAACTGCAACTAAGACAACAAAAAACCTGCAAAACCTTTCTGAAGGCCTTGCAGGTTAACCATGAGAGCGACAGACGAGGCTCGAACTCGCGGTCTCCACCTTGGCAAGGTGGCGCTTTACCAACTAAGCTACTATCGCATTTTCTAAGGATTTCAAATCCTTATTTCTTATCTCTGTCCCTCAGCTCTTTTGTTCATTTCCTTGGGACGAGTGTTATATTACCATCCCCCGGATTATGTGTCAAACATTTTTTGAAACTTTTTTAAAAAAATTTTCACAGCACATTTCAAGCTGTACAATACCCCACTGCAAGCGCAGCAAGGTTGTGCGCAGACGCGACCCTGCGGAACACATGAAGGGACGAAATCTGTTTATTTAAAAACCGCAGGGCCCAGCGGCGCGCATGCCTTGCTGCGCTGCCGCCGGGCCCTGCAGTTAACAGAGTGCCGCCTATGCTCCGATCTTATTCCCGGTATACAGCTGGTAATATTTTCCCTTCTCTGCAATCAGTTGATCGTGTGTTCCGCGTTCGATGATGCGGCCCTGCTCCAGTACCATGATGCAGTCGCTGTTGCGTACCGTAGACAGCCGGTGTGCAATCACAAAGGTTGTTCTGCCCTTCATCAGTGCATCCATTCCTTTCTGTACCAGGCTCTCTGTTCTCGTATCGATGGAGGACGTCGCCTCGTCCAGAATCAGTGCCGGCGGATCCGCCACCGCCGCTCTTGCGATCGCCAGGAGCTGGCGCTGTCCCTGTGACAGGTTCGCGCCATCGTTGCGCAGCACGGTATTGTAACCCTCCGGCAGACGGCGAATGAAGCTGTCCGCATTAGCGAGCCGTGCCGCTTCGATGCATTCCTCATCCGTTGCATCCAGCCGGCCGTAGCGGATGTTATCCATAACTGTTCCGGTGAACAGATGCGTGTCCTGCAGAACCATGCCGAGAGAATGCCGCAGGTCCTTTTTCTTAATCTTGTCGATATTGATTTCATCATATCGGATCTTTCCATCCTGGATGTCATAGAACCGATTGATGAGGTTGGTGATCGTCGTCTTGCCGGCACCTGTGGAACCGACAAATGCAATCTTCTGGCCGGGCTCTGCGTACAGCGTGACATCATGGAGTACCATCTTGTTCGGATCGTAGCCGAAATCCACATTCTCCATGGTAACCCGCCCCTGCTGGCGCACATAGGTTGTGGTCCCATCTGCCTTGTGATAATGCTTCCACGCCCAGATTCCGGTACGCTCTGTGCATTCCGTCAGGCTTCCGTCCGGCGCTTCCTTCGCCCGCACGAGTTCCACATAACCATCGTCTGCCTCCGGCGTTTCATCCATCATCCGGAAAATACGCTCCGCACCGGCCAGTGCCATGATGATCGAATTCATCTGCTGGGCAATCTGCGTGATCGGCTGGGAGAAGTTCTTATTCAGCGTCAGGTATGACACCAGCGATCCCAGTGTTGTTGCGCCGATTCCGGCCAGTGCCATCGCCGCACCGCCTACAGCACAGAGCACGTAGCTGATGTTGCCGAGATTCCCGTTTACCGGCATCATGATGGAGGCATAGCGGTTTGCAAGGTTCGCGCTGTCCCGCAGCTGATTGTTCAGCGCACGGAAATCCTCGATGGATTTCTCCTCGTGACAGAAGACTTTCACCACCTTCTGCCCGTTCATCATCTCTTCGATGAAGCCGTTCTCCGTGCCCAGATCCTTCTGCTGGCGGACAAAGTACGTGCTCGATTTCTTCGCAAGCCGGCCGGATACAATCATCGTCACTGCCACCATGAACACACTGACAATGGTCAGCTGCCAGGACAGAACGACCATCGAGATGAACGTAATGACCAGCGTCACCAGCGAATTCACAGTCTGCGGAATACTCTGGCTGATCAGCTGTCGCAGCGTGTCGATATCATTCGTGTAAACGGACATGATGTCGCCGTGCGCATTCTGATCAAAATAACGGATCGGCAGCGATTCCATGTGATCGAACAGATCAATTCTGAGATCCCGCAGCGTCCCCTGCGTCACATTGATCATGATCCGCTGATAGCCGTAGCTCGCCGCAATTCCGATCACATAAATCACAGACAGACGTAAGAGTGCCGCCCCCAGAGGGCCGAAATCCGTGCTCCCCTCTGCCACCATCGGCAGAATGTAATCATCGATCAGTGTCTTCTGGAACAACGTTCCCTGCAGCGTGCTCCACGCCGTAATCAGAATACATACAATAACAATAATGAACGGAACCAGATACTTTCTCAGCACCAGCTTCATCAGCCGGGCGAATAATTTCCCCGGATTCTCAACCTTTGGGCGGGGCTTCCCGCTATTTCTCATTCCAGGCATGCTTAACCCTCCTGCGGCTCATCAAAGTCTCCGCCGCCCTGTGTCTGTGATTCATAGATCTCACGATAGATTTCATTGGTTTCCAGCAGCTTCTCGTGGGTGTCAAAGCCGCCAATCGTTCCCTCGTCCAGAACCAGAATGCGGTCCGCACTCTGCACAGAGGAAATTCGCTGTGCGATGATCAGCGTTGTGGTACCCGGAATGCGGCTGGCAAAGCCGGCGCGGATCTTCGCATCCGTCGCGGTATCGCAGGCGCTGGTGGAATCATCCAGAATCAGAACCTTCGGTTTCTTCATCAACGCCCTTGCGATGCACAGTCGCTGCTTCTGTCCGCCGGAAACGTTCGTTCCGCCCTGTGTGATCTGTGTATTATATCCTTCCGGCATCCGGTCAATGAACTCGTCCGCGCACGCCAGCCGGCAGGCCTCTTTGCAATCCTCCAGCGTCGCGTTCGGATTGCCCCATTTCAGGTTGTCCATAATCGTCCCGGAGAACAGGTTATTGCTCTGGAGCACCACGGATACGCTATCACGCAGGGTTTCAAGATCATAGTCCCGCACATCCACGCCGCCGACCAGTACTCTTCCGTTCGTCACGTCATACAGGCGTGAAATCAGATTCACCAGAGAGGACTTACCGGAGCCGGTTCCTCCGATGATGCCGATCGTCTCTCCGGAGCGG
This sequence comes from uncultured Sarcina sp., assembly GCA_964386925.1. Classification (GTDB taxonomy): domain Bacteria; phylum Bacillota; class Clostridia; order Lachnospirales; family Lachnospiraceae; genus CAG-791. Next base: position 5,706 of record CAYLUU010000071.1, on the reverse strand, counting down.
ATATGCAGATCAATGTTGTGCAGCGTCCGGCTGGATCGGTCCGCATTGTCAGATGCCGTATCATGGATGGTAATGATCTCGTTGCCGTTCTTGTCGTACGACACTTCACGGATCTTGTAGGCGAAATCCACATCCTCCATGTCGATGCTGCCGTCCGCAACCGTCATCACCGGATTCTCCGGATTCGTGATATCCGGCTTCTCCTCCAGCACCTCACAGATTCGCTGTGCGCTCGCCGTGGACATCGTGATCATAACGAAGATCATCGAGAGCATCATCAGACTGAACAGGACCATCATGATGTAGCTGAACAGACTCGTCAGCTCACCGGTCGTAAGACTCCCGCCAACGATCATGCGCGCGCCGAACCAGGAGACGCCGACCACACAGGCATCCACGATCAGCATCATCAGCGGGAAGTTCATAGCAACAAGCTTCTCAGCACGCACAAAGAGGCCGTAGAGTTCTCCAACCGCCTTATTGAACTTGTCCTTTTCATGATCCTCACGCACGAAGGCCTTTACTACACGAATCGCAGAGACATTCTCCTGCACGCTGGCATTGAGGTCGTCGTATTTGCGGAAGGTGGCACGGAAGGCATCCGATGCACGGCTGATGATTATGAAAACAGCAATCGCCAGCACCACCAACGCTGCCAGGAAGATCACGCTGATCTTCGGGCTGATCACAATGCACATCACCAGTGCAACGATCATCATAAGAGGTGCCCGAACCGCGATGCGGATGATCATCATGAACGCATTCTGCACGTTCGTCACATCCGTTGTCATGCGCGTCACCAGGCCGGCCGTGGAATATTTATCGATATTTGAGAAAGAGAAGGTCTGAATGTTGGCATACATGGAATCCCGCAGATTCGCCGCAAATCCAGATGATGCATCCGATGCGAAGACGCCGCCCAGAATGCCGAACAGGAGACTTGCAAAGGCCATGATGAGCATGATGAGACCATAGTGAAGGATCTCATTCATGTTGCCTGCCTGAATTCCCTTATCAATCAGTGAAGCCGTGATAAACGGAATCAGGATTTCCATCAGGACCTCTAACAGCGTAAAGACCGGCGTCAGAAAGGTCGACTTTTTGTACTGGCGGATTTCTCCGTACAATACCTTTAAAATGTGCATAAAAATACCTCATTTCCTAATGTGTAATATTCCAGTCATCATGTGACAAAAGACTTTTTTCACACGATACCCGGATTGCTACGCACTTTGCGCTCCCGGGTCTCTCATTATATCTCCGGAATATGTACTCACGCTACAGGAAATGAGGTGGGTAAATCGAAAGAAACTATAAAGTGTTACTGTACATACGACAGACAGAATTGGGCGGTGGGGATGTCCACTTTGAGACGCCTCGCGGCTCCGTCCTCGGACCTAATGGTACTAAGCTCGCAAAACACGCTCGCAAGTACCAAGGCCCCGCAAGGCCCGCAGCCGGACACTCCCCACCACCCACTACTGTCTGGCGAGTGAACAATAATTATGAAAGCTTACTACTCCGCAGTGACATCCGAGCCGAAGTATTTCTCCGACAATTCTGCCAGCGTTCCATCTGCCTTCAGTTCCTCGATGGCTGCATTCACAGCTGTCTCGAAGGATGCCGTATCTTCACCTTTGCGGATCGGAATCGCCACCTGGCTGGCTTCTTCTGTCGTTGCGACGATCTTGATATTGGCATCCGGCTGCTGGTTCATGTAGTCATAGAAGGATACGTCTGCATTCAGCGTTGCGTCCGCGCGTCCATCGATGACGTTCTGGATGGTGTCATTTAAGGTAGATACTCCGGCCGCACTGGCGCCGTAGTTCTCTGCCAATTCCATGTAGGTAGAACCGATGGAGTTCACCGTCTTCTTGCCTTTCAGGTCTTCGAAGCTCTTGATGTCCTCGTTGTCGCTGCGGACAACCAACGCCGTATGGATGTATGCATAAGGCTCGGAGAAATCATATTTTTCCGATCTCTCTTCCGTGATCTCAACACCATTGACAACGATGTCATAGCGTCCGTCGTCCAATCCGGCGAACAGGGACTCCCAGGGAGCCTCCACGATCTCAACCTCAACGCCCAGCTTCTCACCGATCGCTCTTGCCGTGTCTGCGTCAAAGCCGATCACTTCATCCGTTTCAGTGTCATGATAGGACCACGGAGCCCAGTCGCCTTCCATGCCGGCGACCAGTTTCCCCTTCTCCAGAACCTCCTTCAGAAGTCCGTCAGCATCGCTCACGTCGATTGTCCCTGACACAGCTTCTGTCGAAGCCTCTGTCTCCTCTTCTGCCATATCATCATCGGCAGCCTCGGCATCTCCCGTTCCTTCTGCATCTGCTGCTTCGTTTGTTCCCTCTGCTACCGCAGATGTCGAAGGTCCATCGGATGAACCGCATCCAGCCGTCATCGCAGTCACCATTGCCGCAGCGAGCACCGCTGCCAGTAATTTCTTCTTCATAACATTCCTCCCCGCCGCAAAGCGGCACCTGTTGAAGCTCTAATACCCGGATTGCTGCGCGCCATGCGCTCCCGCAATCCACAAAACATCCGTAATCCGCTCATTTTCTGCGAAAATGGCTACTTACTCATGTTCTGGCAAGTTCCAAGGTCAAGTCTTCTCATGATGGCAAGCCCGCATCGAAATCTTGACTTTGGAACTCTGGGTATCATATAACCTGAAGTAAACTCCATGTCAAGAACCAGCTTATTGCGTGTCGTAATCATAACCAGACGACAGAGTCGCAGGGCCCAACGGCGCGCATCTTCTGCCGCGCTGTCGCCGTCCGGAACCTCTATAATCTCGCCTCGTTGCCGCTTCGCGAAAACTTTTTTAGAAATTCCCTTACACATTCCCGATCTTTCTGCTAAGATACCAAAGATAATCAACGTAAAATTGAAGTATCTGTTCAACAGGATCACAACAACGACACTAAACATCGCAGGAGCCAATGTCTGATGGCTCTCGCCTTGGAAGGTGTCGTTTTTTTGTGCCTGTCACAAATGAAAGGAGGCTATTATGCCTAAGACAAAGCTTCAGAACTGTGTATTTACCTTGATGATGGCATTCTGCATGGTATTTTGCATGACTGCGTATTCTATCTCCATTGAAATGGGCGGCTTCAGTACCGCTATTCTCGGAACGACCATCCGTGAGATGTGGATTGAATACATCATCGTCCTCATCATCGCTCACTTTATCGTGAGCAAAACCGCCGTCTTCCTTGCCAAGCGCATCATTGATCCCGCCAAGAATCCGCCGATTTTCTTCATTCTCGCAGTACAGTCCTTTATGGTATGCCAGATGGTTCCGATCATTACGCTTATCGTAACCTTCCTGCACGGAGGCTTTGCCGGTGACTGGTTCGGCTCCTGGATTCAGACAGCAGTTCTCAGTTTTCCCATGGCCTATGTCATTCAGATCTTCTACGTTGGACCACTGGTACGCCTGATTTTCCGTACCATCTTCCGCAAGCAGCTGGCACAGCAGTAATTGTAGATATGACACTGAATCTCTGTTATTTCAAATTCAGGTTTGTATCGATTTACAAAAAGATCGAGAATTATTGCTCAACGATAAACAAGAAGGAGGCAACGCCAATCGGCACTGCCTCCTTTTTCGTTCTCTTTTTCTCTGTTTTAATTTGCAAACAGCCCAGATTCCTGCTGTTTGCAAACCCAGACTGTCAGCATCCGATGGCTGCGCAGCCAACGCCTGCTGCGTTGTCCGTCGTCACCCCAGCAGATTGAAGTTGAACACATCCCCCATCGTGAATGTCAGAGGCTCCTCCTTCTCGCTGATGAGGCTCTTGAGTTTCTGAATCATCTTCTCGTCCCGCGTCTGTCGGAACAGGTTCGCTGTGTTCCTGGCATCCACCAGTCCGTCATGCGCCCGTCCGTCGAAATCCAGTCCGCCCAGACTCACGGCATCCTGCAGGCTTACCGCCCGGTGGAAGCCGATCATGCGGCTGAACTCCTTCTGGAAGTCCGACCAGTTTCGGAACATATAGGTAAGCGCCGGCGTCGATGCGATATTCTTCTGCCTGCATTCCCCTTTAATCTGTGCCAGATCCGACTTGCTCCAGGAATAGATGGTGTAATCTGTCCCGCACCATGCAAGGAAACGATCCAGCACACCCGGAAAGGTATCGGCATCCTGCAGCATCTCGGTGGTGATCCCAGTCAACTCCGTGTACCTGGTCTGCACCTTATCACTGAACATCGGATGCACATATTCCCGGAACGCCGCAATCTCCTCATGCTCGGCATTCAGCATGACCGCGCCGACTTCCATCGTCTCGAAGCGGAATATAGCTTTTTCTTTCGGAAAATCATCCGTCACCGGATGCATTTCCAGATCGACAAAAATTCGATTCATCTACTCCCCTAACTCATACAGATCCTGAAACTTGCAGAACTTCACATAAAGCTTCAATTCAACAGCCGGCCGCAGATGTCTTCGCCGCTGGTCGGCCGCTGAATGTTTTGCATTTTATGCCTTCTTAAACACCGGAATGGAATCCAGCGGTGCTGCCACATGAATGGTCTGTCCGCCTTCATACTGCTGCCCATCCCTGGTATCAGTCCAGGTGCCGGCCGGCAGGTACACATCGCGCTCGAACTCGTTCAGATGCAGAATCGGTGCTACCAGATACTCCGAACCGAACATGTACTGATCCTTCAGCTCCCAGCACTTTGCATCCTCCGGGAACTCGTAGAACATGGTACGGATCAGCGGAGATCCATTGGTGTGTGCCTCCTCGAAGAGCTGCTTGATGTAAGGCTTCATCGAGATTCGGATATCATAGTATTTCTTCATGATCCGGTAGTTCTCTTCGCCGTAGCTCCAGAGCTCATTGTCCTGGCCGGTGTGCAGATATCCGCCGCCCCAGTCACGGGTATCCAGAGGCTCGATGTTGTAAGGTCCGCGGTCGCCGTGCATACGAAAGACAGCAGTGTAAACAGCGAACTCATACCAACGGATCAGGAGCTGCTGGAAATCCGGATCGTTTACATCGTCCGTCATGAAGCCGCCGATGTCCGTTGTCCACCACGGGATGCCGGCCAATCCCATATTCAGGCCTGCCTGCAGCTGATCCTGAAATGCCTCAAAGGTACTCGGCACATCGCCGGACCAGATGACGTTGCCGTATTTCTGACTGCCGGCCCAGCCGCTGCGCAGGAGGTTGACCACATATTCATTGCCCATCTCCTTCATCGGCTCATAGAAAATACGACTGTACCACTGCGGATACTGGCAGCTGCTCTCCAGTGCAGATCCATTGTGATAACGATAATTATCAAAGTCATAGACGCCGTAATCCGGCTCGGAATTGTCCAGCCAGAAGGCATCAATGCCGTAGTCGTAGTAGTTCTTTTTGCACTTCTCCCAGACGTATTTTCTGGTCTCTGGATTGAAGACATCGATCTCCACACAGTCGCCCTGATAGTCATAGGTCTGCTGCGCGCCGCGCTCCGTCATAATGAGCAGTCCTCGGTCCATCATCTCGCCAAAGTTCTCGCTCTTGCGATCAACGGAAGGCCATACAGAAACGATGACCTTGATACCCATGGAATGCAGCTCATCCACCATAGCCTTCGGATCCGGCCAGTATATTTTGTCAAATTTCCAGTCGCCTTGCACGGTCCAGTGGAAGAAATCGATGACGATGAGGTCGATCATGATGCCTTCCTTCTGGCACT
>CAYLUU010000070.1:0-11907 GCA_964386925.1 uncultured Sarcina sp. | reverse complement strand
TGCCACAGAGTTCGTAGACTCCTTCTCGCCTCTCTTGTATTTGTAATAATGCTGCTGCACCGTTCCGTGCGCTGCCTCATACTCATAGGCACCGGTCGGAGAAACCAGCGTCGATGTCATCATTGCCAGGGATCCGAAAGCCGTCGCCATCATGTCGGACATGACATCGCCGTCGTAATTTTTCAGAGCCCAGACAAAGCCGCCCTCGGAACGAATGACACGTGCCACAGCATCATCGATTAACGTGTAGAAATACTTGATGCCGGCCGCCTCGAATTTCGCCTTATAGGCATTGTCGTACATCGTCTGGAAGATCTCCTTGAAATCACCGTCGTAAGTTTTGGAAATCGTATCCTTGGTCGAGAACCACAGATCCATCTTCTTGTCATACGCATAGTTAAAGCAGGTCCGGGCGAAGGTCTCAATGGATTTGTCCTTGTTGTGCAGGCCCTGAATGATGCCAGGTCCCTCGAATTCATGGATCAGGCGGCGATGCTCCACGCCGGTCCCCTTCTCGGTAAAGACAAGCTCCGCCGTGCCGGGGCCGCCGACCTTCATCTCTGTGTTCTTGTACACATCGCCGTACGCATGGCGGGCCAGAACAATGGGTGCCTTCCAGGTACGAACATAAGGCTCAATCCCCTTTACCAGAATCGGGCTGCGGAATACCGTTCCGTCCAGCATGGAGCGGATGGTTCCGTTCGGGCTCTTGTACATACGCTTCAAATTGTATTCTTCAACGCGTGCGCGGTTCGGTGTAATGGTTGCACACTTTACGGCAACGCCGTATTTGAGATTCGCCTCTGCTGCGTCCTTGGTCACCTGATCATCGGTCTCATCACGATGCGCCAGTCCCAGGTCGTAATATTCGGTCTTGAGGTCAACGTAAGGAATGATCAGATCCTCCTTGATCATTCTCCATACGATTCGAGTCATCTCATCCCCATCCATCTCGACCAGCGGGGTTGTCATCTGAATCTTCGCCATGGTATTCTCCCTTTTCTGTCTATTATTCGGATCCTCTATTCTTCTGTTACGATTTTCTATCCTGTTCAGCTCCCCTTTAGCATACATAACATGCCGCAACCGGGTTACTCTTCCGCAGGATCATTCTTATACAGATCAAACAACCCGTTCTTTACCATGTTGCTGTAGGCGTTGTTCATATGCTCATCTGCCAGTCTCTCCGCCAGATTCGGGTCATTCGCCTTAATGGCTTCCATGATGCCGCGATGCTCCTGATTGGAGGCCAGCGCACGCTCGGGAGTAGAAAGAGTCTTCCTGCGAATCCGCATCACATATTGGTGATAATCAATCAGCAGATGCTCGAGCATCTTGGAAGCTCCTGCCTCGTACAGAATCCGGTGAAACTGATTGTCCAGCTCCGTCATCTGCTCCATATTCCCCTTCTGGGCATGGAACTCTGCGAGATAAACGTTCTCCTCCATCTCATCCATCAGCTCTTTGGTGATATTCTCACAAGCCCAGCGTGCACACAATCCCTCAAGCCGTGCGCGGATCATATAGATATCCCGGACATCCTTTGCCTGAATTCCTGTCACAAAAGCTCCGCGGTTCGGAATGATCTGCACGAGCCCCTCGAGCTCGAGCTGCCGCAGTGCCTCTCTAACCGGCGTTCTCGAAACGCCGAGCTCCTGTCCGATGGCGACCTCCTTAAGCTCTTCGTTCTCCTTATACTTTCCGTTCAGGATATCGGTGCGGATCTTGTGGAACACCCGCCCCCGCAGCGAATATTGATCACTGGTATCCCGTTTTGCATCAAAACTGTTCATTACTGTTTTCTACTCTGCCGCCTGCGGCAGACCTCCTTCGTTCACAACTTCATATCTGTTTAGCACCTTTATTCGCAGACTTTTCTTTAGCAAGTGACATCTGCCCCCTTCTGCTAAAGCAAAGAGATTCCCTCTTCCTTACAAACCTTGTCAATGACCGTCTGCAGTTCCAGATCTGTGATGACAGTCACACGGCCGTTTGCATACTGATCATCCACCCATGCCTTGACACCCTCGACGAGCTTTGACTTCTTGTCAATCTTCTTCTCGTCCGGCAGGCGGTAGAAGTTATTGATCCAGAGTGCGATCCCGGCAAGTCCGGACGTATTGGTCACGGCAGAGATGGGCGGCCGCTTCAGGAATTTTCCGGTGTCGAAGATGTTATAGATCTCCTCGTTTTTCAACAGACCGTCTGCGTGAATGCCGGCTCTCGTCACGTTGAAGTTGCGGCCGACGAACGGCGTTCTTTCCGGAATGTGGTAGCCGATCTCTTTCTCATAGTAATCCGCAAGATCCGTAATGACCGTTGTGTCCATTCCGTTCAGATCACCGCGCAGCTGTGCATACTCGAAGACCATTGCCTCTGTCGGTGTGTTGCCGGTTCTCTCACCGATACCGAACAGCGAGCAGTTTACCCCGCTGCAGCCATACAGCCAGGCTGTCGTCGCATTGACCACTGCCTTGTAAAAATCATTGTGCCCATGCCATTCCAGCTGCTCGCTCGGGACACCGGCATGTACGTGAATGGCATACATAATGCCCGGAACGGAACGCGGAATAACAGCACCGCTGTAGTTGACGCCATAGCCCATTGTGTCGCAGCAGCGGATCTTAATCGGAATTCCGTATTCCTTCTGCAGCTGCATCAGCTCCAGACAGAACGGAACAACATATCCGTAGATGTCCGCTCTCGTGATGTCCTCCAAATGGCAGCGCGGGCTGATCCCCTGCTCCAGGCAGTCACGCACAACAGACAGGTAGTGCTCCAGCGCCTGTTTTCTCGTCATCTTGAGCTTCAGGAAAATATGGTAATCGGAGCAGGATACCAGAATGCCCGTCTCCTTCATGCCCATCTCATGCACGAGACGGAAATCCTCATGGCTTGCGCGGATCCAGCTCGTGATCTGCGGGAACTCATAGCCGCGCTCCATGCACTTGTACACAGCATCACGGTCCTGCTTGCTGTACAGGAAGAACTCGCAGGCCTTAATCATGCCATTCGGCCCGCCCAGGCGATGAAACTCGTCATAGATGTGGACGATCTGATCTGTGGTATAAGGAGCCCGGGACTGCTGCCCGTCGCGGAAGGTGGTATCGGTGATCCAGATATTCTTCGGAACATGCTTCGGAACGGTTCTGTCGTTGAACGGAATCTTCGGAACTTCCGAATAGGGGAACATCTGCCGGAATACGTTCGGCTTCTGGACGTCGTCCAGAATGTACATATGCTCCTCGATCTGCAGAAGATGATTATCTTCGTTCATCGAGACGGGACGATTTTCAAAAGGCTCTGTAACCATGCATTCCTCCCTCTGCCGCAGATCCGCTGCGGCTCCGACCGATGCTCATCATGTATACAACTTCCAGATACGCTCCAAAAGTGCAGGCATCAACTCATTGTATACAAAGCATTTTCACCGATATTCCGCTTTTCCAAGCTCGTTTCGTTAGACCGGTATAATTGTATACATATCGCCTGACAGCGTCAAGTTCCAACGATCAGGTGAATTGCATAATTGCATACAAACCCCACTCAACAAAAAAGTTCCATCCTTATACGCAAGGATGGAACTTCCCTCCAATGGTTTTGACATAAAAATAAACGTATCTATTCAGTACCCGCATCTCGATTTTCCTTCAGAAAACCTCGATGTGGCTGGGCAGAGGTCCTTCGGACCTTGCCCGCCTGGCCCGGAATAGATGCCAGATTACTCGTAATAGTAGTACGGCTGACCGTTTTCTATGCCGAACATAACCGAATCTGTCTGATAGTAATCACCATAGACATCGTCGATGATGAAGCAGTACAGATAATCAGCATCTGCGAGCAGTCCGAAATTTACATTTGCATCCTCTTCCCAGGTATACTCCTGTCCTACATAGTTCAGGGTATCAGCGGTTTCTATGTTTATCGCATCATACACAGGAATGATCTTGTCGCCGGCATGAAGCTCCTTGTATTCCCTTGCCGCCATACCATTTGAATGAATACCATCCCAGGTGCCGTTGATCTCCACCGTATTGTCTGAATTGTAGGTAAAGATCAGGTTCGTTTCTTCCCCGTTAAGAGTAATCGGCGAAGAGAATACGACAGCATCGTCTGTCTCTGTCATGACATATACGGCAAGGTTCTGCCCATCAGGAAGTGAGAACCAATATCCGTCAAAGCTGTCGGAGACGGTCAGACTTCCGTCATCATGAATATCCGCATAGAAATCCGTACTGTAGCCAAGCTCAATAATGTCCTCGCCGTCGCTGCTCACCTGGTACACAAGTGCCTGTATGTCAGATGCATTTACCACTCCTTCGGCCGACAGCGTAAAACTGTAGCTTCCGTCCGAAGTCAATGCCGGCTCTTCATCAAACGTGATCAGTGAGCTTTCTCCCGTCTGCTCATAGTCGCCATAATCATCCCAATAGGACTCGTTATCTGACTCTGCACTGCCTGCATTATTCATTTCCGACCAGATATCAATGACCTTAGAGACATCATAATCAGATGTATCGCCGGCATTCGCTGCGCCGTATGCGCTTCTATCCACATACGCAAGATAATACGGGCTGATGGCTACATCCCCAAAGGTTCCAAGCTCCGTGGAACCCTGCACCTCCAGCGGATAATAGACAGAGAGTCCGCCGGCTGCGGCATGAGAGGATCCGGACTTTGTATAGACAACCGCCTCCGACAGCGCAGCAAGTGCTGCGTCTGCACCATCCGCATAGCTGCTGCCGGCTTGGATCAGGCCCTTGAGATCAACCATGTTGGTATATCCAACCGCGTCGTTGTTGCCTCCGAAGTTGTCTACCTTCAGGGCACTTCTCATCACACCGGAGAGCGTGGCAGCATCCTCTGTGGCATTATACAGATTGTAGGCATACGTATTGAATGCCGTCACGAAGGCATCGATTTTCGACAAGTCGATTACGGACATCGTAAGATTCGGTCCATAACTCAAAAAGTCCAGTTCATCAAAGTATTCATCAACAAAATTCTTGCCGATCTCTGCTCCGCTGGCATCCGTATGATACTTGATATAATATCCGAGCCTTCTGTAATTCCAGCCATACCCAGGCACTGTCTCCTGTGACGCGATCATATAGTCCGCGTAGGATGCGAGAACGTTGGCGGATTCCACCGTTCCCATAAGGCAGGCATCGAAGCCGATGAACTCAAAATTATGTCCCATCAGATCGAATACACTGAAAAGTGCATTATCAATATCCGTCAGAGAGAGGCTGTCATAATCGTAAAGCTCATCAAAGCACACTCCTGAGATACTGCCGCCGCCATGATCCCAGAAAATGAGTGCGGTATGTTCCGCAGGATATGTCTCAAGGCCCCAGGAAAGAAAGTCAGCAAGAGTATCCGCATCGCCCATATCTGCAAGCGGCTCTTCGTCCACCAGCGTGCACTCGTTTTGGCAGATTTCAAAGCGCTGGATCTTGGATGCGTCAATGTCGTCGCTCCACCACTCGTTGGCACCACCGGTCTGTACGATATACTTTATATTTTCACCGGTTCCGGCATCCAGCATTTCTTCCATATCGTCTGTTGCAGAGCCGTCATCCGACTCGAGATCGGATCCGCACATGTACACGAAGATCGTCCATGTATCGGATGCGCATCCTGAACCATTGCCGCTTCTCTTGGCTCGTTTCATGCTCAGGGTGCCGTCCTCTGTCAGACTGACCGATTTAACGGACGTCGGAGAAACATAGTCTTCATTAACATAATCGTCAACAACAGCCTCGGTCTTCTCCGAGCTATCGTCTCCGCACGCCACGAACAGACCAAACGCAAGCACCAGCACCAGAAATCCCAGAAGGATGCGGCGTAATATCTTTTTCACAATATAGTCCCCCTATATCCTCTTAGCGCAGCACCAGTGTTGAAATCGTTCCTGCAGGAACCTCGAACCGCACCACATCTCCATGTACGCGGAATGCATAGAACGCATCCTCATGTCCACGATTCAGAATAACAACAGCCACGGTTCCGTCCGGATTCTGCACCGCCGCTGTCTCCACCTTCTGGTCACAGCGTGAGCAGCCGATGCGATGGCTGCCGGGCTGCAGGTATTTAGAGAAATGACGTACAAAATAATACGTCATGTTCTGCCGTGCCTTGCCGCTCTCCACAATCGTGCTGGCCGTGAATCCCAGCGGAATATGACGCGGTCCGCCATTCTCATCCACACACAGATTCCAGTCAATCCAGCGATTCATGCCGCTGTTCAGGTTGCCGATGATATCATGCGCATAATCCATGGCATCATCCGTCTCGGCATGCATGGCTGTCTTCGACTTCGGAAGTCCCATGCTCTCCAGAAAGCTCCCCTGTCCCGGAATATGCAGGCCGCAGCACTCCGACATCATCAAGGTCTTATCCGGATATTGCTCATGCGTCATCTGAACGCACTCAAAATGATCACCGGAATACCAGTGGAAGGCAATGCCGCTGACCATCTTGCTCGTCTCCTCGTCCAGCATCGCCTGGGCCCACTCCAGAATTCTCTCCTTGTTATGATCCCAGATGAAAATCCCAACCTTCTGATCCAATCCGGCCTTCACAAATTCCGGATATAGATTCTCCGTCAGGAATACCTTCTGATCCTCTGCTGTCCACACGCAGGAATCCCAGTTCGTCGCCGCAATGGATTCATTCTGCATGGTCATCATGGTGACCGGAATTCCCTCTTCCAGATAGGCCTGGACGTATTTCACAAGATATTTTGCCCAGGAAGCGTAGTATTCCTTTTTCAGGGAGCCGCCGTTGTTGCGGGACGGCTTGGTGTAATCGATCGGCATTTCATGGCCGGGGCCGCCGTAGACGCCGGCGTCGTTTTTGGGCTTTGCCGGCGGTGTTTTCCACTGATAGGGCGGTGACCAGGGGGAGAGCAGCACAGAAATCTCCTCACCACCCGTTTCCTTGCTGACCTGAATTGCCTCACGGATCATCGGAATGATATATTTGTGATCCCGCTCGAGTGAGAAGGTCAGAAGCTCCGGATCCGCGATCGGATCCTTCACCGCCTGGTACTCCTCCAATGCAAAATCACAGCTGTCCATGTGGGTACGAATATAGCGGAATCTTGCACCGTTCCCGCCATAATAGGCCTCCAGAACAAGCCGTCTCTCCTGCGGATCAAGCGTCGACAACAGATATGCGCTCGTCTCCGTCATCGCACAGCCAAAGCCCTCGATCTCCTGATACTGAATTTCCGGATACAGGTTAATGACCCCTGATTCCAGATGCGTTGCCTCATCTTCCTCCCGCGTTACCGCGAGCTCTTCCTCTTTCACCACGGCCTCGCCATCGACTGAGAAGGTTGTGATCTGCCTGCATGATTTCATGACATTCTACCTTTCTTCTGAATAGTTATCTGAAGTTGTAATTATCTTAACATAAAACTACGGTATCTATTTAGCACCCGCATCTCGAATTTGCGTTGCAAATCCTCGATGTGGCTGGGCAGAGGAGCTTCGCTCCTTGCCCACCTGGCAATTTCGATCATGAATTCGTCCGCAGAGCGCCCGATTCATGTTGAAATCGCCAGGTGCTAAACAGATATACACAAAACAAGGCGGCAAAGCCGCCTTGTTCTTCCATTTCTATCCGGATCTCGGCCTCCCCTCCCAATAAAAAGCCCAAGATCCGAATGTGTGGGTACTGAATAGATACAATAGATACGTTTCTGTATAACCCTTGTCTTACTCTTCCGTGAATCCTGCTGCAGCCTTCTCTGCTCTTGCTGCAACCTCCTTGCTCTGGATATCAGCAGGTGTCTGCTGATAGCGCGCGAACTCGTAACTATACTCGCCGCGGCCGCCTGTCATGGAGCGAAGGGTGGTCGAATAATCGAACAACTCCATCTGCGGAACATCTGCCTCAATTACCTGCTTGGAGCCCGGTGCCGGATTCATGCCGAGAATCGAAGCGCGTCTCTTATTGAGATCGCCCATGATGTCGCCGGTATAGGTATCCGGAACCGTAACCTTCAGAGTAACGATCGGCTCGAGAAGGACCGGTCCTGCCTCCATGAAGCCCTTTTTGAAAGCCTGCTTTGCCGCCGTCTTGAAGGCCATCTCAGACGAATCCACCGGATGATAGGAGCCATCATACAGTGTTGCATGAACACCGACTACCGGATAGGCCGCCAGCGGTCCGGACTGCACGGATTCAGCAATACCCTTCTCAACTGCCGGGAAATAGTTCTTCGGAACGGCTCCGCCGACAACGGCCTCATCGAATACATACGGTGTTGTTCCGTCCTCTGCCGGAGCAAAGCGAATTTTGACATGTCCGTACTGGCCGTGCCCGCCGGTTTGCTTTTTGTATTTGTACTCCACATCGGAGCTCTTCTTGATAGTCTCGCGGAAGGCTACCTTCGGCTTCTCCACCGTGATCTCGCACTTGTATTCATCCTTCAGTTCGGATTGGATCACCTGCAGATGCAGATCACCCATACCGTAGATCAGGGACTGTCCGTTTGCCGAATCGTTGACCGGCTTGAAGGTCGGATCCTCGGCTGCGAGCTTGCTCATTGCCTGCGCAATCTTGTCGATATCCTGCTTGTTCACAGCGCGATACCGCAGATATGTGTACGGTGTCGAGATATCCATCTTCGCATACTGGACGGGCGTTGCCTTCGTCGACAGCGTATCTCCTGTGTTGACACCTTGCTGTTTGGCAAGCGCTCCCAGGTCGCCGGCATGGAGTTCAGAAATCTCCGTAGCCTTGTTGCCCTGCAAGATGTACAACTTACCGACCTTGCATTCGGATTCTGTTCTCACGTTATAGCAAAGGTCATCGGTCTTCAGAACGCCGGAGCGAACCTTAATCAGACTGTATCGGCCGATGAAGGGATCCACAATGGTCTTGAAGACGAACGCAGTCTTCGGCTTCAGCACATCAAAGTTCGCTTCAAAAATCTCATTGGTCTTCATGTTGATGCCGCTGACCTTACGGGACTCCGCAGCCGGCATGTACTTTACAATGTCATCCATCAATGCATAGACACCCTGTGCAATGACGCCGGCGCCCATCTCCACCGGAACAATAGTACCGTCCTGAATGGACAGGCGGGCTGCCGCACGAATCTCCGCTTCCGAGAACTCCTCGCCGGAGAAATACCGATCCATAAATTCCTCAGAGGTCTCAGCAACAGCTTCCATCAAGGTATTGTGATACTGCTCGAGGTATTCCTTCGAATACTCCGGAACCTCCGCCGGAACAGCTTCCTTATTCTCCCACTTAAACGCCTTCTGCTGAATAACGTTGACGTAACCTGTGAACTTGCCGTCCTCACGGATGGGCATGTTGAACGGAGCGATCTTCTTGCCGTAAAGAGACGTCAGATTTTCCACAACACTGCGGTAGGAAACCTCGTCAATATCCATATCGGTTACGAAGAACATGCGAGGCAGATGATATTTCTCACAAAGCTCCCAGGCCTTCTCAGTGCCAGCCTCAATGCCGGACTTTGCGCTGACAACGATAATCGCGCCATCTGCAACAGAAATTGCCTCTTCCACCTCACCAACAAAATCAAAATACCCAGGGGTATCCAGAATGTTGAGCTTATAATCATTCCACTCAATCGGAATCACAGATGTATGAATCGAGATTCCACGCTTCTGTTCCTCCTTGGAAAAATCGCTGACAGTAGCACCATCCTCGACCTTCCCCAGTCTGGACGTCAGACCGCCGAGATACGCCATTGCCTCGACAAGAGTCGTCTTGCCGCAGCTGCCATGTCCCAGGATCACGACGTTACGGATTTTGTCGGTTGTGTAAACTTTCATGTCTGTACCCTCCAGTATGTTAGTGAGTATTACAGATATTTTCACCTGCAACCTCGTAAACTTAAGGGATATTTTACCAAGAAAATGATATTATCACAAGCATAATTGTGTAATATTAACAATTTCCTTTTGAGTTCTTTCGTTGCACAGACATCCGCGATAATGGCAGGAAGAAATGATGGAACTGGCGATCTTTGGATTCGCAGATGGATTCTCATGTGAGGAACGGATTCGCCTGCCCGACGGGAGCGCAACATGTTTGAGTCCAAGACACGGTTCTTCCAAAGGAAGGGCCGTGGACGGACGAGTTTTGCGCGAATCGGGCGCTTGGCGAAAAAGGAACGAGCATAGAGAATCCCTAGAAATCCAACGTGAGCCAGGGACAACATTCTCCCCGCCCCTATCGCTTAGTAAAATTTAAATCAAAAACGCCGCAGGAACATCCTGCGGCGCCCAAATATCGCTATATGATTTTTATCTCTCCTCGCGGAAATAAGCCGTGCCAAGGCTTTCCGGCGGCTGGTTCTCGCGTTTGTTGCGCATGCTCGAGACAACCAGTACGACCAGTGTCACAACATACGGAATCATTTTGTAGATTTCCTGGTACTCCATGTGATCCATTCCGGTCGGCAGATACAGATACAGGATATACAGTCCACCGAACAGGAACGAGTCCAGAATAGCCAGCTTCGGTCTCCACATAGTGAAGATAACAAGAGCAATGGCAAGCCATCCTCTGTCGCCGAAGGCATCGTTGGACCATACGCCGCAGGCGTAGTCCATGACATAATACAGACCACCGAGACCTGCGATCATGCAGCCGATGCAGGTCGCGCCATATTTGTAGGCCGACACATTAATTCCTGCTGCATCTGCCGTGCTGGGGCCTTCTCCAACGGCCCGAAGATGCAGGCCGACGCGGGTACGGTTCAGCACATACGCTGCTGCCAGTGCAATCACTACCGCCAGATAAGCGAGGAATCCATAGGACAGGAACAGCTTTCCGAACCATCCAAGACTATTTGCAAACGGAAGGCTCTTGCGGAAATAATTGCTGGTTGCCGACAGGGCAATCGAAGGCACATCGCTGCCCGCAAGCTTGATAAGGGATCCACCGAAGAAATTTCCGAAGCCAACGCCGAAGGTAGTCATGGCAAGACCTGTCACGTTCTGATTGGCCCGAAGATTAACCGTCAGGAAGCAGTACAGAAGTCCCATCAGAAGCGAACCAATCAGGCAGCATACCAGCGGAATCAGAATTGCCAGCGCCGGATTCACGTTCGCAGATCCAACCGCAGCCTCATACAGGAAGGATCCGATGACGCCGCAGATGCCGCCGACATACATAACGCCCGGAATTCCCAGGTTCAGATTGCCGGACTTCTCCGTCACAATCTCACCGGTGCAGCCGTACAGAAGCGGAATTCCCTGCACAATCGCTCTGGGAATGAATGCAATCAAAAAGCTCAGCATAATTACTTGCCCTCCTCTTCTGTCTTCTTACGGAACTGAAGTTTATATGTCGCGAAGAACTCGCAGCCGATGATGCAGAACAGAATGATACCAGTCAGGATATCCGAGAACGACTGGTTCAAACCAAAGTTCGTAGAGATCTCGCTCGCTCCTCTGTCCAGGAAGATGATCAGGAAGCTCGAGAGCACCATGGTGAAAGGGTTAAACTTGGACATCCAGGAAACCATGACACCGGTGAAGCCCTGACCGCCGACCACTGTTGTTGTAATCGTGTGATTGATCCCGCCAACCAAAAGGAGGCCAACCACGCCGCAGAGCGCGCCGGACAGGAACATGGTCCTGCGAATCACACGCGGCACACGGATGCCGACATATTTGGCCGTGTTCGGGCTCTCGCCGACGACGGAGATCTCATATCCCATCTTCTGGTATTTCAGATAGAAATACATGACGACTGTGATCACTACCGCCACAATGATGGTCAGCAGATATTTGGAGCCAAATATCTGCGGCAGCCAGCCGGCATTGGAATTCTGATTGATGATTCCGATCTTGCCGGAGCCCTTCGGCACCTCCCATACCACGGTATAGAAGGCAACCAGCTGCGTTGCAATGT
>CAYLUU010000069.1:0-11931 GCA_964386925.1 uncultured Sarcina sp. | reverse complement strand
TGATCTTCGTGATCGGTCATGTCTACAATCTAGCCTTCCATGGTGTTTGGTCTTTTCATACAGGAAGTGCGGATAAGATTGACAGCACGCTTCTCTATACGGCTACCGAAGAGGATGCAGAGCTGTTCGAGCAGTATGCTGCCACGTCCGGGGAATATTCGGCGAGTGACCTGAAGGAACTCTTCCGGGAGATTGAGGAGGAGCTGAAGGAGCAGGGACTGCGGTATGTGGATATTATTCCTGTTTCTGCTGAGGACAATTCGAGTGCAGCGGAAGCAAGATTAGATGCTGTGAATGCGGGAGCGGCTGAGTCTGACGGGGGAGCATCGGAACCTGCAGAGGAACATGCGAAGGTGAGCTGGGTGGAGCTGTGCTCGCATTATGCGGACAGCTACGACATCATTGGCTTTGAGGTGCTGGATCCGCTGGTCAGCAGCTTTGTAAGTGAACAGCGCCCGGACCTGACATCCGGTAGTATGGAATTCGCTATTGCGGAGGATACCGTGTGCCGGGAACTGATGCGGGTGCTGATTCATCAGAATCCGAAGAGGCTGATCTGGCTGTGGCTGAACAATATCCGCAAGGGCTTTGTGAATACAGTGCTGCGGGTCAGCACGGTGCTGAACTGGGCATCGCTGGTGCTGTGGGCTGGATATATTGGATTTCTGGGGCATCTGTGCATTGATCTGCATCGGAGAACGAGATTGGGGAAGCGAGACGGAGACGCCGCCTGTGGTAGGTCCGGAACGGCAATTGGCGGTGAAAGATATCTGCCAAGCGACAATGAAATTGGAATTGCGTTGCTGGCTGGGCTGGTCCTGCTGGGAACGTTTATCAACAGTGTTGTGGTAGGTGCGATTATTTTCCCTCAGACGCGGTATATGATCTACAACATGGGACTGTTCTACGTGTGCGGGATTATGATGGCAGGGGTAGTGATCGGCAGGTACAGAGTCAAAAGTGAATCTGGAGAATGACGGAAGAGGCGGCCAGATAGGACATTATGAAGATTTTAATCGTGAATAAATTCCTCTATCCCAATGGGGGATCAGAGACGTACATTTTCAAGATCGGACAGCAGCTCGAGGCTATGGGGCATGAGGTGCAGTATTTCGGCATGGAGCACGAGGGGCGGATTGTCGGGAACAGGGCCGAGATTTATACCCAGCCGATGGATTTCCACGGCGGATCTGTGCTCTCGAAGGCAGCGTATCCTTTCAAGATCCTGTATTCGCGGGAGGCGAAGGCGCAGATTAAGAGGGTATTGGCGGACTTTCATGCGGATGTGGTGCATTTGAACAACATTAATTTCCAGCTGACGCCGTCGATCATTGACGGCGTGCGGGAGTTTGATCCGAAGATTCGGATCGTTTACACGGCGCATGATGCGCAGTGGGTATGTCCGAATCATCTGTTCCGGATTCCGGCGACAGGAGAGGTCTGCACGAGGTGCGTGGACGGCGCTGTGGGGAATTGTGCACGATATCGCTGCATTCATAATTCCCGGTTTCGTTCGCTCCTGGGCACGTTGGAGGCGAGACTCTACCAGATGCGCAAGACGTATGCGAAGGTGGATCGTATCGTATGTCCGTCAGATTTCCTGAATGGTATGCTGTCACACAACCCGCAGCTCGCGGGGCGGACGGTGACGATGCATAATTTCGTGGATATGGAGCGGAATGGGGATTGCGATACAGCCAATGCGGAAACGGCAGCGGGGAGAATGAATGCCGGAGGCATGGGAACTGCAGTAAGAAGAGCGAACGTTGGAGAAGTGGGGGATGCAGGTCTGGCAGAGAACGATGGCAGGTATGTCCTCTATTTTGGCCGTTATACGCAGGAGAAGGGCGTTGCCACTCTGCTGAAGGCGGCGAAGAGCCTTCCGGAGATTCCGTTTGTGTTCGCCGGGAAGGGCGAGCTGGAGGACGAGGTGAATGCCGCCTCCAACGTGCGGAATGTGGGATTCCTGGCAGGGACGGATATGCAGGAGATGATCCGGGGAGCGGCGTTTGTTGTTTTCCCTTCTGAATGGCTTGAGAATGGGCCGTTCAGTGTGATTGAGTCCATTATGAACGGAACGCCGATTCTGGCATCGAACCTGGGCGGTACGCCGGAGATGATCGCGGAGGGCGAGACGGGGGAGCTCTTCGAGGCAGGGAATGCGGAGGAGCTGACGGAGAGGATTCGCTCGCTGTGGCAGGATCCGGAGCGGCTTACGCGGTACCGGCAGGGGTGCCTGCAGACGGCGGCCGGGAAGGGGAGCATCCATTTCGATACGCTGGAGGAGTACTGCGAGAAGCTCGTGCGTGAGGTGTATGCATGAGGCAATAATACAGATGAGATTTCATGCTATAATTACTCCAGATGATTGAAATTAGAAAAGTTGTAATGTGTGAAGATAATTGGCTTGAGATACGGATGACGAAAGGAGCTGAATTATGCGTATAAATAGCAATGTTTTGGCTCGGCTAGTTGGGGGAATTCGGACTGCTGTTCCTGGCAAAGTGAGCCAGATCATTTTGTATGGATCGGTTGCGCGTGGAGAGGCCACCGAGGAATCTGATATAGATGTGGCGGTAATTGTCCGTGAGCCGTTGAATGCTGAGGATGAAGAACGGTTGTCAGATTTTATTGTGGACATGAATCTGGATTATGACACTGTTTTTTCTGTAGTTGACATTGGACAGGATATATATACAAAGTGGAAGGATACATCTCCTTTTTATAGAAATGTGAACACAGAGGGAGTGATTCTATGGACAGCAGCATAATAGATTTGTCTCACTATAGGTTTCAGCGAGCATTGGAGGATTTGGAAACAGCACGGGAAAATTTGAATGCGGGACGATACAAGGCCTCAGTAAATAGATCTTATTATGCAATCTTTCATGGCATGCGAGCAGTGGTTGTGCTGAAGGAATTTGATTCGAGTAAACATTCAGGAATTATTGCCTTCTTCAACAGGAATTTTGTGAAGGAAGAGATTTTTGATCGCGGGATTTCCAAAATAGTTGATGGTGCTTTTCGATTGAGAGAAAAGGCTGATTATGATGATTTCTATGTTGTTTCGCGTCAGCAGGCGTCGGATCAGTTTGAAAAGGCAGAAGAGTTTTTGAAAACGATCAGTCAGTACCTTGAGGCTGAATGGAATAGTTGATAGGACGTATGGGAAAGTGACTCGCTGCGATGCATTTCTGCAGCGGGTCTTCTTTTATCAAACAATTGAGTGCAGAGATGGTACAATTGATGTAGCGATTTAACTGGGGCGCGAATGAAAAGCGAACAGTTACAATCTGAGAGGAGGTTATCCTACATGCTATTTCAGAAGAAGCATCTGTCGAGTATCGATGCCGGGCATTACAAGAACACCTGCGACAGCGCAACGGAGGTTATGCCGCTGCCGTCTATCGTGAAGCTCTCGATGTCCGAGAATATCGGCGCACCCTGTAAGCCGCTGGTGAAAAAGGGCGATTATGTTAAGGTTGGTCAGCTGATCGGTGACACGGACGCGTTTCTGAGCGTCCCGGTGCATTCCTCCGTATCGGGCACGGTGACCGGAATTGAGACCATGCGCAATGCAATGGGCGGTCAGGATACGCTGGTCTGCATCGAGCCGGACGGGCAGCAGGTGATGGACGAGACGCTGCAGCCGCCGGTGATTGAAGATCAGCCGGCCTTTATCAAGGCGATGCGGGCTTCCGGCCTTGTCGGCCTCGGCGGAGCCTCCTTCCCGTCCTGGGTGAAGTTCAATCCGAAGAATCTGAGCGACATCGACACGATTATCATCAATGGTGCTGAGTGCGAGCCATTCATTACCTCGGATCACAGGACCATGCTCGAGGACGCGCAGAATGTTCTCGATGGCGCGAAGGCGCTGAAGAAATGGCTGGCCGCGGAGAACGTATACATTGCGATCGAGGTGAACAAACAGAACGCCATCGACCAGTTTAACCGAATGATCCGGGAGCAGCACTTGGACAGCGAAGGCTTCCATGTGTTCCCGCTGCAGTCCCGCTACCCGAAGGGCGCAGAGCGCGTTCTGATCTACGAGGTGACGGGCAAACAGTGCGATGCCGGTGTCCTGCCGGCGTCCCTTGGCGTCATTGTATCGAACATCACCTCCACGGCCTTTGTTGGGCAGTATCTAAAGGACGGCATTCCGCTGGTGCAAAAGCGCCTGACAGTGGACGGCGACGCGGTAGCCTGTCCGAAGAACGTGCTGGTGCCGAACGGCGCACTGGTGCATGACATTATCGAATTCTGCGGCGGTTATCAGAAGGAGCCCCGGAAGATTCTCCTCGGCGGCCCCATGATGGGCCGGGCAATCTTCAGCGATGCCGTGCCGGTGGTGAAGGCGAACAACGCGATTCTCGCCTTCTCGGAGGAGATGGCAGAGGTTCCGGAGGAGACGGCCTGCATCAACTGCGGACGCTGCCACACGGCCTGTCCCTTCAATCTGCTGCCGGGCCATTTCGCAGCCGCCTATGAACGCGGCGATGTGAAGGAGCTGCAGGCACTTCAGGTCATGCAGTGCATGGAGTGCGGATCGTGCTCCTACGTCTGTCCGGCACACCGCCCGCTCGCCTTCCTGAACAAGCTGGCGAAGAACATGGTAAAGGAGGCCGGAAAGAAATGAGTGAGAATGTGAATTACCGTCAGGGGCTTACGGTTTCCTCGTCCCCTCATCTCGTAACGAAGCTGGACACGCAGAAGACGATGCTGTACGTCGTGCTGGCGCTGATCCCGTCGGTTGTCATGGCGACGGTGTATTTCGGTGCCGGCGCCTTTCTACGCGTCGCCCTGGGGGCAGTGTTCTGCTGCGCCGCGGAGTCGATTTACAACCGCGTGATGAAAAAGCCGGACACCACGAAGGACTGCTCCTTCGCTGTCACCGGCGTGATCCTGGCTCTGAACCTGCCGGCGAACTTCCCCATCTGGATGGAAGCCATCGGCTGCGTTGTCGCGATTGTCATCGTGAAGTGCCTCTATGGCGGAATTGGTAAAAACATCGCAAACCCCGCCATTGTCGGCCGTATTGTGCTCCTTTTATCCTTTACGTCCTATATGACAAGCTGGCCGCTGACGACCTTCCAGAAGGCATCGGCAAGTGCAGCGGCATCCGGTGCAGTGGATGCGGTCACCGGTGCAACGCCGTTAGGACAGCTGGCGGACGGCGCACAGACACTGCCTTCGCTGCTTGATCTGTTCGTCGGCAATGTCGGAGGCGCAATGGGAGAGACCTGCACGATTGCGATTCTCCTGGGCGGTGCGTTCCTTATCTGGAAGAAGATTATCAGTCCGATCATCCCGCTGACCTTCATCGGGACGGTGTTCGTATTCTCGCTGATTTACTATGGCTTTGCCGGCGGCGCGGGGCAGTACGGGGCGCTCGGAATGGCAGTGTATGAGATCCTGGCCGGCGGTGTGTTTTTTGGCGCCTTTTTCTGCGCAACGGATTATGTGACGTCGCCCATCATGGACCGCGGCAAATTCATCTACGCGGTGGGCTGCGGCGTGTTCACGATGATCATTCGTCTGTTCGCATCCTATCCGGAGGGAGTGTCCTTCGCCATTCTCTTCATGAACATCCTGACACCGTTAATCGACCGATATGTGATTCGCAGCTATTACGGAATTGCAAAGGCGGAGAAGGGAGGTGTTAGCAAATGAGCGGGAATCGATCTGCAGAGAAAGAGAATTTCGGCAGGGAGTATGTCTACCCGGTCGTTATCCTGGTGGTGATCAGCGTGATCACCACGGCACTGCTGGCGGTGACCAACTATATTTCGTCACCGATCATCGCAGCGAATTCGGCAGCGTCTGCAACAGCTACGCGTAAGGAGCTCCTGACGGAGGCAGATGCCTTCACCAGTCTGGAGGGTGCGTGTGACTACGCCGTCTCGGACGACCAGTCGGCGAAGGTGACCGAGGTATATCAGGCAGACAACGGCGCAGGTTATGTCATCACCGTGGAGACCAAATCCTTTGGCGGAACGCTGACCATGATGGTGGGGCTGGACGCGGAGGGCGCGATCACCGGAGTAGAGGTGACGGACAGCTCGGATACACCTGGCGTTGGCTCGAAGGATACGCAGCCGGACTATCTGGCTCAGTACGATGGTCTGACAGCACTGAATGCACAGGATGTGAAGAAGGAGACCGTCACCACATCGGATGGCACTGCCTTCGAATACATCACGGGGGCCTCTGTGTCGGGGACCGCAATTCATAAGGGTGTGTACCTCGCACTGGAGCAGTACAAGGTATTAGGAGGTGCGCAGTGATGGGAGCAGCCAAGAAGAAAACGAATGAGAAATCCAAACTCAGTATCCTGACCAACGGACTGATCAAAGAGAACCCGGTCCTCGTCCTGGTCATCGGCACCTGCCCGACACTCGCAACCTCAACCTCGGTGGAGACGGGCTTTGGCATGGGCCTTGCAGCAACGGCAGTTCTCGTCTGTTCGAATATGGCGATTGCGGCGCTGCATAAGCTGATTCCGGATAAGGTGCGAATTCCCTGTTTTATCACCGTGATTGCAGGGTTTGTGACGATTGTGCAGATGCTCCTGCAGGCCTTCGTGCCGTCGCTGTATTCGGCGCTGGGCCTTTATCTGCCGCTGATCGTCGTGAACTGTATTATTCTCGGCCGCGCCGAGATGTTCGCTTCGAAGAACAACGTGCTGGATTCCGCACTGGACGGCCTTGGCATGGGGCTTGGCTTTACGCTGACGCTGTGCGTCATGGGCTCAATCCGTGAGATTCTGGGCTCCGGCACGTGGCTTTCGGGAGACTGGTTCGGATTGGCACCGGGCTTTAAGGGGATTCCGATTCTGTCGAATTTCATTCCGGGCATGTCGATCATGACGATGGTGCCGGGCGGCTTTTTCGTCTTCGCCTGCGTGATGGCTTTCGTGCATTACATCACGAGGGACAAGTCGAAGATCCGTAAGGACTTTGGCTGCAGCGGGTGCGTAAGCGAGAGCACCTGCACGCCGGAGCAGAAGGCAGCAGAATCTGGAGATTCCGGTGTCTGCAGCGGCAATTCTGCGAACAGAAGTCTTGCCGGTGAGCATGGGAATGCCGGCCTGGATGAGAAGACAGCTGCTGCAATGAAGATTGCAAAGGCGGCAGAAGAGAAGATTAAGATGGAGAAGGTGGATAAGACAGAGAAGATGCAGAAGGAGGCAAAGTGACGATGAGCTTTACGAAAATGGTCCTGATCATCATCTCGATGGTCCTCGTCAACAACTATCCGCTGGCGCAGTTCCTGGGTATCTGCCCGTTCCTCGGCGTCTCGAAGGATCTGGACAGCGCAAAGGGCATGGGTATTGCCGTGACGCTCGTCATGGGGCTTGCCTCCATCGTGACCTTCCCGATCCAGCAGCTGCTCCTGTCCTGCGGCATTGAGTACATGCAGACGGTGGTCTTCATCCTCGTCATCGCGGCACTGGTGCAGTTCATTGAGATGTTCATGAAGAAAAATATGCCGGCGCTGTATACGTCGCTCGGCATTTACCTGCCTCTTATCACAACCAACTGTGCCGTTCTCGGTGTCTGCATCTCCAACACAGAAGATTACACGGTGGCAGCGGTGGGGTCCTTTGCAGCGGCCTATGCCTATGCGGTGATTCAGGGCTTCGGCGGCGGCCTCGGATTCTGGTTTGCCATGATGCTCATGGCAGGTGTCCGGACGAAGCTCCAGGATCAGAGTGCAATTCCGGAGTCCTTCCGCGGCGTGCCGATCATCCTGACCACGGCCGCCATCCTGTCGCTGGCATTCATGGGATTCTCGGGGATGATATGACACCTAGGTTTTAAGGATTGCAAAAGCGCATAGCGCGTAGCAATCCGGGTATCATGCAAGGGTTGAGTTTGCGTGAAGTTTTCACGATTAATAGAAGAGGAATAAGATGAATATCATAATCAGTGCAATTGTTCTGATCCTCGTGGTGGCGCTCATAGCCGGCATCCTCTTGTCCTATGCCTCGAAGGTGTTCGCTGTGCAGGAGGATCCGCTGTTCCTGGAGCTTCGTGAGCAGCTTCCCGGTGCCAACTGCGGCGGCTGTGGATATGCGGGGTGCGATGACTACGCACATGCGCTGGCAGAGCAGGATCCGAATGCCGAGGAGCCTGTGCCCTGCACGAAATGTGCAGTCGGCGGGCCGGACGTTGCGGCGAAGCTCGCGGCGCTCCTTGGAACCTCTGCAGATGCGATGGAGCGGCAGGTGTCGTTTGTAGCCTGCAATGGGACCAAAGAGAACGCGAAGAGCTTATACGAATATGACGGAAGAGTGGACAGCTGTAAGGCGGCGAAGACGCTCTTCGGCGGGTCGAAGGAATGTGCCTATGGATGCATTGGCCTCGGAGACTGCGTCAAGGTATGCGAGTTCGATGCTCTGCATATCGTGAATGGTGTTGCAGTGGTGGATTCATCTGTCTGCACCGCCTGCGGCAAGTGCATCAAGGCCTGTCCGCAGCACCTGATCTCATTAAAGCCTGCCTCGGAGAAGGTACTGGTGCAGTGCTCGAACCATGACCTCGGCAAGGCAGCCATGGCCGTCTGCAAGACTTCCTGCATTGCCTGTCGCATGTGCGAACGCACTTGTCAGTCCGATGCGGTTCACGTCACAGACAACGTAGCTGTCATTGATCCTGCAAAATGCGTCGGCTGCGGAGCCTGCGCCGAGAAATGTCCGAAGCATGCGATCCTGAATCTGGCGAAGAAGTAAAAGGTACGTATTTGCTTGTCGTCTGTCGATTTCGACGTGAATCGGTCGCTAATCTGATAGATACAAAGGTAATGTAGTGATGTGTAATCAGAACAATCAGCCCCTAAGAATTCAATATCTGGATGCAGCAAGAGGAGTGGGGATTCTGCTGGTTGTTCTGGGACACATTGTTTCCATGGATACGTTCCTCGTACGCTGGATTTACGGATTTCATATTCCGTTATTCTTTATTTTGTCTGGGATACTGGCAGGTTCAAGGCCGCAGTCTTCGAGGAATTTGCGAGCCTTCGTATGTAAGAAGGCGGGAAGCCTGTTGTATCCATATCTGACTTTTTCAATTCTGAGTCTTATATTCCTTCGTTTCTCGAGCAGCCTGGATAAATTTGGAGCGAATATCCCAACTGCATTGAGTGGGATCGGCATTGGGACACTGTGGTTTCTGCCGGCATTGTTCCTTGCGGAGATTGTGTTCTATATTGTTCATCGGCAGAAGCCTGCCGCGCGAGCTGTACTGGCGCTGTTGATTCTGGTTTTCTCTACGTGGTTTTCCGGGAGATTTTATTTTGCTGTCCCGGATCCGGATTTGCTGACAGGCTGGTCAGTTGTCAACGTAGTGAACAGAGGATTGATTGGATTCCTCTGGATGGAAATTGGCTGGCTGCTGGCGGTGCTGCAGGAACGCTGGAAGAATACGTGTAGTATTGGTATAGGATGGAATCTTATTGGTTCAGGATGGAACCATACTGGGACAGGACGGAATGGGATAGGACGGAATAAGGAAGCTGCTGAGCAGGTAAGCGGGAGAGCAGCCAAAAGGCGTATGGGACGACTGGTGGCTGGGGCAATTTTGCTGGGAATAAGCTTAGCCCTGACGGTTTCGGCTTCCTATACGGATCTGCATTATTCGCTGATCGGGAATCCAATTCGGTACTACGCGCGGGGATTGTCAGGATCCTGTGCGGTTATCCTGTTATGCCGGATGATCCCGGAATGCGTCTCTTCCATATTGAGCTTCTGGGGAAGAAATTCGCTGGTGATCTTCGCCTGTCATATGAATCTGGGCATTGTGACGGCTGCGGAGTATATGACGACGGATACGTTGCGGTTTGAATTTTCTGAAGCAATTAGCTTTTTTGTTGTGCTTGGCGTTTCTTCCCTTCTGGCATTCATTCTGAATCGATTTGGGAAAGTACTGATTCAGCCTAAAGAGCTTCAAAAGATGGCCAAGGAAAAAATGGCTCTTTGTTACTCAATCACGGTTGTGGCCTCGGCCTTTCTGCTGGCCCAATATGCTAAATGTATCCTGATGAATGGAATGGGCAAAGGGATCGCGATGATTCTGCTGATGATTGCGGCTTTGATTCCGTTAATAGCTGCGATTCTTTTGTTCCGAAGTTCTTGGAGGCGAGGACAGGAGAAGACAAATGAGGCAAAGAGCAGCATCGATACGGAACAGAGAAATTTACTGACGGCTGCTGCAAGGGCATTGTGTATTATTCTTGGAAATGCAGCCTGGTATGTTTTGCTGCTGAAGACAATCAAACTGCTGTGGAATACACCGCCTGCGGTGTGGGGCATTTCTTTCGTGTTTGTCGTGAGTGCAGCTGTTATGTATACAGGTAGACGAGCTATTTTCCTTTGACAACCGGTTCTTTCTTTCTTAGAATGAATACAGAGAAAGAACGAAAGGAGAAAGGAATGCAGCCATTCGAAAATCAAAATATTGAATTTAAACAGGAATATGTTGCGGATATCCGTAGGGAAGTGATTGGCTTTGCGAATGCGGAAGGCGGCATGGTATATGTCGGGATCCGTAAGGATGGCAGTATTCTGGGAGTTGACGATCCGGATGGGGTGATGCTGCAGATTGCTGGTTCACTGAAGGATTCTCTGGCACCGGATGTGATGCCCTTTGTACACGTGAATAGCGTAGAGATCGAAGGAAAGCAGGTTATCGCAATTGAGGTGACAACCGGAACGAACAGACCGTATTATCTGCGTGACAAGGGATTGAAACCTGGTGGAGTTTATGTAAGAAAAGGAAGTTCAACCCAACCTGTGTCGGAGGAGGGAATTCGAGAGATGCTCCTCGAGAACAGCGGTCGATCCTACGAATCATGCAGAAGTCTGAATCAAGACCTGACCTTCCATACATTGAATGAACAAATGGGATGCAGATCCATTGAAATCGGACCTTCTCAGATGAGAACCATGAAGCTCATCGGAGAAGATGGGCTTTATACCAATCTGGCGCTGCTGTTATCAGATCAGTGTGAGACGACGACAAAGGTGGCTTTGTTTCAGGGAACAGATAAGGAGATCTTTCGCGATAGAAAGGAATTTTCGGGTTCGATTCTGCAGCAATTGGAGGAAGTCTACCAGTTCATTGATTTACTGAACAGAACGAAGGCAACTTTTTCCGGCCTAAACCGGATTGACAAGAGAGACTACCCGGAGGATGCCGTCAGGGAAGCTTTGCTGAACAGTATGGTCCATCGGGATTATTCCATGAGTGGCAGCAATCTGGTGAATATCTATGAGGATCGAGTTGAGTTTGTGTCTCTTGGAGGACTTGTCTCCGGACTGGAACTGAAATCAATTTTTCTGGGAGTATCGCAGTCGAGAAATCCGAATCTGGCGGCTGTATTCTATCGAATGAAGCTGATTGAAAGCTATGGTACTGGAGTAGGGAAGATTGAACGTGCATACAAAAATAATCCAGCTCAGCCGGAGTTTGAAACAGCCAAGGGAGTTTTCCGCGTAACTCTGCCGAATAGGAATGAGGAGCATGCCAGCTATTCCTGGAGTGACGAACATGCCAAGGCATCTGTGAAAGAACAAGTTCGCTATTACGCAGATGAAAAACATGCGAAGGCGTCTGTGCTGGAAGAAAAGCGGAAGATCACGGAGTACGCCCGAGCAAACGGAAGCATTACCCGGAAACAAACAGAAGAACTGATTGGCGCCGGGACGACGAAGGCGTTCAGGCTTCTCAAGGAGTTATGTGATGCGAATGAACTGGAACAGAAAGGAAATGGGAAACTCAGCGTATACGTCCGGAGTTCGGAAATGTATTGATCCGGGAAATTCCGGAATCCATTGTGAGTTATACCGGAATGTACTGCTGGTTGGTATCAATTATGATGAAGCGTATGCAAAGACATGTCTGAGAGCAAAAGACAAGAGCGAATGTATTTGAA
>CAYLUU010000068.1:0-11964 GCA_964386925.1 uncultured Sarcina sp. | reverse complement strand
GCGAGGTAGATATCTACGGAACTCTGTCTGAGTACATCGGACTGTGCATCTCCGGTGATGAGGTTACTCTGCTGGATATCAACAACACGGTTCCTCACGACATGTATGACGAGTCCATCAAGGGCAAGTTCGACTACAAGTTCACGGATACCTTCATGGGCTTCCACTGCGGCAATACCTGCTCCACGAAGCTGGTAAATCCTCATCTGGCATTCCAGAGAATCATGGCAAGAACTCACCCGCAGGATTGGTGCGACGGAACCATCGAGGGCGATATCGCTCCCAGCAAGATCACTTTCTATCGTCTGCAGTCCACTTCGGACAATGTGCTGCGCGCATATGCTGCAGAGGGTGAGGTTCTGCCGGTTGCAACTCGTTCCTTCGGCGGTATCGGCGTATTCGCCATCAAGGAGATGGGACGCTTCTATCGTTACTGCCTGGTTGGCAAGAACTATCCTCACCACGGTGCAGTTATGTTCGGCCACTATGCGAAGAACCTGTATGATGCGCTGAAGTACATCGGTGTAGATCCGTCCGAGATCGGATACAACCATCCGGAAGGTGTTCTGTACGAGGATGAGAATCCTTTTGCAAAGCCGTTCATCTAATGATGAATGGTCTGCTGTGCAGAAACGAGTGAATAAAGCAAATAGGGGAAAGGGAAACCTTTGGAGGCTGCCGCAAGGCAGCCTCTTTTTTGTGTATCTGTTTAGCCCTGGCGATTTCAACATGAATTGGCCGCTTGCGGACGAATTCATGATTGAAATTGACAGGTGGGTGCTGAACATATACACATTCGTAATCCGGGCTATCGCCCTACTTACTCATGTATGCTAACCCGTCCAATGTCTGTACATCTGCACGAGCAAGCTCGCACATCCACGCAGCCGCTGTCCGGGATTTTTGCTGCATACACGTTGACACACCAACGCGTTTGCGTTTTAATGTAATGCAGTACGTGGAACGGTCGTGGTTTCGTATCTAGTCAGAGATGACAGAGCAATGAGCCGTTTCGAAGGAATGGAAAGGGAGATTATTATGAAAAAGAAGGTTTTGGCACTTGTTCTGGCCAGCTCCATGCTGGCAATGGCTGGCTGCGGAAGCTCATCAAGCTCTTCTACAGCAGAGTCCACCGCTGCAGCCGAGACAACGGCAGCAGAGGAGAGCACAGAGGCTGCGACAGAAGCAGACGCAGAGGAAACCTCGGACGAGCATTTTACGGTTGGTATCTGCCAGCTGGTACAGCACAATGCACTGGATGCAGCGACCCAGGGCTTTGAGGATGCACTGACAGAAAAATACGGCGACAACGTCACCATTGATTACCAGAACGCACAGGGTGAGTCCACTACCTGCGCCACCATCATCAGCGGTTTTGTAAACAATGACTATGATCTGATCCTTGCCAATGCAACGGCAGCTCTGCAGGCCGCAGTGGCAGCAACCACGGATATCCCGATTCTGGGAACCTCCATTACGGATTACGGCACTGCCCTGAATATCACGGACTTCTCCGGCACGACCGGAATGAACGTATCCGGTACCTCGGATCTGGCTCCTCTGGATCAGCAGGAGGACATGATCCTCGAGCTGGTTCCGGATGCAAAGAAGGTATCCATTCTGTATTGCTCCGCAGAGCCGAATTCCAAGTATCAGGCAGAGCAGATTGAGAAATACCTGGACGAGGACGGTGTGTCCTATGAGGAGTACACCTTCTCTGATTCCAACGACATGCAGTCGGTTGTAACCAGTGCAGCAGCGGATTGTGATGCAATTTACATTCCTACCGATAACACGGCAGCATCCAACATGACCATTGTCGCCAATGTGACCGAGCCTGCCGGTATCCCGGTTATCTGCGGTGAGGAGAACATGACCAAGGTCGGTGGTCTGGCAACGCTGTCCATCAGCTACTATGATATCGGCTATGCAGCAGGTCAGCAGGCAATTCAGATCCTGTCTGAGGGCGCAGATATCTCTACCATGGAGATCGGCTTTGCTCCGAATGTAACCAAGGAGTACAACAAAGATTATGCAGATGCCATCGGAATCACCATTCCGGATGACTATGTAGAGATCCCGGAAGCAGAATAAAGAAACGAAAAACGTTTCGATGCTGACGCGGATGCGTTATCATGGATCAACAGGCGGCGCAGGTGCTCACAGTGCCTTGCGCCGCTTTCTTGATGAAGATGGATGAGAAGGAGAAAAGGAGACGGCAATGACTGGATATTTTGCATCATTGAATCCGACTGCATTGTGGAATGCGGCGCCCGGAGGACTGGCACAGGGGTTGATCTGGGGCATCATGGCACTGGGAGTGTATCTGACCTTCCGCGTGCTGAATTTTGCAGATATGACGGTGGATGGTTCCTTTGCAACGGGAGGAGCGGTCGCTGTTATGCTGATTCTGAAGGGATGGAATCCGGAGGCGGTACTGTTGTTCTCCTTCTTGGCTGGAGTGGCGGCCGGACTCGTGACCGGAATTCTGCATACGTGCCTTGGAATTCCGGATATTCTGGCCGGAATTCTGACACAGATATCCCTGTATTCGATCAATCTGAATATCATGGGGAAGGCCAATCAGGCAGTACCGACCGGTTCTGTGACGGTACACTTTACATCGAACGTCCGTTATTTGGGACAGACCATTGCACTGACCTTGATTGTAGATGTGGTGATCATCGGAATCTTCTACTGGTTCCTCGGGACAGAGCTGGGAAGTTCGGTTCGCGCAACGGGCATTAACCCGAAAATGAGCCGTGCGCAGGGAATCAACACGAATAAGATGAAGGTGCTGGCACTGGCTCTTGGAAATGGACTGGTGGCCCTTGCCGGCGGAATCATTTCGCAGTACCAGGGGTTTGCGGATGTCAAAATGGGACAGGGCGCCATCGTGATCGGTCTGGCTGCAGTAATCATCGGCGAGGTGCTCGGGGAGGCGCTTTTGGGCAAGCGTCTGGATTTCATTCTGCGCCTGTCCTTTGTCGTAATCGGTGCGGTTGTCTATTATTTTGTCTATGTATTCGTTCTGTGGCTGAAGTTCCCGGCAGATGATATGAAGCTTCTGACCGCCATTGTAGTGGCAGCCTTCCTTGCGGCACCTTATCTGAAGGATCGTAGGAAGAGCTCCTTCCGTGCACTTGCCAGACGCAACAAGGCGCTGAACGCGGAGAACAAAGGAAAGGAGAACTGATCATGCTGCAGATTCAGAATATATCGAAGACATTTAATGCGGATACGATTAACGAGAAGAAAGCGCTGATCAATGTGAGCCTGACGCTGGAGGATGGCGATTTCTGCACCGTGATCGGCGGCAACGGCGCCGGCAAATCGACGCTGATGAATGCGGTTTCCGGTGTGTGGCCGGTGGATACAGGACGCATTCTCCTGGATGGCGAGGATATCTCGGGATTGCCGGAGTTCAAGCGCGCACCTTATCTGGGACGTGTGTTCCAGGATCCGATGACTGGCACTGCGGCAGACATGCAGATCGTGGAAAATATGGCGCTGGCGGCCAGAAGAGGCGAGAAGCGCGGACTGCGCTGGGGCTTTAGCAAAAAGGACGCCAAAGAGTATCGAGATCTTCTGAAGAAGCTGGACCTTGGACTGGAGGATCGCATGACTGCGAAGGTAGGACTTCTGTCCGGAGGACAACGGCAGGCACTGACACTGCTGATGGCCACCCTGAAGAGACCGAAGCTCCTGCTCCTGGATGAGCATACAGCGGCGCTTGATCCCAAAACGGCCAAGAAGGTACTGGATGCCACGGACCGCATCATCGAAGAGGGACATCTTACAACGCTGATGGTTACGCACAACATGCATGATGCCATTGCACATGGCAATCGGCTGATTATGATGTCCGGCGGACAGATCATCTACGATGTCCGCGGCGAGGAGAAGAAAAGCCTTCAGGTATCCGATCTGCTGCGCAAGTTTGAAGAGGCCGGCGGAGAGGTTTCGGATCGAATGGCATTGTCTTGATAAAGGACCTCGGGGAGAATTTCCCCGAGGTCTTTTTGCGCTGAAAGCCTCGTAATTTTGCGGCGAATTGGGTAACATATAAGTATTCAGTGTCAGGAAACTTTGCGAGAGATTCGGGGTGTTGGTATTGCTGTGAATTCGGTTTTACGTTGTATTTACAGCGAATTGACATGGATGTGACGTTTCTGGAGGACAATTGCGTCAGGGAAGCACGGACGATCTACATTGAAATCGCCGGGGCTGACCAGACACTACGTGGAAGCCTTAACAGAAGAGGAAGGGACAATAGCATGGGAGACAAGCTCACCGCACTGGAGAAGAAATGGATTCTGTACGATGTTGCCAATTCGGCATTTACGATGATGGTATCGACCATCATTCCGATTTATTTTAACCAGCTGGGAAAGCAGGCAGGAATTTCAGAGGTGAATTACCTGGCTTACTGGGGGTATACCATTTCGATTTCCACCCTTATTGTGGCAATCCTGGGACCTATTCTGGGAGCTGCGGCGGACAAAGGACGCAGGAAGAAGTTTTATTTTGCATTGACAATTATTCTGGGAGCCATCGGGTGCGCGGCACTGGGCTTCGTTCGGGAATGGCTGATCTTCCTGGTGGTCTTCTGTATCGTAAAGAGTGTGTATTCGCTGAGTCTTGTCATCTATGATTCGACATTGGCGGATGTTACAACACCGGAACGAATGGATAATGTGTCCTCACAGGGCTATGCCTGGGGCTATATCGGCAGTTGCATTCCGTTTATTGCCTGCCTGGTGTTGGTGCTGGGAAGCGGTTCTATCGGAATGTCGCAGATGATGGCTCTTTCGGTGTCGCTGGTCATCACAGCACTCTGGTGGATGGGCGTGTCAGTGCCGATCCTGAAGAGCTATCGGCAGGTGAATTACCTGACTGGCGGCGAGGAGCACCACAACATTCTGAAACAGCTGGGGAGCAGCCTGAAGGATGTCGTAAAGGATCGCAAAATTCTGTTCTTCCTGCTGGCGTTCTTCTTCTACATTGACGGCGTTTATACCATCATTGATATGTCCACAGCATATGGCTCTGCGCTGGGACTTGGGACAACGGATATGTTGCTGGCCCTGCTGGTAACGCAGTTCGTGGCATTCCCGTTTGCCATTCTCTTCGGAAAGCTGTCGCAGAAGGGCATGTCGGAGAAGCTGATCATGGTCTCCATTATGGCCTACACCGGTATTGCAATCTTTGCGTTCTTCATGAGCGCGTCATGGCAGTTCTGGGTACTGGCGGTTTGCGTCGGAATGTTCCAGGGAGGTATTCAGGCACTGTCCCGGTCATATTTTACGAAGATTATTCCGGCGGAGCGTTCCGGAGAATTCTTCGGATTCTATGATATCTGCGGAAAGGGTGCGTCGGTGATCGGCTCTACACTGATGGGGCTGGTGTCGCAGGTGACCGGCAGTGTAAACTATGGTGTCGGCGTGATTGCTATCTTTTTTATAATCGGTCTTGCATTGTTCATTGTGAGCACCAGACAGAAGTCGGCACAGGAATAAGACGAATGCTTCGATGGGAAGTCTGCTCTTATGAGCGATTTTGCAAATGGACTCTGAATCGTTACGATAATGGATGGGAAAAGTTGAGGAAGAAAAGCAATGAGTAAATCGGGAACCCTTGTATGGGCGCATCGGGGGGCATCGCATTATGCACCGGAGAATACACTGCCTTCGTTTGAAAAGGCAGTGGAAATGAAAGCGGACGGCGTGGAGCTGGATGTACAGCTGACCCGCGACGGCGAGGTCGTTGTGGTACATGACGAATCTCTGGAGAGAGTGAGCAATGGAACCGGATATGTGAAGGACCATACCTTTGCAGAGCTTCGCGCATTGAATTTTAACAGAGTGCACCCGGAATACGAAAAAGCCCAGATTCCGACACTGGAAGAGGTGTATGAGCTGCTGAAGCCGAGCGGACTGACCGTGAATGTGGAGTTCAAAACCGGAATTTTCTGGTACAAGGGCATTGAGGAGAAGGTACTGGATCTGACGGCGCGGATGGGAATGGAGGATCGTGTAATTTATTCGTCCTTTAACCATTTCACGCTGCAGCATCTGCGCAGGGTGAAGCCGGATGCGGTGACGGGACTCTTGTATTCGGATGACTGGATTGGCGTAGCACCCTATGCACGTGACGTTGCAGGGGTTGATGCGCTTCATCCGGCGTTGTATCATCTGCAGGATGCGGATTATGTGAAAACGGCACACGAATATGGACTGGAGACCCACGTCTGGACGGTAAATGATGAGGATTATATGCGAATGTGCTGTCAGATGGGCGTGGAAGCGATCATCACCAACAAGCCGGATGTGTGCCGGAAAATTGTGGCAGAGAGCATAGAAAGACTGAAATAGATTGAAACAGATTGAAATGAAGAGAAGGAACATGAGATGGGCAGCAGGACTCCTTGCGGGACTGCTGCTGTTTGCGGCTTATCCGCACGCTGCCTTTGCGGAAGAGATTGCAGGTTCGTCTGCAGAAGATGCGGCAGGAGAGAGCACTGCGGCAGATGGTGAGACCAGCGGAACGGACGGTGAAACGGGGACTGCAGCGTCTTCTGAGTCGACCGAAACACAGACGGAAGAGACGGAGGAGTACGAGAGGATGATCCTGCCGGGAGCAGGGTTTTCGTATGCTTTTTCTGTGCGTAAGGTGTCCTTACAGGATGTGAATAATCATAGTCAGAAGGGGCGAGAGGATATCACGGAAACGAACCTTACACCGGTTCAGGTGAAAGAGCAGTCCGTTGTGAATGCGGTGGCCGAAACACAGGGAATTCACATTGACAATGCGACGGCTACCATTCTGTCAGCGACTGCGGTGACGGTGGTCTCGGATGCCAATATTGCGGTGCAGCTGGCGCAGATGTCGGATCGGCATCAAACGCAGCTGAAGCTGGACCAGGGCGTCATCACGGCGGCTGAGGCGGAGACATTGATGGCATCCGCCCGGGGAGAAGAGACAACGGAGGCTTCCGAAAACGCAACCATTTCCATTGCAGACGGCAGTGAGGATGGCAGTGATGCGAGCAGTGCAGGCGGTGCGGCAACGGATTCCGAAGGAAATGAACTCGTGGTGGCACAGGTGAATGGCTACATTAACGTCCGCGCAGATGCAGATACAGAGGCGGAGGTTGTAGGAAAGCTCTACAACGGATCGGTGGCGAAGGTCCTGGGAAGAACCGGAAACGGCTGGGCCAGAATCCAGTCGGGAGATGTGACCGGCTACATTCGTGAGGAATATGTGGCAACCGGAGATACGGCGCAGCAGCTGGCAGATTCTGTGTCGACCAAACAGGCAGTGGTTACCACGGAAACGCTGCGTGTCCGTGCAGCGGCGCAGGCGGATTCGGATGTCATCACGCTGATTGCTCAGGGCGAGACCCTGAATATTCTGGAAGAGACGGATGGCTGGTACAAGGTAGAGACAGAAGACGGCGAAGGATACATTTCGTCGGATTTTGCGGATGTAGAGGAGATCTATCCGGAGGCCATTTCCAAGGCACAGGAGGAGGCAGAGGAGGCTGCGGCGGCTGCATCCTCGAAGGCAGCAGAAGAGGCTGCGAAGGCCGAGGAAGCAAGCTCTGGTACGAGCGGCAAGACATCCTCCTCGAGCAGCTCCAATGCACTGAATACCTATAACGGCAGCAGCGGCTCGGGCAGTTCGACGGGACAGGCGGTAGCAAATTATGCACTGCAGTTCGTGGGCAATCCGTATGTATGGGGCGGAACGAGCCTGACGAACGGCGCAGACTGCTCCGGCTTTACAATGGCGGTGTATGCGAACTTCGGCGTCAGCCTGCCGCACTATACCGGCTCACAGCAGCAATGCGGAACAGCGGTGGCCTCCCTGTCAGAGGCACAGCCGGGAGACCTGATCCTGTATTCGGGACATGTGGCAATTTATCTTGGCAACAACAAGATCGTCCACGCATCGAACCCGAGAAACGGTATCACAACCGGAACGGCGACGTACCGCAATATCGTGGCAATTCGTAGAATCTTCAACTGATTGTTCATGCTGAACGGATAAAACAATAAACGGGCACCCGGGATTGGCTGGGGGCCCGTTTGTTTTGCAGTATTTTCATGGAACTTTCATGTTTGCAGGTATGGGCGCCAATGCGGTTCATGGTAAAATGTACGTAGTAAAGCGATTCGGAATTCATTCGCAAAAGCGCAGGGGATTTTTTAATGCACAGTGAATGATAGCCGACGGCAGACGCACTGCACAGAAGGCTGGACGAATCAGCGGAAAGGGGTGCTCATGAAGTACACAATCGTAGGAAAAAACGTAGATGTAACGCCGGCTCTGGATACAGCAATCCGCAGCAAACTGGACAAGCTGGATCGGTTCTTCTCGCCGGACACACCGGTTCGGGTTACGCTGAATGTGGAAAAGGACCGCCAGAAAATTGAGGTAACCATTCCGGTAAGGGACGGCATCATCCGATCTGAGCAGGTGAGCAATGACATGTACATCAGCCTCGATCTCGTGGAAGAGGTGATCGAGCGGCAGATCAAAAAATATAAGAACAAGATTGTGGATCGTCACCAGGATGCCGGGAATTCCTTCCGGCAGGAGTTCCTGGAGCACGATTATCTGGCCGAAGAGGAAATTCGAATCACACGGCACAAGCAGTTCGATATGAAGCCGATGTATCCGGAGGATGCCTGCGTACAGATGGAACTTCTGGGACATGATTTTTATCTGTTCTGCAATGCAGAGACCGAGCAGCTGAACGTGGTATACAAGAGAAAAGGCGGAACATACGGCCTGATCGAGCCGGATCTTTAAGAGCGGCGTGCCCGCTGCTCCACCCGGAAGACAGGAGCGGCCATTTTTTACTGACCGCTTTTGATTGAAACCTGTGCGGGAATTGCTGCTGACAGAAAAACGAGCAGGGGCCGGTTTGTACATTGAAAAGCAAAAACGGCTGTGCTATAATTCCACTGATGTGACAAAAATTTAACAAAGTCACACTGATAAAATATGACATATGCGTTGTCAAGTGTTGGACAGTACAGATGATGTACGCAAAATGATTGGAGGATTCAAAACATGGCAGACAGAGTTGTAATCGCAAGCGCATGCCGTACCGCAGTCGGCACAATGGGGGGATCTCTTTCCACAACTCCCGCTGCAGAGCTGGGCTCCATTGTTATCAAGGAGGCTGTAAAGCGTGCCGGAATCAAGGCAGAGGATGTGGATCAGGTATTCATGGGTTGCGTTATCCAGGCTGCACAGGGACAGAACATTGCAAGACAGTGCTCTCTGAAGGCTGGACTTCCGATTGAGACGCCGGCTGTTACTCTGAATGTGGTATGCGGCTCCGGTCTGTATGCGGTAAACCTTGCAGCAAGCCTGATCAAGTCCGGCGAAGCTGACGTTGTTGTTGCCGGTGGTACAGAGAACATGTCCATGGCTCCTTTTGCTCTGCCGAAGGCTCGTTACGGCTATCGCATGAACAACGGAACACTGGTTGACTGCATGGTAAACGATGCTCTGTGGGATGCCTTCAATGACTATCACATGATCCGCACGGCAGACAACGTTGCCCAGCAGTGGGGACTGACCAGAGAAGAGCTGGACGAGTTTGCTGCAAACTCTCAGACAAAGGCTGCCATCGCACAGGAGGCAGGCGCGTTCAAGGAAGAGATCGTACCGGTTGAGATCAAGAAGAAGAAAGAGACCATCGTATTCGATACCGATGAGGGCCCGCGCGGCAGACAGACAGCTGCTGACATTGCGAAGATGCGCACCATCAATGCAGACGGTGTAACGACTGCAGCAAACGCATCCAGCATCAACGACGGCGCAGCTGCCCTGGTTGTTATGAGTGAGTCCAAGGCCAAAGAGCTGGGCGTGAAGCCCCTGGCTGTATGGGTTGCCGGCGCTCTGGGCGGTGTAGATCCTTCCATCATGGGTGTTGGCCCGGTTGCTTCTACCAAGAAGGTTCTGGCCAAGACCGGTCTGACCATCGATGATTTTGATCTGTATGAGGCAAACGAGGCATTCGCTGCACAGTCTGTTGCAGTTGGAAAAGAGCTTGGCTTTGATCAGAGCAAGCTGAATGTCAACGGCGGTGCCATTGCCATCGGACATCCGGTTGGCGCATCCGGCGCTCGTATCCTGACCACTCTTCTGTATGCAATGAAGAACCGCGATGCAAAGCGCGGCCTTGCAACACTGTGCATCGGCGGCGGCATGGGCTGCAGCACAATCGTTGAGAAGTACGAGGATTAATCCATCACCAAACAGCTTCCGCTGGTCTGGACTGCCGGGAATCGGCGGTCCGGACCTTGTTGACTCTTTATGAGCTCAGAAAGGCAGGTTTCCAATGGGTTTTGTAGATTATGAAGTAGAAGGCGCTGTAGGGCTGATTACCATCAATCGTCCGAAGGCATTGAATGCGCTGAATTCTGAGGTACTGGATGATCTTGCTGCTGTGATCGATGCAGTGGATCTGAACAACGTTCGTTGCCTGATCCTCACCGGTGCAGGCGACAAATCCTTTGTTGCTGGTGCAGATATCGGTGAGATGTCCACTCTGACAAAGGCAGAGGGAGAGGCTTTCGGCAAGAAGGGAAATGACCTGTTCCGCCGCATCGAGACGCTCCCGATTCCGGTAATCGCTGCCATCAACGGATTTGCACTGGGCGGCGGCAATGAGATCGCAATGAGCTGCGATTTCCGCATTTGCTCCGACAATGCTGTATTCGGTCAGCCTGAGGTTGGTCTCGGCATTACGCCCGGCTTTGGCGGCACACAGAGACTGGCTCGTCTGGTCGGACCCGGCATGGCAAAGCAGCTGGTATACACTGCTCGTAACATCAAGGCTGACGAGGCTTATCGCATTGGACTTGTAAATCAGGTTGTTACGCTGGAGGAGCTGCTTCCTACGGCTAAGAAGCTGGCAGCAGTGATCGCGGGCAATGCTCCGATCGCAGTACGCGCTTGCAAAGAAGCCATCAATGTTGGTCTGGATCAGGACATGGATGATGCAATCGTTACTGAGGAGAAGCTGTTCGGCTCCTGCTTCGAGTCCGAGGACCAGAAGGAAGGTATGGCGAACTTCCTGCGCAAGAAGGATGATCCGGCAAAGGTTAAGCACGTCGCTTTCCAGAACAAATAAGTACGGCAATGGGTGCCCGGATTTTATGCCGGGCATCTTGTCATGATAAAGCAACGCATTTTCATCATTTTCTTTAGGAGGAAATCAAATGAAGGTAGCAGTCATTGGTGCAGGTACCATGGGATCCGGCATCGCACAGGCTTTTGCACAGAGCGATGCAGTGGAGAAGGTATATCTCTGCGATATTAAGCAGGAGTTCGCAGACGGCGGCAAGGCAAAGATCCAGAAGGGTCTCGACAAGAGAGTTGCAAAGGGCAAGATGGAGCAGGCTGCTGCAGATGCTCTTCTTGGCAAGATCGTTACCGGCCTTTCTGATATCGCAGTAGATCCGGATCTGGTTGTTGAGGCTGTTCTGGAGAAGATGGATCTGAAGCAGGAGACCTTCAAGAAGCTGCAGGATGAGATCGTTCAGAATCCGGATTGCATCTATGCAACCAACACCTCTTCTCTGTCTATCACGGAGATTGGAGCAGGCCTTTCCAAGCCGGTTGTCGGCATGCACTTCTTCAACCCTGCACCGGTTATGAAGCTGATCGAGGTTATCAAGGGTGCTAACACACCGGATGAGACCGTCGAGAAGGTAAAGGAAATCTCTGTACAGCTGGGCAAGACACCGGTTGAGGTAAATGAGGCTGCAGGTTTTGTTGTAAACCGTATCCTTGTTCCGATGATCAACGAGGGTATCTGCGTATACGCTGCCGGCGTTTCTGATATCGAGGGTATCGATACCGCTATGAAACTCGGCTGCAATCATCCGATGGGACCGCTGGAACTCGGCGACTACATTGGTCTGGATATCGTTCTGGCAA
>CAYLUU010000067.1:0-12156 GCA_964386925.1 uncultured Sarcina sp. | reverse complement strand
AAATCGAGATGTGGGTGCTGAATAGATCCTTTTCTGCGTATCTATTGTTGTAAAATCCCGGACAGCGGCTGCGCCACCTCAATTCCCAGGAATAACGGAATGGCCGCAATGATTTTGTCCACGCAGCCTTCGATTCCGTATCGTGACGAATCCAGTGAAATGTCCTCATGGGTCGCATCCTTCCAGTCGTCACCCGTATAGTAATGATAATACTCACTGCGGCGTTTGTCACAGTCATGGATCCGTTTATTCACTTCCCGGTCGGACATATTCAGGCAATAGCTCTTGATGCGCTCCTTGCGGAACTCCTGCGGCGCATGGATGAACACCCGCAGCACGTTGTCCTTGTCGGAGAGCAAATAATCCGCACACCGCCCAATGATGATGCAGCTCTCGGTCTGTGCCATCTCCTTGATCACCTTTGCCTGGAAGCTGAACAGGTTGCGCGTGGAGACATAATCATTGCTGTCCGGCGGCAGGATTTCTCCGTTGTAAACCTTCTCTGCCGCACTCATCATTTCCCGGAAGCCGATCCTCTCATCCGCTGCTCCGAACAGCTTCTCATTAATGCCGGATACATCCGATGCCTTCCGCAGCAGGTCACGGTCATAATAGGGAATCCCCAGGCGCTCCGACAAAAGCTTTGCAATATCACTTCCGCCGCTGCCTTTCTCTCTGGCAATAGCGATGACATAATTCTTCTTATCAGACATTCTCTTTCACTCCTCCCGCAGCTGACGCATACATTCGTCCTCCAAACAATTGTCTTGATTCCCCTGTATGCTCTCCCGTCTAAGGAAACGCTTTAATCAACGCTTTCCTAATGGATGCACGAGTTTATGTACTGTGCAGCCCCTGTTCGTGATTTCACAACGACAAATCACGCCCCCAGATAGGCCTTGCGCACACCATCGTCCTCGGCCAGCTCCTGTGCTGTACCTTCCATCGCAATCTTGCCGGTCTCGAGCACATACGCACGGTCCGAAATGGCCAGTGCCATCTTCGCATTCTGTTCTACCAGGAGGATCGTGATACCGCTCTTATGCAGCTCCTCGATGATGGCAAAGATTTCCTTCACCAGCAGAGGAGACAGACCCATCGAAGGTTCATCCATCAGCACAATCTTCGGGTTCGTCATTAGTGC
The DNA here is from genome assembly GCA_964386925.1 of uncultured Sarcina sp. Classification (GTDB taxonomy): domain Bacteria; phylum Bacillota; class Clostridia; order Lachnospirales; family Lachnospiraceae; genus CAG-791. The sequence continues at coordinate 11,012 of CAYLUU010000067.1, read as the reverse complement.
ACGTCCCGTTGCCAGCATCTGCTGCTCGCCGCCGGACATGGTGCCCGCCAGCTGGCGGCGCCGTTCCTTCAGCCGCGGGAAATGGTGATACACCAGCTCCAGATTGTCCGCGATCTTCTTGCGGTCATTCTCGATATAGGCTCCCATCATCAGGTTCTCTTCCACCGTCATCCGGGCGAAAACATGCCGTCCTTCCGGCACATGGGACATTCCCATCTTAATAATGTTGCAGGCCGGCACCTTCTGCAGATTCTGCCCGTCCAGCAGAATCTCGCCGGAAGACGCCGGGATTAAGCCGGTAATGGTATGGAGCGTTGTTGTTTTGCCTGCACCATTGGCACCGATTAACGACACCAGCTCCCCGTCTTCGACCTTTAGTGAGATGCCTTTAATTGCATGAACGGCACCATAGTATACATTTAAATCTTTAATCTCCAGCATAAGCTATCTCCACATGACGTTTCGTTCCTGCACGGTTCACCATGAATCAGCGTTTCCTTAGCACTTCACGCTCCCAGATACGCCGCGATAACCTGCGGGTTCCCGGCAATTTCCTCCGGCAGACCCTCGGCAATGGTCTTGCCGTAGTCGATAACCTTAATCCTCTCGCAGACATTCATAACTAATGACATATCATGCTCGATCAGCAGAATCGCAATGCCGAAGCGGTCACGAATCGTGTTGATACAATTCATCAGGTCCTCGGTTTCGGTCGGATTCATACCTGCAGCCGGCTCATCCAGGAGCAGAACCTTCATGTTCGTTGCCAGAGCCCGTGCGATCTCCAGCTTGCGCTGCTGACCGTAGGGAAGGTTTGCTGCAAGCCAATCCTTTTTGTCCTCCAGGTGGAAGATCTTCAGCAGGTCAATTGCCTTCTCCGTGATCTCTGCCTCTGCCTTTCGGAACGCCTTCGTCCGAAAGGTTGCGTCGAACAGGCTGTAGGAAATGTCCTTCGTAAACGCTGCCTTCACGTTGTCCAGCACCGACATGTCATGGAACAGACGGATGTTCTGGAAGGTTCTGGCAACGCCCGCTTCTACGAACTGGTGCGTCTTTTTCCCATTTAGAAGCTCTCCGTTCAGCAGGACAGATCCTTCCGTCGGCTCATATACGCCGGTCAGCATGTTGAAAACAGTCGTCTTCCCGGCGCCGTTGGGTCCGATGAGTCCGACCAGCTCGCCCTCATAGATCTGCAGGCTGAAATCACTCACAGCCTTTAACCCCCCGAAGGTGATTCCCAGCTTTCTGGTCTCCAGAACAGGAATTCTATTGGTCTTTTCTGTTTCGTTTTTCATAACTTTTATCCCTTTGCTGTATCTGTGCGCGTCCGATCGCAGCAGGAAATCCCTGCCAGGCTCTGCTGCGCACAGGTCCTCATCCTTCTGCCTTCTCCGCCTTCTCTTCGGCCTTCTTCGCTCTCCAGCTCTGAATGTCGCTCTTTAAATTCACCAGGGAGAACTCATAGGTTCCGAAAATTCCTCTCGGCCGGAAAATGATGATGACGATCAGGACAATGGCGTAAACCAGCATCGGATAGGTAAATACCGCCTGCACACTGGCCGGCAGCATCTTTACCCAGGCACCGTTCTTGATCTCATAGTTCACGAAAAACATGATGATCGCCGCCACAACCGATCCTGTCAGAGATCCCATGCCGCCCAGCACAACCATGACCACAACAAACGTAGAATTCAGGATGCCGCCGTTGGTGAAGGCAAATGACGAAGTGGACAATGTCTGGTTGGTGCAGGCATACAGTGCACCCGCAATTCCGGCAAAAAATGCAGAATACGTAAAGGTCAGCACCTTATAGTGGGATGTATTGATCCCGGACGCGGATGCCGCAATTTCGTCATCGCGGATAGCCTTGATGGCCCGTCCGTATTTGGACCTTACGAACATGAACATCATGGTGATGCAGACGATGGTCACGAGAACACCTGCCCACAGATAATCCACCTTGGTTTTGGATCCGAAGCCCAGTCCGTTTGCATAGAGCGATGCCGCAGCGCTGCCCTGCTCCAGACCGTTCTGCCCGGCAAAGGGAAGGTTGTTGATGATGTTGACGATGATCATGCCAAAGCCCAGCGTGATGATCGCCAGATAGTCTCCCTTCAGGCGAAGCGCCGGAATGCCTACCACAAAGCCGATTGCCGCGGACAAAAGTCCTGCCGCCAGGATGCACACGAACATGATCAGAGTAAAGACAATACCGGACTTTTCCTCATAGACGCCTGCCCGCTGCAGTCCCAGCGACAGCAGTGCTGCCGTGTAAGCGCCCACCGCCATGAAGCCGCAGTGTCCGAGCGAAAGCTGGCCAAGAAAACCTAAAATCAGGTTCAGTGACGCTGCCAGGATTACCAGATAGCAGCACTGCCACAGGTTCGGTGTCAGCACCAGCTTGAAAAAGTTCTGCTGTCCCACCGGGGATGCACTGACAATGGTCAGTGCCAGGAACAAAGCCGCTGTCACAATGGTATTGATAATGTAGCCCTTGGCTGTCTGAGATTTGAATTTCATACCTTTTCTCCTACGTTCTTGCCCAGCAGTCCTGCCGGCTTGATGATCAGAACAACGATCAGAATCAGGAACACAAAGGCATCTGCCAGACTCGAGCTCACATAGGTCGTCGTGAAGGATTCCACAAGACCGATTACAATTCCGCCGATCATGGCACCGGGCAGAATGCCGATGCCGCCCAGAACTGCTGCTACAAAGGCCTTCAGCCCCAGGAGTGAACCCATCGTCGTATAGATCTTCGGATACTGGGACATGTACATCAGCGCTGCCACTGCGGAAAGTCCGGAGCCAATGGCAAAGGTCAGGATGATGGTGCGGTTCACGTTAATGCCCATCAGCGTTGCCGCCTCCTTATCCTCAGAAACGCAGCGCATCGCACGTCCGAGCTTTGTTTTCTGTGTGAAGGCATACAGAGCCAGCATGACCAGCGCACCGATTACAATGGTCAGAATTGTCGCCCATTCCATCGTAACGGAGCCGATCGTGATGCCGCTTGCCGGGAAAATCTGGCTTGCAACCTTCGGATTCGGACCAATAGCCGGAATGGCCTGCGCCAGGTTTTCCAGCATGAGGGACACCGCAATGGCAGTAATCAGTGCTGTCATTGCGGTCCCCTTCTTGCGGACCGGGCGATAGGCGATGATCTCCGTTCCCATGCCTACCAGTGCACAGAGAACAATAGCCGGAATCACGGACAGCCAGATTGGAAGTCCCAGCGCTGTCATAATCGGTGTTGTGAAAATAATGGCGTAGCCGCCCACCATAATGAAATCGCCGTGGGCGAAGTTGATCAGCCGGATAATACCGTAGACCATGGTGTAGCCGAGGGCGATCAGGGCATAGATACTGCCGAGCCGCAGCCCGACGATCATTGTCTGAATGAATGTACTCATGATTACCTCTCACTCTCCTTGTGGCAGTCAGGGGTGGCCGGTAGAGATGTCCGCTTTGTGGACACGCGCCGAACATTCTCCACCGTCCACCCCTGCCTGACGGGACGTTCTAATCTGTCACTTCGTAATCCTTACTCCGCATCCGGAAGACTGGTAACGGTGTCAACCAGTTCGGAGGTTACAGTTGTTCCATCCGATACGAAGGAGATGATGGAAGCGCCCTTGGAAGGAGTTCCGCTCTCATCCAGGGAGAAGGTTCCGGTTACGCAGGTGTAGACTGCAGAGGTATCTGCCAGCGCGTCGCGGACGGCAGAGGGCTCGATGCTGCCGGCTCTTTCGATGGCGTTTTTGTACATATAGACGCAGTCATAAGCCAATGCGGCGAAGCAGATGGGGGTCTCGCTATACTCCTCCTCATAAGCCTTAACGAAATTCTGTACGACTTCAGAGGTATCGGCTGCATCGAAATGGTTCGTCCAGTAAACATTGTTGAAGGCACTCAGATCGGCACCATCTACGGTGTAATCCAGAGATCCGTCATAGCCATCAGCTCCCATGATGATTCCGTCATAGCCGGCTGCACGAGCCTGTGTTACCAGGTAAGGTCCAATGACATCGTAGTAGTACGGGCAGTAAACCAATTCAACGCCTGCCTTTACCATGGATGCGAACTGGTTCGTGTAATCCTGAACGTCCATGGATGCTGTGGATTCAACGGCATCTACACTGACGCCGTATTTTTCGCACGCCGCGGAGAAGGAATCATACAGTCCCTTGGAATAGGTATCGGCTGCGCAGTACACAACGCCGACGCTGGTGTAACCGGACTGTGCCGCATAGGCTGCTGCGATAGCTCCCTGGAAGGAGTCTGCATAGCAGGCACGGAATATATAATCGTCCTCTGTCGTAATGGAGTCTGCCGTTGCGGAAGGAGTGATCATTACAACGCCTTCCTCGTTTGCTGCTCCTGTGATGGCGCTGGTGCAGCCGGAGGTTACGGAACCTACAATCAGGCCGACACCGTCGGATACAAGAGAGTTGAAGGCATTCAGGCACTCCGTAGGATCGGACTGATCATCGGTATTGATGACCTCGATCTGCATGCCGTCAATGCCGCCGGCCTCGTTGATCTCCTTTACGGCCAGGTTCGCACCGTTGGTTGCTGCAATACCGAAGGAGGCCAGAGAACCGGTTTTGGGTGCGATTGTTCCAATCTTAATCGTGTCACCGGAAGCCGTCGTGCTCTCGGATGCCGTGGATTCTGCCGCATCACTTGACTCAGAGGTGGCAGAGGTGCTCGCACCGGTTGAGCCGCAGGCCACCATCGACAATGCCGTGATTCCTGCCAATACAACACTCAAAATTTTCTTTTTCATAATCGTGTCCTCCCTTTTCTGGTTTGCTTTCTCCCCTTCAGATCATACAGAAAGGGCGCCGGACAAAACTGTCCGACGCCCTTGCCGTGTCAATCGCATATCTCTGGAGGGAATACAAAAAAGGTGACCAGCAGGTTTCCCTGCGATCACCTCTTTGTAATATGATCCCTATTATACAGAACGAGATTTTGAATGCAAGTATAATTGTATGCAATTATACAAACTTACTGGTGCCTAATTTTGGAAATTCACATATATGATATCTGTTTAGCACCTGGTGATTTCAACGTGAATCGGCCGCTTGCGGACAGATTCACGATTGAAATTGACAGGTGGCCAAGCCCCGAAGGGGCTTGGCCAGCCTTATCGATAATGCGGAGCATTTGAGATGAGGTGCTGAACATTACAGCACATACCTCACTCTGCATCAACGGCTTCTGCCAGTGCCTTCAGAATCTCCTGCTCTACACCGGCTTCATAGCCGTCGACATGTGCCACGCGCTCGTGCGTCACGCCGTCTACGCTGCCGATTTCCACGGTGGCCTGAATGTACTCTTCCACCTTCTGATCCACCGGCTTCCCATCAACTAATGAGTATACTTTCTCACCGGTCAGAGCCTGCAGCGCAGCTGCAATGCCGTATGCCCCCCAGTTGGATACGCTTGCTGTCACAAGAATATCTGTCCGAACACGGCAGGGAACCAGCGACAGGTCCTTTGTGATGACATCAGCAAGATTTCCCATGCCAATTTCGTTTCCGCCGTCACCGACTCCGATTGTGCGAACGCGCGGTGCACCTTCGGCTGCATCCGGTCCCACCAGCTCGAAGATCCGGTCGACCGGAGCAGTGTTTTCCAGAATGCTGATGCCGCGCATATTGGCATAATCGTCCTGAATGTTCTTGCCGCATCGCTCGATGGAGATCATTCCCACCGGATGGTATTTTTCCACAACAGCAAGGCAGTCTGCATCATCAGCATCCATCGGCAGATATTCCGCATCGATATCTTCCAGTTCGAAGAATCCGCGGCAGAAGGAATCCGTCACAACAACCGGATGATATCCCAGCGCCTTCAGTGCTTTGGCTTCTACCATTGTTCCTGCAGGCCCGTCCGTCTCCGCATATCCGGCTACATAGAAACCGGTCGCCAACAGAACCGTGCCCTTCTCCCAGGAGAGAATTTCCTTTGCTGCGCTCTCGCACAGTCCTTTTTCCTGATGATCGCGCAGGATATGCATGCCGCGCTGTGTGTGGCGCAGTACAATCTCATCAATTTCCTTACTCAGCTCTTCCTTCATCTCATACTCCTCCGCTGTCTTTCTGCCGCAGCTTTCTTGCTCGGTTTCGATCGGAGTTTTCTGGTACAGCACTCCGATAAAGATATCGTAACTATGCAATCACATCTCGAATGCAGCTAACTTCCACGCCTTCTGCCTCCAGAGCGCTGCGAATCTTCTGTGAGAACAGTACCGCCTTCGGATTATCTCCATGCAGGCAGATGGAATCCGGAATCACCTCAATTTCCTTTCCGGTGATCGCTGTTACCTTGTGCTCCTTCACCATGGAGATCACGCGGCGGATAGCTTCATCTTCATCGGTGATAACGGCACCTTCCTTCGATCTTGCTACCAGCGAGCCGTCCTCCTCATACGCACGATCGGCAAAAACCTCTCTTGCATACGGAAGTCCTGCGCGCTTTGCACCTTCGATCAGCTGAGAGCCCGACAGGCCGAGCAGGATCAGAGACGGATCCACCGCCTTGATGCCTTCACAGATTGCATCTGCCATTGCCGCATCCTTGCCGGCCATGTTGTACATGGCGCCGTGCGGCTTCACATGCTGAAGCTTAACTCCGGCTGCCTCGCAGAATGCCTTCAGTGCACCAACCTGATAGATAATCATCGCCTTCAGCTCTTCTGTCGAAACCTTCATGTTCCGTCTGCCGAAACCAACCAGATCCGGAAATCCCGGATGGGCGCCTACCGCCACGCCTGCCGCCTTGCAGGCCGCCACTGTTTTCTCCATAACAACGGGATCGGATGCATGGAAGCCGCAGGCTACATTTGCAGACGAAATGTGCGCCACAACCTCTGTATCCATTCCGATCTTGTAGTTGCCGAAGCTCTCGCCCATGTCACAGTTCAAATCAATTTTCATATTCTCCACCTATAGCTTTCCAGATCCGTCTCAATACTTAAGGTTTATATTCTTCACATCCGTGATGAACATATGTCCCGGAGCGTGCGTGATGACGTACTCCGGCTTGGACTGCATGATCACATTCTGCGGAGTAACACCGCAAGGCCAGAAAACAGGGACCTCTCCCTCCCGGATTGTGACCATATCGCCATAATCCGGATGCTCCAGATCCTGAATGCCAATGACAGAAGGATCGCCGATGTGAATCGGTGCACCGTGCACCTTCGGCATAGCACCGGTGATCAGAACCGCCTTCGGCACCAGCTCATACGGAATCGGCCGCATGGAAACGACCATATTCCCATGAAAGATTCCGGCAGACTGGCAGGGAATGTTCGTGTTGTACATCGGAACATTGCAGCCCTCTTCGATCTGGCGAACCGGCACATCCGCTGCCAGCAGATCACCCTCGAAGGAGAAGCTGCAGCCGATCAGAAAGCTCACAAGATCATCTCTCCAGTATTCGGATGCATCCGTCACCTCTTTGGTCATCACGCCCTTCTCATAAATGCGATAGCGCGGGATGTCTTTGGCAATGTCCGCATCCGCTGCGATCTCATGCAGTCCACGGCTGCCGGTATCACTGACCTCCAACAGAGGGCAGGCTCTCGGATTACGCTGTGCGAACAGCAGAAAATCATAGGCAATCTCCCGGGGCAGTGCCACCAGATTGGCCTGTGCATATCCGGAACACATACCGGAGGTCTGTCCGGTAATCTCCTCTTTACGAATCAACGCTCTGACTTCCGCGGGTGTCATGTTCGTGCAGTCCATATTCTCCTCCTGTTGTAGTTACGCAACAAGATTCCCTCAGGTTTCCCCGAGAGAATCTTTTCATTTTGCTGATAATACCACTGCGTTTAACCGCAGCAACATAATCTTTTTTAGTTGGTTGCTTCCTCGAACTCTGCGTACAGATGGCTGCGCAGATCCTCCAGCATCTCCGGAGCCTTGCCGCCAACCGGCTTGCCATCCAGCATATTTACATGCAGGCACAGCTTGCTGGAGCTGGTCACCAGAATCTCGTCCGCATTCTTCAGAGTCTCAAGATCATACGGAGTCTCGCTGACACCATAGCCAAGCTTCTTGCACATACGGATCAGGTGTGCTCTTGCAATACCAGGCAGGATCAGCTCATCCGTAGGAGCGGTATACAGCTTGCCATCCTTGATGATGTGGACGTTGCTGTGTGCACACTCGGTTACACGATTGTCCATGTTCTTACGATACAGGATCGACTCTACACAGCCTGCCTCCTTGGACTTCTCTGCAGCTACGCAGGAAGGAATCAGGTTCAGGGTCTTGATGTTGCAGTGATAGAAACGGGTATCCGGCAGGGTAATGCAGCTGATCGGAGCCTTTCCGTCACCAATCTCAGCCGGCTTCAGCATAACCCAAAGGTTTCCGGGGCCTTCCGGGAATACATGATCACGCATTACCTGACTGCCTCTGGTTACCTGATAGTAAACGAAAAGGTTTCCGGTATCCATCTTCTTTACCAGATCGTTCAAGAGATCCTTGAGCTCCTGCTTGGTCACCGGCATCTTAATATCAAGCAGTGCAGCACTGTTGAAGAAACGATCAATATGCTCATCAATTGCGAAAATATGATAATTCCGGCACGGACCTGCATCGTACACACCATCACCAAACCAGTGTACGCGATCGCTCATCGGGATCGACATGTTCTCAATCTCATCATACTTGCCGTTGTAATAACCTAATGTCTTCATATTCTCCTCCTACTCACGTAGTTTCTCTGCCTCTGCAGCTCCTGCAAAGGCTAAAAAATGCCGGACGGATTCCCTCCATCCGGCATCTTTGCCACTCACAATTCAAGCCTCATTATAGAACTGCCCGTTTCTTTGTCAACAACCCTTTAATGATGACGGTAAAAATAATTGTATTTCTGGAACCGATGTCTGCGTGTACCTGTTCCGTTTCCAGCCGGTCTGGATGCAAAAGAAAACGCAGCGCTTCGCTCCTGTTCCTCCGGATGCAGCAGCAGATGCTGTGCCTCCTCTACACTGATTCTGCGGAATTTTACATGGTCTCCCGGCTTTAACTGTGCCAGTTTCGGCAGATCAAAAGAGCAGACCGTCGCAATTTTCGCATATCCGCCGATTGTCTGATGATCTGCCATCATAACAATCGGTTTTCCGCTCTTCGGAATCTGAATGGAGCCAAAGGCAATTCCATCGGAAACAATGTCCACTCCATGCATGCTTTCGATTTCCGGTCCCTCCAAACGCATTCCCATTCGGTCGCTCTCTCCGGTTACGGTATATTCCTCCTGGTACAAGATCTCTCTGGCTTCCTCAGAAAACCAGTCTGCCTGGGGTCCTTCTACCACTCGAACAGAAGGGGCGTTATCGAATTTCGTTACCGGAAATTTTGAATTGGAGTTCACAATTCCGGACTTTTCCTTTCCGCTCTCTGTTTCAGATTCTGGTTTGTTCTCCCTCTGATTCGTCTCCACGTCATAATCGGTTCCGGAGCTCAGCACGTCTCCTGCCTTAAGGGCACGTCCCTCGTATCCGCCCAGATGACATTTCACATCGGTAGAACGACTTCCCATCACAACAGGAACATCAATTCCGCCAGCTGCGGCAAGATATCCGCGGCAGCCGTTTCTGGCAAGTCCCATAGCGAGTTTCTGACCACTTTTTACAGTGATCCGGCAATTTCGCTGAACCGGTATGTCATCAATCTTCGCTCCCATATCGGCGCCTGTCAGTACAATTGCCCCATCGCCTTCAAAGGTCGCTGTAATTCCCATCAGCGTCATTTCCAGAACAGCCGCAGATGGCTGGTTTCCAGCTATTTTGTTGGCAATTCTACTGCTCTTCTCGTCCATGCATCCGCCTGTGCGGACGCCATATTCCATATATCCGAATCGTCCTTCATCCTGTACAGTTGTCAGAACTCCCGGTGCCTCTATCCGAATTTTCATTGTGTATTACCTCGTATGTTTCAGCAAAAGATGTCAATCCATTGTAATGAATAAAGCCTTTTCGCAAAATCTCACGAACAGCATTGTCAGATCCGAATGATCTCCGGCTTCCACTTACCCGATGCAATATCCTGTTCAATACTTCGATATTCCTCCGGTGTAACCGGCTGAAAACGGATATATTCTCCGGCACTGCACAGAATCGGCTTTTCAGCGGACGGATCATAGAACTTAACCGGCGTTGTTCCAATCAGACGCCAGCCTCCCGGCGAAGCAATGGGATATACTCCTGTTTGTTTGCCGCCGATTCCTACGCTCCCGGCAGGAATAGCAACCCGTGGACTCTCCAGTCTGGGCGCTGCAATTCTCTCATCCATGCCTCCCAGATACACAAATCCGGGAAGGAATCCCAACATATAGATTTTATAATCGGTTCCCGAATGAATGGAGATGATCTCCTTTTCCGATAACCCGGTCAGCTCTTCCATTCCCTTCAGGTCTTCGCCATACTCGCCGCCGTAGCAGCAGGGAATGACACGAATGATCTTCTCTGCGAGCTTTGCAGTCTCACCAACTGTCGTTTGAGATAGGCTTTTGATTTTTGCCGACAAGTCGTCAAAAGTGATTTCTGCAGGCTCATAACACACCATCAATGCGCGGTAAGACGGCAGCATTTCCTGAATTCCCGAAATTTTCTCTTTCTGCAGCCGATTTTTAAGCCGCATCACTTCATCATTCACTTTTTCGTCAATGACATTACCGAAATCCACGGACAATGCCTTGTCTCCAACCGGATAAATCTTCATGTCTGCCTCCTTGGATGTCCTATATATTGATATATCTGTTCAGCACCTGCTATTCCATCGTGAAGCGGACGCCCTGCGGACGGATTCATGATTGAAATTGGCAGGTGGATCGCACGGATTTGCAAGGGAAAATGCTGCTTCGTAGCGCAAATCCGGCGAGGGAAACGCTTTCATCAGCGTTTTCCTAAATAGATACAAAACAATAACTAATTTGGTAACTATTCAGAGCCAAGCAAATTTGCATAAAATGTGCGAGTAATGCTT
>CAYLUU010000066.1:0-12765 GCA_964386925.1 uncultured Sarcina sp. | reverse complement strand
AAGTAAGAAGAGTAAAAGAGCAGGAGACATTTTGGATCCTTAAATAAGGGCTAATCCAACAACTTTTGGGATTGCCCCTAAAGAAAAGCGGATGTCGAATCATTGATCTGATTGACATCCGCTTTTTATCGTTTTTTACTGCTGATGTTGATTTTCAATACTTATCAGAACGCGGTGTCGGGTACAAAGCAGATCATGTTGGTGCTTGCACCGTTTCGGAGCCGTCCCACATGGTATACTCACACGGAAGACTTCTATTCCGAGATGTGGTGCATCTACACCTGTTTTTGGAATAAAAACGAAAACGGGAAATAATTTCATGTCGAAGAAGATTGAGAGGTGACATAAAATGACGACAGAAGAATATAAGGAAGCGGCAAATTATTGGAAGGCAAAAGAATGCAGAGAAATGCCGATGGAGCAGCTAAGGCCTATCGTTGAGGAATATCTTAGCACCAGCTCTGTCTGTGCATTGGCCACCGGCACTGGCGACCATGTGCGCTGCACTCCTCTGGAATACAGCTATCACGACGGCAAGTTCTGGATCTTTACGGAAGGCGGCGAGAAGTTTATCGGCCTGGAGAAAAACGAGAATGTCAGCCTTGCCGTGTTTGACAAGAATCCGAGCTTCGGCGAGCTGAAGAGCGTACAGGTTATGGGAAAGGCTGCGATCATTGAGCCAATGTCAGCGGAGTATATTGCCCATGCGGAATATAAGAAGATTCCGGTTGCTGCGCTGCAGAATCTGGCAGATCAGGGAAAGCCGATGCACCTGCTCTGCATCAAACCTGTAAAGATGGACGTGCTGTTCTCAGAGTTTAAGAAGAAGGGCTATGACAGCCGCCAGACAATCATGATCTGATCGGCTGTCCACCGCTTTCTTTTTACGATCGACATCCGCTTAGGAAACATATCTGATTAACGATATTCAGATAATCCTCTTTTCCGGAGGAAGACATGGGGAAAATTGACGAGATGCGCTTAGGGCTTGAAACAGCCTACATTGACGGATCGGTTGTTTCAAACAGTGCATACAGACCGCAATTTGTATCGAACAACCATAAGGAAGGAAAGAAGGTGATCTCATCCATCGAGGATGAGCTGTTGTCGTGCGATCAATTCCAGATCAGCGTTGCCTTCATCACAATGAGCGGCCTCACACCTCTTCTTCAAACCCTGAGGGAGCTCGAGAAGAGGAATATCAAAGGGCAAATCCTGACAACAAATTATCTGAACTTCAGTGAACCAAGAGCCTTGAAAAAGCTCCACGAGCTGTCCAATATCACACTCAAAATGTACGACGCAGATGCTGCGGAGAATGGCTTTCACACGAAGGGCTATATTTTCAGGAGGGATGAGCTCTACCGAATTATCATCGGCAGCTCCAATATCACAAGTGCGGCCCTCACCAGCAGCAGAGAATGAAATACGAAACTGATCTCGACAGAGCAGGGCGAGATCGCAAAAGCCGTCGTTGCGGAGTTCAATGAGTTATGGAATTCTGGTTGTGCAAAGCCGTTCGATGAATTCTTTGAGGCATACAGCGAGAGATATCAGATTATCCGGCACCAGCGGGAAATCGCAAGGCAGGAAGAAGTTGTTTCGTTTGAGAAGTATAAGCTGCAGCCGAACAGTATGCAGGTCGGCTTTATTGCGAATCTGAAAAAGATTCTTGAAGCCGGCGAGAATCGTGCGCTTTTAATCTCAGCAACCGGCACCGGGAAAACCTACGCCTCTGCCTTTGCCATGAGAGAGCTTGGTTTTAAGAAGGTACTGTTCCTGGTGCACCGAGGCCAGCTGGCAAGACAGACCAGAAAGTCTTATGAAAAGGTGTTTGGATCGTCTGTCTCTATGGGACTGGTCGGTGATGGCTGCCATGATTATGGCGCAGATTATGTGTTCGCGACCGTGCAGACGCTGAATCGTGACGAGCATTTGCTTCAGTATGAAAAGGACGTGTTTGAATGCATTATTCTGGATGAAGCGCACCATGTTCCGGCAGCCACTTATCAGAAGATTATGCAGCACTTCACACCCAGGCTCTGGCTCGGAATGACAGCCACACCGGATAAGCGCGATGACAATGTGGAAGGCAGAAATGTTTATGAGCTGTTCCATCACCAGATTGCGTGTGAAATTCGATTGCAGCAGGCGATGGAAGAGAATCTGCTCTGCCCGTTCCATTATTTCGGAATCACGGATCTGGCGATCATTGGGGATTGTGATGCGGAGGACGGCCGTAATTTTTCGATGCTCACCAGCAATGAGAGGGTTCGGCATATCATCGAGCAGGCGGATTATTATGGATACAGCGGGGACAAGGTGAAAGGCCTGATCTTCTGCAGCAGCATCAAGGAGAGCGAGGAATTATCTGCGAAGTTCAATGCACAGGTTAATCCGGCTACCGGGCAGAAATTCCGAACCATTGCATTGAATGGCAGCGCATCGGAGGCAGAGAGACAGGAGGCGTTTGAGCACCTTGCCATGAATGAAGAAGATGCAACGGCAGATCGCAAGCCTCTGGATTATATCTTCTCTGTGGAAATCCTGAACGAAGGTGTCGATATTGTCGAGGTGAATCAGGTGGTGATGCTGCGGCCGACGCAGTCGCCCATTGTCTTTATCCAGCAGCTGGGGCGAGGCCTCCGAAAGGCAAGCGGGAAAGAGTATGTTGTCATCCTCGATTTCATCGGAAATTACGCGAACAACTTCATGATCCCGATTGCTCTGTCGGGAGACAGAACCTATAACAAGGACAATGTTCGCAGATATATTACAGAGGGCGAACGGGTAATTCCGGGAGCGTCCACGGTGCATTTCGATGAGATCAGCAGAAAGAAAATTTTTGCCTCGGTTGATAATGCGAATTTCAGCGATATCAAGCTGATCAAAGAGAATTATTTCAATCTCAAAAATAAGCTTGGCCGCATCCCAAGCCTGCGTGATTTTGACGATTATGGCGAGATGGACGTTGTTCGTATTTTTGATAACAACAGTCTGGGTTCCTACCACATGTTTTTGAAGAAATGTGACAAGGAGTATAAGGTTCAATTATCGGGCGATGAGGAGAAGGTCATTGAATTCGTTTCCAAAAAGCTTGCGAGCGGCAAACGGATTCAGGAGCTGCAGATGCTGCGGCGAATACTGGAATATGCGCATGGCTTGTCGAGGCTTGGAGTGTTCGCGGGACTTTCCGAGGATATGAAGGAATATGGGAAGTCGGTAAGTCAGGACCAGAGGGAAAACCTGGTGCGCGTTATGACCAACGAGTTTCCTGCCGGCTCCGGCAAAAAGACATATTCGCAATGCGTATTTATTGAAGAAGAGGGGACCGACTATAAGCCGACGCAGACATTCCTGCAGATGCTGAAAAACGACGACTTCTATCATACGTTGAAGGAGCTGGTTGAATTCGGCATTAGCCGATATGAAAGAGACTATAAGAATGCGTATGGGCAGACGGATTTGGTTTTGTACCAGAAATACACATACGAAGAAGTGTGCAGATTATTGAACTGGAGCAAAAATCTATCCTCAGTCATGAATGGCTATTTGCTTGATAAAAAAACCAGAACCCTTCCAGTATTCATCAATTACGATAAGGCCGATGGCATCAGCGATACGACAAAATACGAAGATCATTTCGTGTCTGGTTCAAGAGATCATCTGATCGCCATTTCCAAATCGGGTAGAAGCCTGCAGTCAGAGGATGTGCAGAATTTTCTGCATGCAAACGAACGCGGCATACAGGTGGAACTCTTTGTACGGAAAAACAAGGATGATAAGATTTCCAAGGAGTTCTATTATCTCGGCCATATGACGGCAAGCGGAAGGGCCAAAGAATTTACGATGGCCAATACGGAGAAAACAGCCGTCGAAATCGAGTGGATCCTGGATGTCCCAGTTCGGGAGGACATCTACGAGTACATTGTGAATGGATAGGGGGGATCTGGAGGACAACTATGAAAACAGTGAGAGTGGTCGCAGCGGTTATTAAGGCGATAAATGAGAGCGGTGAACCGATCATTTTCGCTACGCAGCGAGGATATGGCGAATTTAAGGATGGATGGGAGTTTCCGGGCGGAAAGATCGAACCGGGAGAAACGCCGCAGGAAGCTATAAGGCGCGAGATCATGGAGGAACTCGACACAGAAATTAGTGCGGGGGAACGGATCGATACGATTGAGTATGATTATCCGGAATTCCATCTGTCGATGGACTGCTTCTGGTGTGAAATTGTAAACGGAGACCTGGTGCTGAAGGAGCATGAAGCAGCAAAATGGCTGACAAAAGACCAGTTGGGGGATGTAGACTGGCTGCCGGCGGATAAAACCATCATTGGGAAAATTGCCGATGAGCTGGGCATTACAGAATAGGAGAAGAATATAAAACAGTAGCCCCTCCCCGGTCACATCGGGGAGGGGCTTCGCAAATTGGAAATGTGGGTGCGAAACAGGTACTTTGGAATTTACCCGGTCAGCGTGTCGCTGATAGCTTACAGTACGCCGAAATTGCGAATGTAAACCGTCTTCACGTGAGACTGTCCCTTCGGCGGCAGACAGCTGTCGATCTCGATTGTGACATAGGGGCATCCTTGCTGCCAAGAACGACATACGGAATGAGCAATCCCTGCTCTGAATAGCCGGCAACATCGCAGGAGACGTAATCCGGATAGATCGCGCAGAGTGCGAGTGTATCCAGACACATCTGCGTGTAGGTGTAGGTGCTGCTCATTTGTACAACGTTGTTCGTATCTACACCTTCGAGAATATTTATTAAGTCGTTGGAGGCGGTGGAAACTGTTTCTGCGGTGTTTGCAGTCATTTTTGTTGATGCGACCACCAACATGGATAACAGGAGTATCAGTAAAGTCTTTTTTGTTTTCATTTTCTCAATAGGTGATTATTCCTGTTCGCTGGAGTGAGCATCATTAATTAAACAGATCAGCATTGCATTTGGTCATATCCTTGTGCAATAGAGCCTCCACTTCTTGAAACAGCTTGACCTGATGCATTCCGGCACCCAGTATCAGTTTGTCTTTTGGAATGTAGAGGACAAAAACGTCACGCCCGTTTCTGGCTTCTGCAGTAGATACCGCTTCCCCGGTTTGAGCATCCAAGGTAACCATCAAATCCGGGAAGGTACAAATTCTTTGACCTTCTTGTTCAGCTAGCATGTACTCATTCCAGAAGGTCAGTTCCACCTGCTCATTCTCGTTGCTAACGCATAAGTGCCCAATATCATAGCCGCCATCCTGCTTTAATTCATAGCCGGCTATTTTTCCTTGAAGAATAAATTTTGCATCATAAGAGTCAATCAGTTTATCTACAAATTCCTGACCGTTTTGACATTTCTCAAATATTGCCCCAATAGAAAGCGCCTGCTTAATCGCTCCAACAGCTGCGTGAGAACGAAGATAGGAGGCTGTCACAGGATTGCGGATGACAGCGACCATTCCGCCATCTGCAGCTGCTGATGCGCGAATAACAGCTGATGTGGGCTGCAAAGCGCCGGAGGCAACGGTTTCCAGATAATGGTCACCTTCACCGCCGCATGCGGATTGCGTTGTTACGTAAGTGGGATCCGTGTTTAAGCCAATACTGCCCATTGTTCCTGTGGGATGTGCGCGCCCATTGCTGGGAGCATCAATGATCGGAATCCCTGTCAGCGCAGAAAGAATCCAACCATTGGCGGTGGAAATGGCACCATTTTCACAAGACGTAAAGCCGGCGACCTTTTTACCATACTTTTCCTCGAAATTTTCGAGGGCCTTCTTCCAATGTTTTGCCGTTAAATGCATGTCTGTAGCTGACGGAGCTCCAAGTGTAGATACATTGGCGATAACGGCATCTGCCGGAAGCTCAGTTACATCAAGAAGTGTTATGGCATCAGTGTATTTAAAGGTTTCTTCTAAGGCTTCATAACCGGAGGTCAGAGTTCCGCCGCCTCCGCCGCCTAACAATAAGCCACCCATTAAAGCCTGCCGACAAAGATCTTTTGTGAGTTTAATCAATGTATTAAACCTCCGTTCAATGTACTTTCTTATTTTCGAATGGATTCATAAAAAGCAAACAAGCCTTCTGCAAGAACTGGGTCGATAACAGGGATCCCAACCTCTTTTTCGATTTCAGAAGTAATTCCGATCGTGGTTAGGCCTGTACACCCAAGGGCAATAACGCCTGCACCGGCTGCTTTTATTTCCCGTGCCGCCATGAGGGTGGCATCATGGCCTTCCAGCGTCATCAGGTCGAGAGTGCTGTGAATACCCTGCGGTCGTTTGTTAATGACAAGTCGATCGCCTAACATTCTGGTGTAGGCTGCAGGTGGATAATCGGTTATGCCGAGGATACCGACGTGTTCGCTGTATCGATAGGCAAGCGCGCAGGTGGTCTCTCCACCGCCGGTCACAGGGATGTTGGGAAGTTCAGAGCGAATAGCATCTACTCCTGGATCATCCGCACAACTGACGATGATCATGTCTTTGTCGGAAAAGCTATCCTTTGCGAGTTGTACAATTTTGGGTACAGCCTGTCTGCAGAGCTCGGGACTGTGAATACCTTCCCATTGATCGGGGATACATTTACTTTCTACGTGAAGTCCTGGAAAGTGATCCATAATAAATTGCCCGTGCATATTAACAAATTTCGGATCATCAGAGGTGAGGACTCGAATCAGCCCAACATTGAATTTTTTGCTCATCTTACGAAATCTCCATGCACATGAAGCTATACCTGAAACACACCATCTTTAATGATTAGTTCATCATCTAAATAGAGCGTGGGGTGCAGCATGATTCCATCCATGTGGCAATCTGCTTTATTTACTCCGCCGAAAGTATTGTTCGTACCGAAGGCAACATGAACAGTGCCGTAGACTTTTTCGTCCTCCAGAATGATGCCATTAAGTATTGCTGCTTCATTGGTTCCGATACCAAGCTCAGCAACAGTACGATTGTTGTCATTGCGAGTTAGTATTTCTAGTTTTTGAGCATCCTTCCCTTCAATGGAGACGATTTTTCCGTTTTTGATAACAAAGTGGAGTGGAGAATCAAGCTTGCCAACGCCAACCATGGAGCCATCTACGAGAATTTCACCATTAACACCATCTTCAAGCGGGGCAATATATGCTTCTCCGGAAGGAAGATTTCCGCATTGGCCTTTTTCACGATATACACCCGGGGAAGGAATTCCGTTTCTGCCTTCCAGATTAAGTGTGAGAGAATAGCCATCTTTATCAATACGAGCGGAATGGGCATTTGTTAACTTGGCTGTCAGTTTGTTTGTCAGCTTCAATACCTCGTCATAATCGGCCGTCATTGCTCCCTGCGTAAACATTTCCTCAGTAATACCAGGCATTGTTGCAACGCGGGCACCTGCCTTCTGGGCTTCCAGTTTTGCATTCGTATGAGTCACAGATTGTGTTGTCGGACAAATGACAACGTCAGCTGCTTTCATGGCTTCGGCAACTGGCTTCGGCGGTTCTTCACCGGAGACTTCGCGCTCCTTCATGACCATTAGCATAGCTTCACATCCGAGTTCCTGCGCCCCCTCGTATAGAGCATTGCCGATTTTTAATCTGCTGTTATCGGTCAGAATTAAAACCGTCTCTGCTGGTTTAACAGCTAAGCATTTGACCATGACGTTTTTTGCGATTTCTTTCAATTCCATGAGAATAATTCTCCCTGATTTCTTTTGTGAATATGCGTTCAAAGGATCGTATACAATACGTGTGTCCGCTTAAATATCTACATCTGTTACTTCTGATACAACGCGGGCCAAAAGCGTCCTTGGAAGTATCACTAATTTGCCTGTTTTCTGCGCAAACATATCCTTCATCTTTTTCGTAAAACCAATGCAGTCAAGGACGATCAGATCACCATCCATGTCTTTGACCTTCTCAGCAGCAGCAACGAGGTCGTCCCACGGACCATAGGGCGAAGCGGCAACGCTGACACAATGTTTAACATAGCCGCTCCATTTTTGGTTGTTCTGCTCCAACTGCAGCGGAGAAGGCGTCATGGCGATAATACTTGAGTTCTGGGTGAACAGAGGAACTGTCTTATGAAGCAGATCGTTGGGGAAGATCATTGGTACATGTGCCGTCAGAGATGATGGAAATTCCCCGGTACAGAAGACCATAATCAAGCGGACATTTTGCGATTCCAAATCGTCAATAGCCTTTTGAAGGCGATCAATAATATAACGCTCTGCAAAAGTAACAGATGTGCCGTCGGTTAAACGTGAGACGAGAACATAATCGTTTCCTTCAGGCTGAAATTTTTGTATTTCTTCTCTTGTGAGACCGTCTAATCCGCCGCGTTCAATAAGCTCTATTTTCTCCCCGAAGATGTCCATTATATCAGCGGTAACATCGATGCGTGGCGCCTGGCCAATGGTAATTGCCCCAATTTTCATAAATAAAAATCCTCCAAAGATGAAAACAGCAGGGCACATATGTACCCTGCCGCATATTTTATTCTTTTCCCAGAGTCTGCAATTGAGCCATGCTGCCATAAAGCTTTTGGAGACGGGCAAATTCTTCTGCGTTGTAGAAGGATACTTCTCCTCTGCCGTATGATTTTGCAACTTCCAGCATAAAGCGCGCAGCTTCTTCTACATCGGTAAAGTGACTTGCACCTGTGGCGCATCCGGGAACCGGAGTCTCCGTTGTGACTGCTACGCCTACGACCGGAGCATCGGTTGCTGTTGCGGGCTGAAGAATGCTGTTCAAATGGTATACATCATTCCCATAAGGCGTGATATCCTGCATGCTCAGAGGAAATACGTAAGGCAGGCGCCCGGTTGTTCGCTGCATAACGTCAAGGAGCGATTCAGATACAGGTAATATCCATCCTTGCTTTACAGTATTTGAAATCGCAAATCCTCGTGTATTGATTACTCGATTTCCTTTGGTGGTATCACAAACAACAATGGCATCCAGTTCAGGAACAACCTCCTCTTTGTTGACCTGTGCCATGTCTACGGGAGAACCCATAAAAGGAACGGGCTTGTGCGGAGCTGTTGGAGCATGTGGGCAGATCTGTGTGGAAACAAATACATCTCCATCCAGAAAATCACCCTTCGTCTGCATGTCCAATAATTTAGAGGCAACTGCCAATGCTGCGAGTGCGCCGTCTCCGTCGGATACGAAACCAATCATTTCCGGACGGGCACCGATTCCGCCAAGTCTGCCCAACACGCCAATTGTCGGGGCAGAGCCACCATTTGCCTTTCCCTTTTGTCCGGGAATTCTTACCTTAACCATGTCGGTACTTTCACCCTTGGGTCCGGTAATAGGATAAACTTCTACATTGGCATCCTTATTGACGGAAAGAAGATAATCTTTTACTGTCTCTCCGCTGACGGTGCTGCTGTCCAAAACATCAAATACCTCAATGATCTGTTTAATCAGCATGATTGACCTCCTACTAAAGTGTTTTTGCTTTGCGGTTTTCTAGTTTAGCACATTAGTGTATCCATGTGTGAAACTGTGTTGCAATGAGAAAGAGAAATAATTATGGCTATTTGTGATGAAGTCAATGTTGATTGGTAAAAAGAATTGAAAGGAAAAATGAAAAAAATATAAATCAAATCATTGACTTCACTTTAACACTTTAGTAGCATAACGCATGAACTGCCGAATAGCAATGTGGCTAGGACAGTTCTTTTTTCATATCAAAATTTTTAAGACACGTTGTGTAAGGAGGAACTTATGGAAGAAAATTACAACAGTGTTGCTGCAGAGCAACAGATTCCGGCTTCCGAACATCCAAAAGCGTGGGAACCGAGGATTCTTGTCCTTGCGATTCCGCTTTGCCTGATCGGTGCCATTATCGGTATGGAACTTATTGTTCGCACCGGAGTTACGCCGAATACTTCTATAATTGGTGCTTTGTTTGCGATTCTGCTTTCTAGAATTCCGATCGAGATTTTTAGAAAATATAGAAGCATCCACAGACAGAATCTTCTTCAGACATCCATATCGGCAGCAACCTTTTCTGCTGCCAATTGCATGATTCTGCCAATCGGTATTCCTTTCATTATGGGAAGAACAGATCTTGTTATTCCTATGCTGATCGGGTGCACATTGGCCACAATTATTGATGCAACAATCATGTACAACTGCTTTGGAACTGAAATGTTTCCTGCAGAAGGATCGTGGCCGCCTGGAGTTGCGTCTGCTGAATCTATTCTTGCAGTTGTTGAAAAAGGTAAGAAAGCAGTACTCCTGCTTGTGGGTATCGGTCTTGGCGTTGTAGGTAAGGTCGGTACAATTCCGATGGATCTGCTGGGTGTTTCCTGGTTCGGTGATTTTGGGGCAATGGCTGCACTTGCAATTGGCTCCATCATTATCGGCATTATTAAGACAAATGGCTTTGCATTCTCTATTTTTGGATTAAATATTACCCTGGTATCTAACATTTTTGGCGCTTCCTTTGATTATTCCTCAAGTGTGGCACTGACATATGCTCCTCATGGTGTCATGATTGGTGCGGGCGTTGTATCCTTGATTCAGTGTGCGATTTCTCTTTTTGGTAAGTCTACCAGCGGTGTAAAAACTGACGTCAGCCGCGACCACATGAAGAAAACACTGGGATTTGGCTACGTCGCTTATTTTGTATGTGCTATGCTGATTGCCATTGTCGGTGGAATCCTTTCTGATATGTCGATTCCGATGTTCGTTATTTGGCTGATCTTTGCAGCATTTTCAGCGGAAGCTTCGGAATTGATTGTAGGTATTTCAGCAATGTATTCCGGCTGGTTCCCGGGATTTGCAACTGCCTTGATCTTTTTAATTGTAGGAATGTTGATCGGCTTCCCGCCGCTGGCGCTTGGTTTACTGGCTGGTTTTACCTCTGCAACAGGTCCCTGCTTCTCAGATATGGCCTATGATCTTAAGTGCGGATATATTCTTCGCGGCAATGGCACGAATCCTGAACTTGAAAAGGAAGGAAGAAAACAGCAGTATTATTCGGAACTGCTTGGCTTTATTATCGCCGCGGTGATGGTTGGATTCTTTGCTCTTCGCTATTTTAACCAAGGGCTGTTCGCTCCTGTTTCGAATACGTTTGTAGCCACAATTAGCGCTGGCGCTAGCATGGAAATTGCAAAGTGGTTAGTTATCTGGGCAATTCCCGGAGCAATTATTCAGCTGATCGGCGGAAAACATCAACTTGGAATATTGTTTGCGACAGGTCTTCTTGTAGGCAATATTCTGAATGGCTTGACGATCATTGCAGGTCTTATTATTCGCCTGGCTTATGTTCGCGGAAACAAGGAAAGGGAACAGTCGCTCAATATTGTCGGTGCCGGTGCCCTTGCTGGAGCAGCATTATATAGTTTCTTTACGGCAACGCTTGGTCTGTTCAATACTTCGGATAAATAATTGCGTTACAACTAGTTAAGATGATTGAAAAACGTCTGTCGGTGATTTCGCCGACAGACGTTTTTTTGTCAACCAAATGGTTCTTTATAGTTTGGTACATAGAATGGCAGCATCATTAAGCATTTGCTGGAATGCAGAAGGATCCGTCATATTTTTGTGCTTTCCTTCATCTATTAGTTTTATTAGAGATTGGAGAGTTTTATTATCGGGATCGTTTATTGACATAAGCTTTGCCAGACGTTCTGCGGATTCGATCACGCGAAGGGGACCATAAACCTGTGGCTCACCCGAAAGCCCGGCAGCACTGGTTATCATATAGATCAATAGTTCTGAGAGGTCTTGACTGGAAGACGATGAACACTCTTTATCCATCACAGGAGAAGTAATAGGCTTATTTGTAACCGGCGTCGCTGGTAATGCTGATACTGTGTCGGCTGTACTTTCATATTGATTATAAAAGAGTACTTGATTTATTGCTTTTCTGGCTGGTTTCTTCTTTGGCACATCCATAGGATATCCTATGGATATAAGAATTTCGATTCGAAGGGATTCCGGTAGATTCAGAAGGCTGCGAATAGAAACATCGTTATAGCTTTTAATCGCACATCCTCCTAATCCAAGATCAACGGCTTTTAAAAGCAAATTTTCACAGGCCATAGATGCATCCATCATGCATCCATATGCAAGGGAGTTTGCACTGCCACGGCGATTTACTTCGTCTAAATCACTGGCAACAATGATAATGACGGGCGGCTTACCGGAAAGACCGGGGCAAAAGAGGTCTGTTTTGCGAACAAGCTCAGGCTCATCAACAATAATAAAGCGCCATGCTTGAAGATTGCTGGCTGTCGGAGCTTGGCATGCCGCTTCGATCAGCTGAACGAGAAGGTCTCGGGGAACTGTCTGTTCTTTAAAGCTTCTAATACTGCATCGGTCATTGAGGACATTGGAAAGTTCCATATTCAAACTCCTTAATGGTATTAAAAAATGTAAACACGTTGAAATGTACAATGATCTATTCGGGCGGAGCATTGCACGCACGGATATAATAAATGGAGTTGTGGTAAACATCAAATGGTGCAGTTGCCAGTGCAACAGGCATTTTATAAAAAGAGAGGAATTTAAATGGGAGCTTTCATTAATACTATCGCTGTGATCATCGGCGGGCTGATCGGATATTTTGCTGGAAATCTGCTAAAAGACCGACACATTGATGGACTGAATATGGCCTGTGGAATCTGCGTGACGTTTATCGGAATTGCGGGTGCAATGGCGGGGATGCTCAGCATCAGCGACGGTAACATTTCCAGTGGACGTTCTATGCTGATCATTTTTTGTCTGGCACCCGGAACTTTGGTGGGCGAAATCATAAATATCGAG
>CAYLUU010000065.1:0-12882 GCA_964386925.1 uncultured Sarcina sp. | reverse complement strand
GTGATTTCACGCTTTAAAAGCCGGCTTGGTTTCTTTATTTCGTGCCTATTATAATACATAAAAGAGAAAAAGGTGAATCGAAAAGTTAACTTCCACCTTGTCTTATGCCAGGGGTCGGAAGGGAGCAGAATTCAATTCTATCCCTATTGCCTCAATTCCTGTCCATTCAGTACCGCTTGTTTAAGATCCCCCTCCTCAGAATAGACGAGCTTGAGTGAGAAAAAGGGCGCCTTCTCCTCCAGCAAACGAAAGAAAATACGGTCACCCTCCCAGAGGTTCAGTGATTTCTGCGGATCGGTCTCGAAGACAC
Organism: uncultured Sarcina sp.; assembly: GCA_964386925.1. Taxonomy (GTDB): domain Bacteria; phylum Bacillota; class Clostridia; order Lachnospirales; family Lachnospiraceae; genus CAG-791. Next base: position 12,572 of record CAYLUU010000065.1, on the reverse strand, counting down.
GGCTTTTCGGAACCCACTCCAGGTCCCCCTCGGGACATTCTTCAATAGCTTTTCCGGTAAAGCCGGTTGCTGTGAACAGATTCATATATTCCGTGACATCGCAGTACACGAACGTCACGATCCCGCGAAAGGAAAGCCCCTGCAGTTCATAACCGGTTTCCTCGCGGGCTTCCCGCAGGATTCCGTCCTCCGGGCTCTCACCATCCTCGAGATGTCCGCCGATGCCGATCCATTTGTCCTTGTTCATATCTCCCTTTTTCTTCGTGCGATGCAGCATTAGATAAGAATCATTATTTTCCAGATAGCATAGAGTGGTGTTGGTCAGCATATGAAGCCTCCTGATTTCTGCGGTGAATGATGAATGTCTGCTTCGCAGCAATTCTAGTACAGCGTTTGCCAAATAACCAGCCAGATAACGCAGAATGATTTTCGAAGAGTACGCGTCAAAAACGTAGGCGTAGCGGGCTGCGGTAGTCAGAACCTGTTCTGTTTTTTCTTATCGAATGTGCGGGAATTTACTGTCTGGGGTGCTTGATGACGGGGAACCGATGCGGTTTAATGGTATCAATATTTGCAGCATCACGAGGAGACATAACCATGCAGAACCTGACATTATACGACGGCCGCCCGGAGAACACGCAAGGGCGGGAACCGAAGGAAATCCGGGTGTACGATCTTCTGGATTCCCTTGGCATTGAATACAAGCGAACGGATCATGGACATGCGGACACGATGGAAGCCTGCCATGACATTGATGCCATTCTGGACTGCCTGGTCTGCAAGAACCTGTTCCTGTGCAACCGGCAGCAGACGAAGTTCTATCTGCTGATGATGCCGGGAGATAAGCCATTCAAAACAAAAGAGCTCTCCGCCCAGATTCAGTCGGCGCGGCTCTCGTTCGCGTCGCCGGAGAAGATGGAAGAATACCTGGACATTCAGCCGGGATCTGTGAGCGTGATGGGACTGATGAATGACCATGAGAATCAGGTGCAGCTGCTGATGGACGAAGATGTAATCCGCGAGGAATATCTGGGGTGTCACCCTTGCGTTAACACTTCCAGCCTGAAGATAAAGGTGAGGGACGTGCTGGATAAATTCCTTCCGGCAGTGCACCATGAGCCGATCTACGTGAAGCTGACAGGGGAATAATCGGAAGAAAGAAGAGGGCTTCAGAAATGTGGGCGGGGAGGAGAGGACTGAACAGCCCACCGAAAGAAGCTCATAAAAACGGCTTTCACTGAGTCTCAGTGAAAGCCGATAAAAGAAGTAAGCGGTATATGGGAATCGAACCCACCTCTCAACCTTGGGAAGGTCGCATTCTACCGATGAACTAATACCGCGTGGTGAATCAGATGGGTTACATTATAACAAATGTGACTCGAAATGCAAGCGAAAGGGAGAACAGAGATGATTACTAAATTTCGAATCGGAACACCCATCGACACAGAATCGGTCGTGAATCCGGATTTATCTGTGGCTGGGACGGATTCTGCAGCACTGCAGACGGCTTTGCAGAAGATCCTGCCGGATGCACAGGTGTCGGAAGAGGGGAAGAGCCTGATCTGGACCATGGAGGCGGATGACATTGTCTACGGCCTTGGCGAGACCATTCGCGGAATGAACAAGAGAGGCTGGATTTACAAGAGCAACAACAGTGATGACCCGTTCCATTTGGAGGAGAAGCATTCCCTGTACGGTGCACACAACTTTTTGCTGATTTCCTCTGCAGATAAAAAACGGTCCTATGCGCTGTATCTGGACAATCCTGGACTTATTACCTATGACATTGGATATACGAAGCCGGAAGAGTTGAAAATCACACTGGAGGATTTTGATTTCGATCTGTACCTGATCGAGGGCGAATCCATGCGGTCTATTGTCCGGGAATTCCGGCAGCTCATCGGACGCAGCTATCTGCCGCCGAAGTGGGCTTTTGGCTATGCTCAGAGCCGCTGGGGATATCGGAACGAGGAAGATATCCGGAAGATTGCAAAGGATTATCGAGAGGCAGGAATTCCAATCGATGCGATCAATATGGACATCGATTACATGGAACGATATAAGGATTTCACCGTGGACGAGAAAGCTTTCCCGGAGTTTCCTTCTTTTGTGCAGGAGATGAAGGAGCAGGGGATTCATCTGGTGCCTATCATTGACGCCGGAGTGAAGATCGAGGACGGCTACAACGTCTATGAAGATGGAAGGGCTAAGGGATATTTTTGCACGAAGGAGGACGGTTCGGAGTTCGTTGCTGCTGTGTGGCCGGGACGCGTGCTGTTCCCGGATTTCCTGAATGAGGAGGCGAGAAACTGGTTCGGCGAGCAATATAAAGTTCTGCTGGATCAGGGAATTGATGGCTTCTGGAATGACATGAATGAGCCGGCCATTTTCTATTCCGAGGATCATCTGAAGGAAGTGTTCGAGGAAATCGAAGACTATAAGGGGAAGAATTTGGACATTGTCTCCTTCTTCCAGCTAAAGGATCTGGTGGGTTCCATCGACAACAATCCGAAGGACTACCGGAGCTTTTACCACAACTATAAGGGACAGCGGATCCGGCATGATAAGGTGCATAACCTCTTCGGCTACAACATGACAAGGGCGGCAGGAGATGCCTTTGCCAGACTGCGCCCGGGTAAGCGTACATTAATGTACTCACGCAGTTCGTTCACCGGAATGCATCGCTATGGCGGCATCTGGACCGGTGACAATCGTTCCTGGTGGAGTCATATCCTGATGAATCTGCAGCAGATGCCGGGACTGAACATGAACGGCTTCCTGTACTGCGGTGCAGATATGGGCGGCTTCAGCGCGGACACGACGGAGGATCTGGTATTGCGCTGGTTCGGCGTTAGCCTGTTCACACCCTTGATGCGCAACCATTCGGCAGCAGGAACAAGGCAGCAGGAGGCGACGGCTTTCGAGCACACCGACACCTTCCGTAAGCTGGTGGAGCTGCGCTATGCATTGCTGCCGTATCTGTACAGTGAGTTCATGAAGGCTGCTCTGAAGGGAGACATGTATATGATGCCGCTGTCCTTTGAATATCCGGAGGATGAGCGCGCAAGGAATGTAGAGGATCAGCTCCTCGTCGGCGAGAGCATTATGATCGCTCCGGTTTATCATCAGAACGCAAAGGGTCGCTACGTCTATCTGCCGGAGGAGATGAAGCTACTGCGCTTCCGGGCATGGGATGACTATGATGAAGAGGTTCTGGATGCAGGGGATCATTACGTTCCGCTGGAGGTAAACGAGGTGGCAGTCTTCCTTCGCAAAGGCCATGTACTGCCGTTTGCGAAGCCGGCACGCTGCAGCGCAGAGCTGGACTACAGTACCATTCGGTATTTCAGCCATGAGGGAAATGCGGCTGACTACGAGCTGTACGACGATGATGGCGAGAGCATGCCGCTCTAACCCCCACATTGACGCTGATCAGGCAGACTGTTATAATCCGAACTTGGATGCGGTCTCATCGCAGGCTCCTGCGGTGCGCATTTATGTGAGGATAAAGAGAAGGAATTGAGACGAAAAGAGAGGAAAGGGTAGTATGAAGAACGTAGTTGTAGGTCAGTCTGGCGGCCCTACCGCCGTTATCAACGCTTCCATCGCAGGTGTCTATGCCGGTGCAAAGGCAGCAGGTGCTGAGCACGTTTATGGCATGATCCACGGAATTGAGGGATTCCTGCAGGACAAGCTGGTCGATCTGGACAAGTACCTGGCTGATCCCATGGGAATTGAGCTCCTCAAGAGAACACCTTCCGCTTTCCTTGGCTCCTGCCGTTTTAAGATGCCGAAGATCGAGGGGCATGAGGACGTCTATGAGAACGTCTTCAAGATCATGGAAGAGCATGACATTGACACCCTGTTCTATGCAGGCGGCAATGACTCCATGGATACCGTTAAGATGCTCAGCGATTATGCAAAGGAGCATGGCAAGTCTCAGCTGTTCATGGGCGTTCCGAAGACCATTGACAACGACCTGCCGGTTACGGATCACTGCCCGGGCTACGGCTCTGCAGCTAAATATATCGCAACGACCATGAAGGAAATCATCCGCGACAACGAGTCCTTCGGCGCAGCAAAGCCTACCATCGTGATCGCTGAGATCATGGGGCGTGATGCAGGATGGCTGACCGCAGCAGCAGCTCTGGCAAAGGGCGATGACTGCAGCGGCGTGGATGGCATTTATCTGCCGGAGAGAACCTTCGATGTGGACAAGTTCCTGGATAAGGTTGAGATGCTCTCCAAGACGAAGAGATCCGTTGTAATCGCAGTGTCTGAGGGCCTGAAGCTGGCTGACGGACGCTATGCATGCGAGCTGGGCGATGCATCCGATAAGGTTGATGCATTCGGTCACAAGCAGCTGTCCGGCACGGCTACTGCACTGTGCAAGCTGGTTGCAGAGCGCACCGGCTGCAAGACCAGAGCCATCGAGTTCTCCACAATGCAGAGAGCAGCAACCCATGTTGCATCCCTGACTGATATCAACGAGGCATTTACTGCAGGCAGCATGGCTGCTGAGGCTGCTTCCAAGGGTGAGACGGCTGAGATGGTTATCTTCCAGAGAGTCAACAAGGAAGGCGAGCCGTATCGCATCGAGTTCTCGAAGTTCGATATTCATCAGATCGCAAACGGCGTAAAGAATGTTCCTCAGGAGTGGATCAACGAGGATGGCGACGATCTGACCGAGGATTATGTAAACTATGCACGCCCGCTGATCCAGGGCGAGCTGCTTCCTTTCTGGGTAGACGGCACACCTCGCCACCTGGTAATGGAGGAGCTGCAGGAGTTCTGAGTCACGAATTCCTGAACGGGTTCTGAACAAGAGACAAACGAAAAGCCGGGGGGATGGAATGGATCTCTCCGGCTTTTCTTTATCCACGGGGATCGACCCTGATTTCATACGATCTGGAGGCAACCATGAGAGTACAGCACACGAACATGCAGAAGGATATTCTGACATTAAATATGGAGGAACAGCTGCTGGACATTGCAGCAGACCGCTGCGGCAAGACGAGCATTGCAGCATGCACCAATGAGGAGCTCTATTACATCCTTCTGGAGTACTGCAGGCGTCTGCTGGCAGTGACGGAGCGCAATAACGGCGAGAAGAAGATCTACTATATCTCGGCGGAATTCCTGATCGGAAAGCTGCTGAGCAACAATCTGATCAATCTGAAGATTTACGATCGTATGAAGGCTCTGCTGGAGCGCAATGGCAAGAAACTGACAGAAATCGAAGAGGTGGAGCCGGAGCCGTCTCTGGGAAACGGCGGACTGGGGCGTCTTGCAGCATGTTTTCTGGACTCCATTGCCACGCTGGGACTGCCGGGAGAAGGCATTGGCCTGAACTATCACTACGGCTTGTTCCATCAGGTATTGGACGATCACCTGCAGAAGGCTGAAAAGGATCCGTGGATCGAAAAGGATTCCTGGGAATCAAAGAGCGAGGTGTCCTTTGATGTCTATTTTGGCAGGCGCAAGGTGACGTCGCATATGTACGACATCGATGTTGTGGGTTACGATGCCGGCGTGAACAAGCTGCGCCTGTTCGACGTGGATACGGTGGATGACTCCCTGGTAGAAGAGGGAATTACATTTGATAAGGATGAAATCGAGAAGAATCTGACCTTGTTCCTGTATCCGGACGATTCGGATGAGAAGGGAAGACTCCTGCGCATTTATCAGCAATATTTCATGGTCAGCAATGCTGCCCAGTGGATTCTGCGGGAAATGAAGGCCAAACAGTATGATCTGCGTCATCTGTATGATCACGCGGTCATTCAGATCAATGACACGCATCCGACGATGATCATCCCGGAGCTGATCCGCATCCTGACGGAATACAAGGCAATGTCCATGGACGAAGCCATCGAGGTCGTGTCCAAAACCTGTGCCTACACCAATCACACCATTCTGGCTGAAGCTCTGGAGACCTGGCCGATGGAGTATCTGGAGAAGGCGGTTCCGCAGCTGGTTCCGATCATCAAGGAGCTGGACAAGAGAATCCGGGCAAAATATGATGATCCGGCCGTCCAGATCATCGATGCGGACAATCGTGTGCATATGGCCTTCATTGATATTCACTACGGTTTCTCTGTGAACGGTGTGGCTGCAATTCATACAGAAATTCTGAAGGATACGGAGCTTCACAAATTCTATGAGCTTTATCCTGAGAAATTCAATAACAAGACCAACGGCATTACGTTCCGCCGGTGGCTGATGTCCTGCAACCATCCGCTGTCGGATCTTCTGTCGGAGAAGATTTCGGATGCCTTTAAGCGGGATCCTAATCGTCTGGAGGATCTCTTGCAGTATCAGGATGATGCAGAGGTACTGGATCGTCTGGAAGAAATTAAGCAGAACAACAAGACGGCACTTGCAGAATATGTAAAAGTTCATGAAGGCGTGGAGCTGGATCCGAACGGCATTTTCGACATTCAGATCAAGCGGCTGCATGAGTATAAGCGCCAGCAAATGAACGCGCTGTACATCATTCACAAGTATCTGGAAATCAAGGGCGGCAAAAAGCCGGTACGTCCGCTGAACTTTATTTTCGGTGCGAAGGCAGCCCCGGCCTATATCATTGCGCAGGACATCATTCACCTGCTCCTGGTCCTGCAGGATATTGTCAATAACGATCCGGATGTAAGTCCCTATATGCACCTGGTGTTCGTGACGAACTACAATGTTACCTACGCGGAGAAACTGATCCCGGCCTGCGATATTTCGGAACAGATCTCGCTGGCTTCCAAGGAGGCGTCCGGAACCTCGAATATGAAGTTCATGCTGAACGGTGCAATCACACTGGGAACTGCAGACGGTGCGAATGTGGAGATTCATCAGCTGGTCGGCGATGATAATATTTACATGTTCGGAGTGGACTCCGAGACCGTGATCGAGCATTACCAAAAGGCAGATTATGTGTCCAAAGATTACTATGACAAGAGCCCTGTGATCAAAGAGGCGGTGGATTTCATTGTCGGAGAGCAGTGCATGGAGATTGGACACAAGGAGAACCTGGAGCGTCTGTACAAGGACATTCTGAACAAGGATTGGTTCATGGCTCTCATTGATCTGGAGGACTACATCCGCGTAAAGGATCAGATGATTGCGGATTATGAGGATCGGAAGCATTGGACACAGATGAGTCTGGTGAACATCGCAAAGGCCGGATTTTTCTCCAGTGACCGCACCATCGAAGAATACAACCGGGATATCTGGAAACTCCGGTAGAAGGCAACGGCATGGAAATGGACTTGTTCGAATACATGAGGCAGCAGAATACGGAGAAGGAAGCTCCGCTGGCTGCCAGGCTCCGGCCGCAGACGCTGGATGAGGTGGTGGGACAGCAGCATATCATCGGCAAGGATAAGCTGCTCTACCGCGCCATCCGGGCGGATAAGCTGGGAAGCGTGATATTCTATGGACCGCCCGGTACCGGCAAGACAACACTGGCCAGAGTGATCGCGAATACGACGGCGGCAGAATTCTGTCAGATTAATGCAACCTCTGCCGGCAAAAAAGATATGGAAGAGGTGGTGAATGCAGCCAAAAACCGCCTTGGCGGATACGGCAAGAAGACCATCCTCTTTATCGACGAGATTCACCGCTTCAACAAGGGACAGCAGGATTACCTGCTGCCCTTTGTTGAGGATGGGACGATTACGCTGATCGGAGCAACGACAGAAAATCCATATTTTGAAGTGAACAGCGCTTTGATTTCCCGCTCCATGATCTTCGAACTAAAGCCTCTGTCGGCGGCAGATATCCGGGAGCTCCTTCTGCGTGCCGTGAAGGATTCGGAAAAAGGCATGGGAAGCTACCATGCGGAGCTGGATGAAGATGCACTGGAATTCCTGGCCCAGATGTCTGGCGGAGATGCCAGACATGCCTTGAATGCCATAGAACTGGGCGTTCTGACGACTGATCGGTCGGAGGACGGCAGGATCCATATCACAATGGATGTGGCACGGGAGTGCATTCAGAAACGTGTTGCGCGGTATGACAAAAAAGGCGATAATCATTACGATACAATTTCGGCTTTCATTAAGAGCATGCGTGGGTCCGATCCGGATGCTGCGGTGTACTACCTGGCTCGTATGATTGAAGCGGGAGAGGAACCGGAGTTCATCGCCAGGCGAATTATGATCTGTGCCGCAGAGGATGTCGGAAATGCAGACCCGAACGCTTTACAGGTGGCGACGATGGCGAGCCTTGCGGCAGAACGCATCGGCTTTCCGGAATCACAGATCATTCTCTCTCAGGCTGCAGAGTATGTAGCTACTGCACCCAAGTCGAATACCGCATGTGAATCCATTACAGCAGCCAGAAAGCTGGTACAGCAAACCGGCGATTTACCGATTCCGCCGTATCTTCAGGACGCGCATTATCAGGCGGCGTCAAATCTGGGACGTGGAATCGGATATGAGTATGCGCACAGCTATGAGGAGCATTATGCGGGGCAGCCTTGCCTTCCGGAGGCGTTGCGGGATCAGAAGTTATATAATCCCTCTGAAAATGGCTATGAGAAGGAAATTCGCAGACGAATGGCCGGATTGACGGGGGATCCGAGATATACGGAGCCGGAAAAACTGCTGGATCGAGATCACTGCTGAAACTGCTTATGAGGGGGATGGCTTGCACTGATGGAACCGGTTGCAATTTACAAATTAATCATTCTGTATATGCTGGACCGCGCCGGCGGTGAGATCGCTATGCCGCGCACCAGCTCCTTTCTGATCGAAAACGGCTACGCAGCTAATTTTGAAACCCTCCTGCAGACCTATGAGGAAATTGAGAAAAACGGCTTTGTCAATGAGAAACTGATGGGGGGGAAAACCTTTCTGCAGATTACGGAGGAAGGGGAAGAGACGCTGGGCTTTTTCGCTAATCAGCTGTCGGACAGCATCAAACAGCAGATCCGTACCTATCTCAAGGATATGGGGCGGGAGATTACCAATGAAGAGGCAATTCTCGGGGAGTATTATCGCTCGACGTTCGACGACTATACGGTGCATCTGGTGGTGAAGGAAGAAGGACATCCTGTTGTGTCCATTGACCTTTCTGTACCGGATGAGGAATCGGCAAAGCACGTAGTGGCAAGCTGGAAAGAGAAGAGCGGTGATATGTATCAGTACATTGTGGGGACGCTGATGGAGAAGAGAACGTAGGATGCTCAAATTTTACAGTAACAGATATCACGTTTTGAATGGGAGAGAGGGTCACATGGATTACAACGAAGCTGCACTTACGTTACATGAAAAGTTTCCCGGAAAGATTGCTGTGCAGAGTCTCGTCACCTGCAGGGACAAAGATGCACTGTCTACAGCGTATACACCGGGTGTCGCAGAGCCTTGCCGCAAGATCAAGGCTAATCCGGAGGATGTATACCGCTACACAATGAAGGGACGCACGGTGGCTGTTGTAACCAACGGAACGGCGGTTCTGGGACTTGGCAACATTGGACCGGAGGCTGGCCTTCCGGTTATGGAAGGCAAATGCGTTCTCTTCAAGGAGTTCGGCGGAGTGGATGCGTTCCCGATTTGTCTGAATGCATCTACAAAGGAAGAGGTTATTGCTGCAGTTAAGGCAATTGCTCCCACCTTTGGGGGCATTAATCTCGAGGATATCCGAAGCCCTGAGTGCTTTGAGATTGAGGCGGAGCTGGAACGGGATCTGGACATTCCGGTTTTTCATGACGATCAGCACGGAACTGCTATCATTGTGCTCGCGGGAGTTCTGAATGCTCTGAAGGTTGTCGGCAAGAAGATCGAGGATGTGAAGATTGTTCAGAACGGTCCGGGGGCAGCAGGGACAGCAATCATTCATATGCTGCAGACGGCAGGCGCCCGTCATATCATTGCTGTTGATGAACACGGCATTCTGGTACCGGGGCGTCCGGAAGGCCTGGAGGGACACAAAGGAAAGCTTGCGGAGGAGACGAATCCGGAGAAGCTCACCGGCGGTCTTGCGGAGGCTATTAAAGGAGCAGATATCTTTATTGGAACATCAGTGGCGGGAGCCTTGACACCGGAGCTTGCGGCGACGATGGCGGAGGACGCTATTGTTTTTGCAATGGCGAATCCTACACCGGAGATTATGCCGGACCTTGCTAAGAAGGCTGGTATCCGGGTTATCGGCACCGGAAGATCGGATTTCCCGAATCAGGTTAACAACGTACTGGCGTTCCCGGGCATCTTTAAGGGCGCATTGTCTGTACGTGCAAGAGACATCAATCCGTCCATGAAGATGGCGGCGGCAAAAGCAATTGCCGGCCTGATCCCGGATGAGGAACTAAACGAAGAAAATATTCTGCCGAAGGCTTTCGATCCGCGAATTGCAGAGGCTGTGTCCAAGGCGGTTGCGGAAGCGGCAAGAGAGAGCGGGACGGCGAGAATCTAAGAAGACGCTAACCCGTCCAATGTCTGTGCATCTGCGCGCGCAAGTTCGCATAGATGCGCAGGCGCTGTCCGGGATTTTTACAGTAACAGATACGCCTTTTGCGTGATATTCATTGATTGGAGCGTTTTCATAGGCACTCCTTTCATAGCTACCGCTGCGGAACGCAATTCCATGATTGACAATGCATTTTGTGACATTTTATAATCAGATTAGTTGAATCTGAATGATAAAACAGTGTCTATAGAGGTTCATCACAGAACCCTATCTGAACCAGAGCAACGCACATCAAACCAGCACACCATAGCAAGAGCAACACCAATACGACAACACATAAGGAACAACCAATGAGAATGACGAAAGAAATGTATGGATCACTGCAGGCAAAGGACCTGAAGGAGATTGCAGAAGAGCGGGGCCTCAATGTTCCGTCCAGAGCTCGCAAGGAGAAGATTGTGGAGATGCTCCTGGAGCTGGATCATGCGGAGGACGAGCAGGTTCTGGAGGAAAGACGGAGAGCGGCAGAGCAGGCAACAGAGCAGCAGAGTGTCGATGAGAAAGCCTCTGATGAAAAGAGGTCTGATGAGAAGATCTCCGGAACAGAGGAGACTGCGGCAGAAAAGGTGCCGACTGGCAAAGGTCGAAGAGTTGTAAAGAGTCGTGCGAAGCGCGTAGAAACGGTGAAGGCTCCTAAGGCAGAACAGGAAGAGAAGACGGAGACTGCGGATACGGCAAAGGCCGTTGTCTATGCAGCCAAGCAGGAAGAAACGGGCACCGAGGTACAGAGCCAGGTGATGGATGCACCGAATGCGGATGCTCCCAATGTGACACGTACTGTTGCCGAGGGGGCAGCACAGGGAAGCACTAGTCAGAACTCTGCAATGGCCGGACGTTATGCTCGCCGCGGTATCAATCGCCCGGATCAGCAGATTGTTCATAAAAACGACATCAATCCGGATCTGGACAGCGGGGAGAAGGCAAAGGGGATCCTTGAGGTTATGGCGGAGGGCTACGGCTTCATTCGATCAGCGAATTACATGCCCGGAGATAATGATGTCTACGTGGCTCCCAGTCAGATTCGTCGCTTTAATCTGAAGACGGGCGATATTCTGGAGGGCGGTCTGCGCATACGCAATCAGAATGAGAAATTTTCTGCGCTTCTGTATGTGACGGCCATCAACGGACTGGAACCGGAAGAATCCAAAAAGCGCTATAACTTTGAGGATATGACGCCGATCTTCCCGGATGACCGCATTCGCCTGGAGAAGCCGGGGGCATCGGTGGCAATGCGTGTGATGGATCTTATGTGTCCTGTCGGAAAGGGACAGCGCGGAATGATCGTATCACCGCCGAAGGCTGGAAAAACGACTCTTATGAAGGAAGTCGCAAAGTCGGTCAAGGCCAACAATCCGGAAATTCATCTGATCATTCTGCTGATCGATGAGCGGCCTGAGGAAGTGACGGATATTCGGGAAGCGTTGGAAGGCCCGAATGTAGAGGTGATTTATTCGACCTTTGATGAACTGCCGGAACATCATAAGAGAGTGGCAGAAATGACCATCGAGCGCGCTAAACGTCTGGTAGAGGCGAAGCGGGATGTGATGATTCTGCTGGATTCCATCACAAGATTGACGAGAGCCTATAACCTGACAGAACCCTCCAGCGGAAGAACGCTTTCCGGCGGTCTGGATCCGGTGGCACTGCATATGCCGAAGCGCTTTTTCGGCGCAGCCCGCAATATGCGTGAAGGCGGTTCACTGACTATTCTGGCAACGGCTTTGATTGAAACCGGATCGAAGATGGATGATGTAGTTTATGAAGAATTCAAGGGAACCGGCAACATGGAAATGATCCTGAACCGTAAGCTGTCGGAACGCAGAATCTTCCCTGCAGTGGATCTGGCAAAATCGGGTACACGAAGAGATGATCTGCTGCTGACACCGGATGAACAGGAATGCGTCGGCATGATCCGCAAGGCTTATCTGACATCGAAGGTTGAGGAGACAACGGACAGTGTACTGGAGCTGTTCTCTAAGACAAGGAATAATGGTGAGTTCGTGAACATGGTGAAAAAGCACATGTGGAGCTTTTGATGCTGCTGAAGCCGTCGTATCTGCCTAGTACAGCGATTTTTAAATAACTAGCCATATTAACTTGCCTGATTTCCGGAT
>CAYLUU010000064.1:0-12963 GCA_964386925.1 uncultured Sarcina sp. | reverse complement strand
AGGAAGGAATAGAATATGGGCGCGAGCAAGGACTAGAACAAGGCCTTAAGGAAGGTCATGAGCAAGGGCTGGAACAAGGTCTGAAAGAAGGCCGTGAGCAGGGAATTAAGCAAGGAATTGAAACTGGGCGAAGGGAGACGTTAATCAATCTGGTTCAATCGGGATCGATTACCCTTCAGGCGGCAGCTGTTGCGGCCGGGATGAGTGAGACGGCTTTTCAAGAGGAGATGGCGGAGCAGACTGATCGTATGGTTTGGAGCTGCTGCGAATAAGGTTGTGCGCAAGGAGAGCCGGCATGAAGTCAGATGGTATCAACAAGCGAATGGTGAATCTGCTGATCCTGGAAATTCTGAAGGAAGAGACCGATGCAGACCATCGAATCACGCAGCAGGAGATTATGCATCTGTTGAAGGCACGGTACGGTGTGGAATGTGATCGGCGGACGGTAAAGAGCAACATCGATTATCTGCGGGACTGCGATTATGACATCGACACGGAGGGAGGCTGCTGCCTGCTGTCGCGGGATTTCGATGACACGGAGCTGCGGATGCTCATTGACAGCGTGCTGTTCTCTAAGTTGATTTCGGAAAAGCAGGCGAAAAAGCTGATTGAAAAGCTGGAAGGGCAGTCGAGCCGATATTTTCGCGCAAAGGTTGCGAATATCAGCAGTCTGTCAGATCTGAATCATCCGGATAATAAGCAGATCATGTATTCTCTGGATGCCATTGACGATGCAATTGAAGGAGATCAGAAGATCCGGCTGGAGATGCTGCACTATGGCGTTGATCTGGTGCAGCATAGGAGTACTTCGGGGGCGCATGTGGTCAGCCCGTATCGAACGGTGGCCAATAACGGCAAGTATTATCTGATTTGCTGGGATGAGAAATACTGCAACATCTGTTATCTGCGAACAGTATGCCGGAAATACAAGGGAGTCAGGTTCTTATTGAATCTGACTCCCTTCATCATAGCATCGATTTTGTATACGATTTATCAGTAAGCGGCTTTACTCAATCACGAGCAGCAGGCTCATTTTGAACCGGCCCTGCGGGGTAACACTGTGGAGACCTTCCTTGTCGAAGCGGAAGCTCTCGCCGGCCTTCAGCTCATAATCCTGTCCCTCGTAGCCGATGATGGCCTTTCCCTCCAGTGCGGTGAGGATGGCGTTGCCGGGAGCACGATGCGGTGTGAGGCCGGTTCCCTCGTCGAAGGCCATGAGAACGAACTTCATGTTGTCAGCATGGACGATGTCCAGGTTGGCAATGCTGCCTTCCTCGTAAGAGATGAGGTCTTTGAGTTCAGTGGGCTGTCCTGCCTTGATCAGATTGTTCATGGTGTAATTCTCCTTTTTTAAAATAATTTCTGTGTAAATAAGACCGGTTTCGGTCTCTGTCCCGCACAGCGTGCGGGGGGCGACCATCAGGAATTCTCCGGGATGCATAGGGACGGGCTGTCCGTCCGGACCGAGGAGAAAATTTCCCTCCCCCTCCGCACCCAGATAGAGGGTGGTGCAGTCATAGCTCTCCGGTGTGATGGATGTACCGGCTCCCATCGAGAACCAGGTGACCGGGACCTCTTCTCCGAGCCCTGCCGGACGGGAAATGGTCATGCCTGCGCGGATGGGGCGCTTGTCAGCGATGGTAAAGGGGACGTTGCTTGCGTGGTTCATGCAGTTTCTTCCTGTAAGGCAACCGGCACAATGCTGCGGATCGTGCGGCCTTCGTGTTGGAATTCGTTGACGACTACCTGCACATCAAAGGAATAGGAAATGTTCTTCTCATTCAGAACCTCCGCAGCGGTTCCATAGAAGAATTCTCCTTTTCGGTTCAGCATCAGAGCCTCGTCGGCCACCGTCATCGCATTCGTGGGATAGTGCGTGTTCATGATCGCACTGATGCCTTCTTCGTGGGCCAGGCGCTCGATCATGTTCAGAACGAGAATCTGGTTGTGGAAATCCAGCCCGGTCTCCGGCTCGTCCAGAATGATCAGCTTCGGATCGTTGATGAGGGCTCTTGCAATGAGCACCATCTGCAGTTCACCGCCGCTCATGCGGTTGCAGTCTTTGCCTGCGAGGTGCGTAATGCCGACCCGCTCCATCATGGCCTTCGCCATTTCCATCTCCTCATGGCCTGGTTGCTGAAAGGTTCCAAGGTGTGCACTTCTCCCTAATAATACCATCTCAAGCCCGGTATAGGAAAAGGCAAATCCGTGAGATTGTGGTATATACGAGATGGTGCTCCACAGCTCCTTTGGCTTCAAGGCATGCAGATCCTTGCCATAGAGGAGCGTTAGACCGCTGTGCCAGGGCAGGAGACCGATCATACATTTGAGCAGCGTTGTCTTGCCGATGCCGTTGGGGCCGAGGATCGCGAGAATGTGTCCCTCGTCGAGTGTCAGGTTGATATTTTCCAGAATGATGGGTTGCCTGGGGTAACCAAAGCAACCGTTTTGCACTTCTAGGATCATCGCAGGCTCTCCCTTGTCTTGTTCAGAAGTGAAATAAATACCGGTGCGCCAATGATGGCGGTCAGGATGGACAGCGGCAGCTCAATGATGCTGATGGTGCGAGAGAGCGTGTCGATGAGGATCATGAAGCAGGCTCCGAGGCTCAGGCTCACCGGAATGACGTAGCGATTGTTGCTGCCGACCAGCATTCTTGCACAGTGCGGAATGAGAAGGCCGATCCAGCCGACCTGTCCGCACATGGAGACCGCAGAGGCGGTGATCAGGGTGGAGGCTACGATGAAGAGCATGCGGGTCTGTTTGATATTGATGCCACTGGCCTTTGCCTCGTCATCGCTCAGAGACAGGATGTTCAATCTCCAGCGTAGCAGATAAATCAGAATGATACCGGCCAGAATAAGAGGAGAGCCGATGAGGATTTCCTTGTAGCTGGCGCTGGTGAAGCTTCCCATGAGCCAGTAGGTGATCTCCGGAAGCTTATCCTGAGGGTCTGCCGTGTATTTGAGCAGAGATCCGATTGCGTTGAAGAGCGAAGAGGCAATGGTTCCGGCGAGGACCAGGTAGACCATAGAGCGGCCGTCGTTCTTGCCGGCAATTTTTAATGTGAATACAACGGAAGCGAGGCCGAATACCAGTGCAATCAGCTGCGTCTCAAGCGTGTTGCAGGAGAGAATGATGGCCAGGATGGCACCGACACAGGTACCGCTGGTGACACCGAGAATGTCGGGCGTTGCCAGCGGATTGGAGAAGAGCGCCTGAAAGGTGGCACCGGCTACGGTGAGGCCGGCCCCGACGATGATCGCCATGAGGATCCGCGGCATGCGCAGATTGATGACAATGGAGTAGTTCTGAGAGCCGGTGACATTACCGGTGAGGGCGGCGCCGAAGGCCTGCAGGACGTCATTCACCGGTACGCTCATGCGGCCAAAGCACAGGCAGATGAGGGCGGTTGCAATCGGCAGCAGGATCATGAGCAGAACTGCCAGAGGGGTGAAGCGGCCGTTTTTAATCCAAAGGGTATCTTTCATGTAAACTCTTTCATTAGGTACCTATTCAGAGCCAGGCGATTTTGCGAATGGGCTCGGAATCGTTACTTCATTATGAGAAACGAGCACCCCTTCCGTATCTCGAGAGGGTGCCCGTTTGCGGGTAATGTCTGATCAGGAATTAATACTCCAGCATTTCCGCCAGCTCTTCATCGGTGACATCATAGCCATACCAGGTTTTGTAGTACTCCTTGATGGTCTCCTCGAGCGGGTAGTCGGCAAAGGCTTCCGGATAGGTTTTGCAGGCCATCCATGCCAGAACCAGCGGAGCGTCCGGGTTCGGCGTGAACCAGTTCCACATGCCGAGAGTTGTGTTGTAAACGCGTTCGTTCTGTACGGCAGTGAGTGTGGAGAAGTCTGCTCCATCGACATTGCCGGACAGAACATCGTCAACCTTCAGAGGCTGGAGTCCCGGACCGTCGAGGAAGAGAATATCGGGATCCCAGCTGTAAATCTGCTCCATGCTGGTCTGTGCAAATCCGGAGGTCTCTGCGGCAACGTCGGTGACGCCCAGGTGTTTCAGCCAGTAGCTGCCGAAGGTACCCTGGCCGGATACCATGGGAACGCCGTCGGAGTATTTCCACAGGATCATGGCGCTGGGACGCTCGTCCTCAGGAATTTCTGCGATTCTGGCCTCGACATCTGCCACGATGGCATCGCCGGCTGCGACGAACTCGTCTGTTTTGCCTTCCTCACCGAATACATCCTCGAGGAGGTTAAGCCACTCTTCGTAGCGCTCGATGGGATCGGCTTCGGTCTCGGCGCCAACGGTGGCAAAACCAATCGACGGGATGCCGCTTGCCTTCAGGATCTCTGCATGCTCGGAGTTGCCGGCATTGTAGAGAATGACATCGGGCTCGAGCTTCATGATTTCCTCAATGTTCAGATCACTCTGTGCATACACAGTGTCGGAGGACTCGAGGAGCTCCGGCGCGATGTTCTTCAGAACTGTGTCCGAGATGACGGACTTGAAGGAGCCGCAGTATCCGACGATGTTCGGAGCGCTGCCCTGGAAATAGGCCATGTAGGTGGAAAGGATCGGGATCTGGTCGATGACGACCTTGGTGATCTTGTTGGGAACCTCAACTTCGTTGCCGGCATGGTCCACAACAGTGTGGGTCCCGTTCTCGTCGACTTCGGCGGCCTCTTCTGTGGAGGCTTCAGAAGCAGCCTCAGTGGAACCCTCTGTGGAGCCTTCGGTGGAAACCGATGCCTCGGTGGCAGCGGCATCGGCAGCCTCAGTGGATGCGGCTGTGTTGGATGCACCGCAGGCGGTCAGCATGGCGGCTGCGGTAATGGCAGCGGTCACGCGGATCATGGAACGCTTGGAAAACTTTTTCATACTCTCTCCCGTATTTCTTTTGTGCCGCTATCTGCTGTTGGAAACAGACGGCGGAATTGTATTCCCTCCAATGTGCATCATGGTGA
Source organism: uncultured Sarcina sp. (assembly GCA_964386925.1). Lineage (GTDB taxonomy): Bacteria > Bacillota > Clostridia > Lachnospirales > Lachnospiraceae > CAG-791. The sequence goes on along the minus strand of CAYLUU010000064.1, from coordinate 8,026 downwards.
TCATTGAGGAACAGCACCAATAATCTGATGATGGTCTGCTTTATGGTGCGGCGTCCTTGGAGGGAATCGTGCAGTTACATTGGTTAGCACCTACAAACTGATGGTTAGGATAAGCTAACACGGCGGATTTGTCTGTTGCCATGGCAACGGGAACGAAAACGCTTGCGTTTTAACTTGACGTGCAAAATGTGGGGGACAGTTTAAACGATCCGGAGCATTTGCATCATAGCTGCACGGTGATTGGAAACTGCCGGAATCAGAAAATCGGAGCTCTGGTAAAAGACTGGGATTATTATGTTCAGGTAGATGCCTTCAACGGAGCTGGAATTGTGCATGGCGGAGTTCAAGTTGCACTTGCATCCGGCACGGCTTCGGTGTAAACTGATCTCAATTAGTTCAATTTAATAACACGTTAAACCGATGAAGCGGAAGTAACGTGAATGCAGGAACTCACAGAGAGCCGGGGAGGCTGAGAACCCGGCAGGATACCGATTCACAAATGGGCCGCGGAGGGTGTGAGGAAAACTTGCTGCAGGATTGGAGCTCGGGAGCATCGAAAGGCCAGGAACGATGAACTGGAATCGTGAAGGCTTGAGAGGCGGATGTACCGATAGATGTACCGATTCGCAGGGCAGGTGAGTATTTCACAACGTGAGGGCATACGTTAGTTGCCGTGGATATGGTTGTATCCAACAAAGAGCGCAGAAGAGAAAAGGCAAAAGCCAGACGGTTACTCGAGCTCGAAGGTGAATCTGTCAAGGAGAATCCGGAGATTACAGAAGAGCTGACACATGGCGGCAGGCGCACGGGAATGATGCGTTTGGATTGTACGAATTGTCTGTATTGTTCGGAATGTCTGGTTTCTGGCTGCGAATCAAGGTGGCACCGCGATTATGAGAATGATGATCGTCCTTGATGAAGATCCGAAGGGATTTTCACCATGGACGATCTTTTTAGTTAACAGGAGGCGATTATGAACATCAGACCATCACTGGAGGAGGTTCTGGAATACGCAAAGGCCGGCGAATACCGCCGTGTGCCGGTGAGTACGGAAATCCTCTCCGACCTGTACACACCCATCCAGGTGCTGCAGAAGCTTAAGAACGTTTCAGACCACTGTTACCTGCTGGAGTCGGCGGAGGCCCAGGAGAAATGGGGACGTTACACATTCCTTGGCTATGATCCGACCATGGAGATCACTTGCCGGAACGGGCATATGAAGGTCGGTGCGCTGAGCTTTGAAACCACCGATCCCGGCAAGACCATCCGCCAGATTCTGGCAGAGTACAAGGCTCCGAGATTGGATTACCTTCCCTCCTTTGCCGGTGGACTGGTCGGATATTTTGCCTACGATTATCTGAAGTACGCAGAACCGTCGCTCCATCTGGATGCGGAGGATACCGAGGACTTCAAGGATGTGGACCTGATGCTCTTCGACAGGGTCATCGCCTTCGATAACCTGCGGCAGAAGATCATTCTCATCGTGAACATCGATCTCTCGGAGGCCGAGGCTTCCTATAAGAGAGCGGAGCGGGAGCTGGCAGAGCTGATCCGCCTGATCCGGGACGGTGCGGTGAAAGAGGAACCTGCCGGCGTCCTGCAGTCGGAGATTAAGCCGATGTTCGATGAGGAACGCTATTGCAGCATGGTTCGCAAGGCACAGCATCACATCAAGGAAGGCGATATCTTCCAGATTGTGCTGTCGAACCGCCTGGAGGGTGACTATGAAGGGAGTCTTCTCAACTGCTACCGCGTGCTGCGGACCCTGAATCCGTCGCCGTATATGTTCTATTTCTCCGGGACGGATGTAGAGGTAGCAGGAGCCTCACCGGAGACCCTGGTAAAGCTCGAGAACGGCGAGCTCCATACCTTCCCGCTGGCAGGCACTCGCCCGAGGGGCAAGACCCCAGAGGAGGATGCCGAGCTGGAGGCAGGGCTTCTTGCTGATGAGAAGGAGCTTGCAGAGCACAACATGCTGGTAGACCTTGGACGCAACGACATCGGCAAGATCTCAGAATTCGGGACAGTGAAGGTGGAGCGCTATCACGAGGTGCTGAAGTTCTCACACGTCATGCACATCGGTTCCACTGTGAGAGGCCAAATACGGCACGATCTGGATGCCCTGGATGCGGTGGACTCGATCCTGCCGGCCGGGACTCTTTCCGGCGCACCGAAGATTCGGGCCTGCCAGCTGATCAACGATCTGGAGAACAACAAGCGCGGCATCTACGGCGGAGCGATCGGCTACATCGACTTTAGCGGCAACCTGGACACATGCATTGCGATCCGCATTGCCTACAAGAAGAACGGAAAGGTGTTCATTCGCAGCGGAGCCGGCATCGTGGCGGATTCGATTCCCGAGAAGGAATATCAGGAATGCATCAACAAGGCAAAGGCCGTGGTGACGGCACTGGAGGCAGCCAATGATCTTACTGATTGATAACTATGACAGCTTTTCCTATAACCTTTATCAGATGGTGGGAGCCATTGATCCGGACATCAAGGTCATCCGAAACGATGAGCTGACGGTGGAGGAGATCCGGGATTTAAAGCCGGACCGCATCATCATCTCGCCTGGACCGGGGCGCCCGGCGGATGCCGGTGTCTGTGAGGACGTGATCCGAGAGCTTCGGACCAGCGGGATTCCGATCCTCGGTGTGTGCCTTGGCGAGCAGGGCATCTGCGAGGCCTACGGTGCGACAGTCGGTTACGCGAAGGAACTGATGCACGGCAAGCAGTCCCTGACGAAAATTGATACCACGAGTCCGATCTTCCGCGGACTTCCGGAAGAGGTGCCGGTCGCACGCTACCATTCGCTGGCTGTGGAGGCAGACACCCTGCCGCCGGAGCTGAAGGTGATTGCGACAGCCGATGACGGCGAAGTCATGGGCGTGCAGGACGTGCAGTACCCGGTATACGGACTGCAGTTCCATCCGGAATCGATCATGACACCGGATGGGGCGGCGATGCTGAGGAACTTTGTGGAAATATAGCAGCAACATATATTTTGCTGACGGACATATCTCTGCTCTCCCGTCAGCGGGAAGGTTATGAAAGGAGTTCATCATGATCAAGGAATCAATTATCAAGATCGTCAACAAAGAGGACCTCACATACGAAGAGGCTCGTGACACCATGCTGGAGATTATGAAGGGGGAGACGACCCCGACGCAGAATGCAGCCTTCCTGGCGGCCCTCTCGACGAAGTCCACCAAGGCTGAGACCATCGATGAGATCTCCGGCTGCGCTTATGCGATGCGTTCTCTGGCAACACCGGTGCCGCATCCTGGCATGGAGGTTCTGGAGATCGTTGGAACCGGCGGAGACGGCGCACATTCCTTCAACATTTCGACCACAGCCGCAATGGTGGTGGCGGCAGCAGGCGTCAAGGTGGCCAAGCACGGCAACCGCGCGGCTTCCTCTCTGTCCGGGACCGCAGACTGCCTGGAGGCCCTTGGCATCAACATTCAGCAGGATCCGGAGCTGTGCGTAAAGCTCCTGGAGCAGGCAGGCTTCTGCTTCATGTTCGCCCAGAAATATCATGCGGCAATGAAATATGTGGGACCGATCCGCAAGGAGCTCGGCTTCCGCACCGTATTCAATATTCTGGGGCCTCTGACGAACCCGGCAAAGCCTGAGATGTTCCTGCTCGGTGTCTATGATGAATATCTCGTGGAGCCGGTGGCAAAGGTTCTGAGCTCACTTGGCGTTAAGAGAGCGCTGGTTGTCTATGGCCAGGATCGCATGGACGAGGTTTCTGTCAGCGCACCGACAACGGTTTGTGAGCTGAAGGACGGCTATTATCGCAGCTTCGAGATTAAGCCGGAGGACTTCGGCCTCGAGCGCGGAACGAAGGAAGAGATCGTCGGCGGCTCTCCTGCAGAGAACGCAGAGATCACGAAGGGTATTCTGAACGGCACGATCACCGGAGCGAAGCGCAACATCGTGCTCATGAATGCCGGCTGTGCGCTGTATGCCGGCAAGGCAGCGGCTTCCATCGAGGAAGGCGTGAAGCTGGCAGCTGAGATGATCGATTCCGGCAAGGCGTTGGAGACTCTGAATAAGGTGGTAGAGGTCAGCAACTCCTGAAAAATGGTTTGACCGAATTGGTCATAATATCCTGTAAAAAGAAAGGACTCCCGAAATGGGGAATATACTGGATGAATTAGCAGATTATGCCCGGATTCGGGTAGCCAGAGCAAAAGAGCAAAAGCCTCTGGAGGAGATCCGTGAAGAGGCAAGGAAGCTCTGGCAGGAGCAGCAAAAGGCTGGCGCGCAGCCCTTCCGCTTTGAGAAGGCGCTGGCGGACGGCGATGAAATTCATTTCATCTGCGAGTGCAAGAAAGCTTCGCCCTCAAAAGGGCTCATCGCACCGGAGTTCCCTTATCTTGACATTGCACGGCAGTATGAGACAGCCGGTGCGGCAGCCATTTCGGTCCTCACGGAGCCGAAGTGGTTCCTGGGTTCTCTGGATTATCTGCGGGAGATCTCTGCAGCGGTTGAGACGCCCTGCCTTCGCAAGGACTTTACGGTAGACCCGTACATGATCTACGAAGCGAAAACAGCAGGCGCCTCTGCCATCCTTCTCATTGCTGCAATTCTTGATACCGAAACGATCGAAGCGTACCTGGGAATTGCCGATGAGCTGGGACTCTCAGCCATTGTGGAGGCACATGACGAGAAAGAGGTCGCCTCGGCGGTGGCGGCCGGTGCCAGGATCATTGGTGTCAACAATCGAAACCTTAAGGATTTCACGGTGGATATTCACAACAGCATCCGGCTGCGGGAGCTGGCTCCGAGGGAAGCAATCTTCGTTGCAGAGTCCGGGATTAAGACGCCGGAGGACGTGGAGGAGCTTCGCCGGAACGGCGTCAATGCGGTGCTTGTCGGCGAGCAGCTGATGCGGGCAACAAGCCCTGCTGCGGAGCTGAAGAGACTGTGTGGGAATTGATTTGACGAGAACGCTGCATCTTGATTTTTCTACGGAAAACCTCGATGTGGCTGGCCAGAGACTAAGAAGTACAGAGAGCAATGCAGAAGGAAAAGACAGAAAAAACAGTGGTTAAAATGAAAATCTGCGGCCTTCGGACCCGGGAGGATGCGGAAGCTGTGAATGCGGTGCTGCCGGAGTACACAGGATTTATTTTCGATCCGACGAGGAAGCGATATATTGCACCGGAGAAGGCAGAAGAAATCCGGCAGCTGCTCGATCCCCGCATACGTCCCATCGGCGTATTCGTGAATGCCGGGACGGAAGAGATCCTGAGAGTCTTGCAGCAATGCCGGCTGGATATGGTGCAGCTCCACGGAGATGAGAGCGATGTGGAGATTGAGGAGCTGTGCGTGGCAGTGAGTGAGGCTTTTCCGGAGCGAAAGCTGACCGTTGTGAAGGCGTTCCGGGTAGATTCCAAAGGAGATGTGGAGCGAGCAGAGAAATCTGCGGCGGATCTCATTTTGCTCGATCACGGTGCTGGCGGAACAGGGGAAAGCTTTGACTGGAACCTCTTGAAGGAATGCCGGCGGGAGTTCTTCCTCGCAGGCGGGCTGACACCGGAGAATGTCAGGACAGCCATCAAGCTCGCTCACCCCTGGGGCGTAGATGCCAGCTCTTCACTGGAGACGGACGGACATAAGGATCCTGAGAAGATCCGAAGATTTGCGGAGGCAGTAAGAGGCTGAGCCTCGTATGTCAAAGGCCCTCAGCGTAGCAGGTTATCTGGCAGGCGATGCGCCAGCTCATTAAATAGCAAGTCAGAACGATATTAAAAATAGGAGGCAGCAATGACGAACGAAAACGGCAGATTCGGAATACACGGCGGACAGTATATTCCGGAAACCTTGATGAATGCAGTGATTGAACTGGAGGAGGCCTACAACCATTACAAGGACGATCCGGAGTTCAACGCAGAGCTGACGACACTCTTCAATGATTACGCCGGCCGGCCGAGCCGCCTGTATTATGCAGAGAAGATGACAAAGGATCTCGGCGGCGCGAAGATTTACCTTAAGCGCGAGGATCTGAACCACACCGGCGCGCACAAGATCAACAACTGCCTTGGACAGGCCCTTCTGGCCAAGAAAATGGGCAAAACAAGACTAATCGCCGAGACCGGGGCTGGCCAGCACGGCGTGGCAACGGCTACTGTGGCGGCACTGCTGGGGATGGAGTGTGTTGTGTTCATGGGGAAGGTGGACACCGAACGCCAGGCTTTGAATGTATACAAGATGAAGCTCCTCGGCGCTGATGTCGTTCCGGTGACAGATGGAACCGGGACCCTGAAGGATGCTGTTTCCCAGGCGATGCGCGAGTGGACGAGCCGCATTGATGACACGCATTACTGCCTTGGCTCTGTTATGGGGCCGCATCCGTTCCCGACGATCGTTCGTGATTTTCAGGCTGTGATCTCCAAAGAGATTAAGCAGCAGATCCTCGAGAAGGAGGGACGGCTTCCGGACACCGTCATCGCCTGCGTAGGCGGCGGCTCCAATGCCATCGGAACCTTCTATCATTTCATTGAGGACAAGGACGTGCAGCTCATTGGCTGCGAGGCAGCTGGCCGCGGCATTGATACCTTCGAGACGGCAGCGACCATCAATACGGGACGCCTTGGTATTTTCCATGGAATGAAGTCGTATTTCTGCCAGAACGAGGATGGACAGATTGCGCCGGTATATTCCATTTCGGCAGGACTTGATTACCCAGGCATCGGACCGGAGCATGCGCATCTGTATGACATCGGCCGTGCGTCCTATGTGCCGGTAACCGATGAAGAGGCCGTACAGGCCTTTGAATACATGTCCAAAACAGAGGGCATCATCCCGGCCATCGAGAGCTCACACGCCATTGCACATGCCATGAAGATCGCACCCACGATGGACAAGGACAAGATCATCGTGATCACGGTCTCCGGAAGAGGCGACAAGGACTGCGCAGCGATTGCAAGATACCGGGGACAGAACCTGACGGATGATTAAGAAACTCGAAAACGACTGATGTCGTTTTCTCCTTTTTCGAGTGAACGCTCTTTGAGCATTCACTCCGAGCAAGAGAGAAATCGCCTTCGCGAATTTCTATCTTGCGACACTCGAAAACGACCGATGTCGTTTTCTCCTTGCGGGTTAGTATGAAATTCATGGGAGAAGATTATGAGCAGAATTACAAATGCATTTAAGGATCACAAGGCGTTTATCGCTTTCATTACAGTAGGTGATCCGGATCTGGAGACCACCAAGAAGGTGGTCAAGGCAGCCGTGGAAGGCGGGGCGGATCTGATCGAGCTGGGAATTCCCTTCTCTGATCCGACGGCAGAGGGACCGGTTATCATGGAGGCCGACAATGTGGCATTGAAGGCTGGCACAACAACGGATAAAGTATTCGCTCTGACCAAGGAGCTGCGGGAGACGATTACCATACCGATGGTCTATATGACCTATGCAAACGTTGTCTACTCCTACGGCGCAGAGAAGTTCGCCCAGAAGGCAGCAGATGCCGGCATTGACGGAATTATCCTGCCGGATGTTCCTTATGAGGAGAAGGATGAGTTTGACGCAGTGTTCGCGCCGCTGGGAATCGATTTGATCTCCATGATCGCACCGACCTCGGAGAACCGGATTACCATGATTGCGAAGGAAGCCAAGGGCTTTATCTACATGGTGTCCTCACTGGGCGTAACCGGTACGAGAAGCGAGATTACAACGGACATCGGAGCAATGACCAAGTTGGTCAAGAGCGTTACGGACGTGCCCTGCGCCGTAGGCTTTGGGATATCGACCCCGGAACAGGCGGCGAAGATGGCAGGACTCTCGGACGGCGCCATCGTCGGCTCCGCAATCATTAAGGTGATCGCACAGCACGGCAAGGACGCCGCAGGCCCGGTGGGCGAGTACGTGAAGTCCATGGCTGATGCGGTACACGCGCTGTAAGAGGTGCACAGCATAGACACAAGCAGATACCACGACAAATAAAAATCAGGTAACTATTCAGAGCCCATTCGCAAAACGATACTCGAAGATGCCCGATGGCATC
>CAYLUU010000063.1:0-13205 GCA_964386925.1 uncultured Sarcina sp. | reverse complement strand
CTCATCGATAATGCGAAGCATTTGAGATGAGGTGCTGAACATTACACATATGTATACGTCACCCTTTATTCCGGCTACGCCCGATCCTTTATCATTCCGGACAGCTCTTCATCCATCTGCGCCTTGCACGCCAGCACCTCCTGCGACAGCTCGCGAATCCGCTCATTGTCCATCCGGCCAATCGGCACAGAAATGGAAAAAGCATATCGCGCCCCGCCATCAACGGCCAGCGCCGCCGCGATGCATCGCACGCCAGTTTCATTCTCTTCATTGTCCAGCGCGTAGCCCTTCCTTCGAACCTCCGCCACCTCTTCCAGGAAATCCTCCGGGTTCGTAATGGTATAGGCTGTTCTCTTCTCAATCACACATCCGTCCCACAAACGACGGATCTCAGGATCGCTGAGGCTCGCCATCATGGCCTTGCCGACCCCAGTCCGATAGAACGGAATGTGACTTCCGATGTAAGAGGTCATCTGTACCGTATGATCATTCGAGTCCACCTTATCGACATAGATCACCTCGTTGCCGTCTCGTTCCACGAAATGAACCGTCTCGTGAACCTTTCCGGCCAGTGCCTTCAGGTGAGGTCTCGCCATCTGCGCAACGTCCACCTGCCCCATCAGATGATCTGCAAGGTCCACGAGCTTGAAAGTCGCCTCATAGTGGCCCGTCTCCGGATCCTGCCGGACATAATTCATATATTGAAGAGACGCCAGCACACGGTGTGTTGTGCTCTTGTTCAGTCCCAGCGCCTGCGTCAGATCGGACAGCGTGCTGCGCCCGTTGTGCGCCAGATATTCCAGCGCGCCGAACAGTCGCCCCGCCACCTGAATCGGATTCTCATTCCGCTCCTGTGCGCCGGATTTATGCAAAATATCACTCTCCGCTGCCATCGTTCTCGTCTCCGTTTCCGTAAATTGCCGGCTGTCCGGTAAATCCCAGATTGCTGTGTACTCCTCGTTCCCCAGTACATCGTTTACAGTTTGCAGAATAGTCAGAAAAACAGGCCGTCTCCATTCCGCTATGTGGAACATGGTAGCAGTTTTTCTCCCCACTCGCAATAGGCTTCCTTCCCATGCAGCATAGGCATTTTTTCCAATATTCGATGCGCGAAATTATTCATTATTCCCGTCTTGACTTCCTTTCTGTGTTTCTTATAATGAAACCAAGAGCGCTTTTAACGCGTGTTTTATGGTTTCACATTATGAAATGGTAATGATGTAATGATTTTAGGCCAGATTCTTTCCGGCCGCTTAGGCTGAATTGTCTCCGAATCATTACGCGAATTGTATTCCAGAAAGGAGTTCTGACATGGAACTGAATCTGAAAGACCCCAAGGACTGCAAATACGATGCCGTCTCCCTCGGCGAGGTTATGCTCCGCCTCGATCCCGGTGAAGGCCGCATCCGCACTGCCAGAAGCTTCCGCGCATGGGAAGGTGGCGGAGAGTACAACGTTATCCGTGGCCTGCACAAGTGCTTCGGCATGAACACTGCCGTTCTCACTTCCTTTGCAGACAACGAGGTTGGCCGGCTGATGAAGGATTTCATCGAGCAGGGCGGTGTTGATACCTCTCTTATTTATTGGAAGAAGACTGATGGAATCGGACGCATCTGCCGCAACGGTCTGAACTTTACCGAGCGTGGTTTCGGTATCCGCGGCGCAGTCGGCTGCTCCGATCGTTTCAATACTGCAATCTCTCAGGCAACTCCCGAGGAGCTGAACTTCGAGCACGTATTCGGTGAGCTCGGTGTTCGCTGGCTGCACACCGGCGGCATCTACGCTGCTCTCTCTGAGCAGAGCTGCGAGACTGTCATCGAGGCCATCAAGACTGCAAAGAAGTACGGCACCATCGTTTCCTACGACCTGAACTATCGTCCTTCCATGTGGTCTGCCATCGGCGGCCTCGAGAAGTGCCAGGAAGTCAACAAAGAGATCGCACAGTACGTTGATGTCATGATCGGCAACGAGGAAGACTTCACTGCTTGCCTCGGCCTGCAGATTGAAGGCCAGGAAGAGGGTCTGAAGAAGCTGAACATTGACGGCTACAAGAAGATGATCGACCATGCCGCTGAGGTATATCCGAACTTCAAGGCAATCGCTACTACGCTTCGTACCGTTAAGACTGCTACCGTAAACGACTGGAAGGCAATCTGCTGGGCAGACGGCAAGATCTATCAGTCCAAGGAGTACAACGGTCTCGAGATCATGGACCGCGTCGGCGGCGGCGATTCCTTCGCTTCCGGTCTGGTATACGGTCTCATGACCACCCAGGATCCGGAGAAGGCAGTCAACTATGGTGCTGCTCACGGTGCTCTGGCAATGACCACTCCCGGAGACACTTCCATGGCAACCGTTGATGAGGTCGAAGGACTCATGGGCGGTGCAGGCGCACGTGTAAAGAGATAATGACAGTAAAACGGACTGATGTCCGTTTTACCTGTTCCGAGTGGAACGGTAAGCCGTTCCACTCCTGCTTCGGAGAAATCGCATTCGCGACTTTCTCCTCGCATCACGGACTGATATAAAGGAGATTCCAAATGGCTAATTCTGCAAAAGCTGAAGCTGTATTCAAGAGATTCGAAGAGATCGGCATCATCCCCGTTGTTGTTCTGAACGACGTAAAGGATGCAGAGCCGCTTGGCAAGTGCCTGGTTGAGGGCGGTCTTCCGGCTGCCGAGGTAACCTTCCGCACCGATGCTGCCGAAGAGTCCATCCGCATCATGGCTGAGAAATATCCCGAGCTCCTCGTTGGTGCCGGCACTGTTCTCACCATTGATCAGGTAGACCGCGCTGTAAACGCAGGTGCAAAGTTCATCGTATCTCCCGGACTGGATCCCGAGATCGTAAAGTACTGCCTTGAGAAGGACATCCCGGTTTGCCCCGGCACACAGTCTCCTTCCGAGATGCTGGCTGCTATGAACCTCGGTCTGGATCACGTAAAGTTCTTCCCGGCTGAGCCCTCCGGCGGTCTCAAGATGATCAAGGCTATCACCGCTGCACTGACCTCTCTGAAGGTTATGCCCACCGGCGGCATCAGTGCTTCCAACGTCACCGAGTATCTGCAGAACAGCAAGATCTTCTGCGCCGGCGGCTCCTGGATGGTAAAGGGCGACATGATCAAGGCAGGTCAGTGGGATGAGATCACGAAGCTCGTTTCCGAGGCTGCAGGCATCGTAAAGTCTGTAAGAGGATAATACGTCGCTCGATTGTCTGATATCTAAGACACTTAAATAGAAGCTCTATAAAAGAAGCACAGGATCAGAGATTGTTTTTCTCTGTCCTGTGCTTTTTCCATATCTGGTATCTGTTACCGCAATAATTCCGTACATTAGCTGCGTGAATCTGTAAGCGTGCATTTGTGTCTCGACATTCCCCCCTTGTCTCGCTATGATAAGTCTTGAAAGCGCTTACACAAGTGCATCCATACGGCCCTGTTTCATTGCGCCGCAGCAAAGAGGTCCTTCCATGAACATCTACGATATTGCCGAATTATCCGGTGTCTCCATCGCCACTGTTTCCCGCGTCGTGAACGGCAGCGAAAAGGTCAGTGAGAAAACCCGCAAGAAGGTTCTGGAGATCATTGAACAGAATGGCTACACCCCGAATGTCTTTGCTCAGGGGCTTGGCCTCCACACCATGCACACCATCGGCATCCTCGTTCCGGACATTGCCGATCCCTATATGTCCAGCGCCGTCTCCTATCTGGAGAATCAGCTGCAGAGTTACGGCTACGACTGCATTCTCTCTTGTAGCGGCTTCGAACAGCAGTCGAAAGAATCCCATGTACAGATGCTGCTCTCCAAACATATTGATGCCCTTGTTCTCGTTGGCTCGACCTATTCCGGCCACGGCAAATCCGACCAGGAAACCCAGTATCTGCGCGATGCCGCGCAGCAGGTCCCTGTATTTGTTGTCAATGGTGTCGTGAGCGGCACTGGCATCTTCTCCTCTGTCAGCTGCGACCGGCAGGCCGTCTGTGAGGCAGTCTCTGCTCTTCTTCGCAAGGGCCGGAGGCGAATCCTCTTCCTCACGGATTCGAAATCCTACAGTGCCGTTGAGAAGCGTGCCGGATATGAACAGGCTTATCGAGAGGCCAATCTTCCCATGCCACGTTCACTCATGCATTACGTCCCGGACAACATTCATGAGACCCGCCATTATCTGCTGCAGCAATCCCTCACCTTCGATGCCGTCGTAGCAACTGACGATGTCATGGCCGTTGGTGCACTTAAATATGCTGCCGCTAAAGGCCTTCGCATCCCAGAGGATCTCGCCGTCATCGGCTACAATAATTCCACGCTTGCCATCTGCAGTGAGCCTGAGCTTACCAGCATCGACAACCGCGCCAGGGAGCTCTGCCACAGTACCGTGGATCATCTCATCAGCGTCCTTGGCGGCAGCAATGATGTGCCGCAGCAAATCAGTGTTCCCTGCCAACTGATCCAGCGCGCCACAACTGACTTCTGAAAAATAAAAGCAGCTGCCAGCCCCATCATCTCGGGCGGCAGCTGCTTCTTTTCTATCTGTTCAGTGTCTGGCATTCTCAACGTAAATCTGGTGTTCTGCAACTGGATTCATGTCAGATTTCCACAGTCGTCTTCTCTCCCAGCTCGGCTGTCACCTTGCGTCCATCCTCCAGAATGATCTCGGCCACGGCTCCGGCAAGCCCTCCTTCTACCTCGAAGGTCACCTTACTGCTCTCTCTCGTTGCCTTCACTACCGCCGCCGTCTCCGCATTCAGATCCGGAATCTCGCAGACTGCTGTCTCTCCATCAACCGGCAGGTACAGGCGCAGCGTCGGGTGATCCGTGTAATCATAATCCGGCACATCCTTGCGGCTGCCGAAGGCAAGGAGCGAACCCTCGCGAACGAAAACAGGCAGGTCCATGTAGGAGTAGGTCTTCTCATACCACTTGCCGCCGTCCAGAATCTCGCCGTCGATAAGACCGACCCACTTGCCGGTTCTCTTTCCGGACTCTCCCTTCTGCACATCCGGCAGATAGAAACGGCCGAGACTCTCCTCATTGAAGATCGGAGCCACCAGTACCGACTCGCCCAGCATATACTGCAGATCCAGGTAACGGCACGCCTGATCCTGCGGGAACTGGAACGGCATCGGACGCATCACCGGAACACCGGTTCTGTGTGCCACGCCAGCCAGCTGATAATAGTACGGCATCATGCTGCACTTCAGTTCGCTGAAGAAGCGAACCACATCGTTAGATTCATCATCAAAGATCCACGGTACGCGGTAAGAATCCGATCCGTGAAGTCTGGAATGTGTGGAGAACAGTCCGAACTGTGCCCATCTCTTATAGAGGTCAGGTGTCGCTGTTTTCTCAAATCCAGAGATATCATGGCTCCAGAACGCAAATCCGCTCATCATGAAGGACAGACCGGCGTGCATCGTCTCCGCCATGGAGCCATAGGTCGCCTCGCAGTCACCGCCCCAGTGAATCGGGAACTTCTGGCTGCCGGCGGTTGCACTGCGGGCGAACAGAACTGCATTTCCCTTGCCCTTCGCCTCCTCCAGCGTTGTGAATACCACCTTGTTGTACAGGTAGGTGTAGTAGTTGTGCATGGCAACCGGATCGCTGCCGTCATAGTATGCCACGTCGATCGGAATTCTCTCGCCGAAATCCGTCTTAATCGCATCAATGCCGGCATCCAGGAGTCCGCGCACCTTGCCGGCGTACCACTTGCAGGCCTCCGGGTTGGTGAAGTCGACCAATGCAAGGCCAGGCTGCCAGTTGTCCACCTGTTTCACGCCCTTGCCGTCCTTACGCATCAGGAAATAGCCTCTTGCCGCTCCCTCGCGGAACATCTCTGTATCCTGTGCCACATACGGATTGATCCAGCAGCACAGCTTCAGCCCCTTATCGTGATAGCGCTGAATCATGCCCTCCACATCCGAGAACACCGCCGGATCCCAGGTGAAATCGCACCAATGCAAGGCGCGGAGCCAGTAGCAGTCGAAGTGGAACACGCGCATCGGAATCTTGCGCTCCTCCATACCTCCGATCAGCTTATTCGTCGTATCCTCATCATAGCTGGGCTTGAAGCTCGTGGACAGCCACAGGCCAAAGCTCCAGGCAGGAGGCAGTGCCGGGCGTCCCGTCAGTGCCGTATACACCTGAATGATATCCGCCGGTGTCTCGCCGTACATGATGTGCATGCGCAGCTGCTCGCCCGGAACTGAGGTGCCCACATATCCAACCTTCTCAGAGCAGATCTCATAGGACACCGCACCGGAATGATCCGTGAACACGCCATATCCCTCGCTGCTCATATAGAACGGAATGTTCTTATATCCAATGTCACTTGCAGTGCCGCCGTCCTCATTCCAGATGTTGACCGTCTGGCCGTTCTTTACGAAAGGCGTGAACCGCTCGCCAAAGCCATAGATGGTCTCGCCCGGCTTCACAGACAGCTCTGTCAGCATGTAGGCTTCATAATCCTGTTCAAAATAATGCGGATCCATGCGCAGCTTCGACGGAGATCCGTTCACACGCATGTAGCCAATGTTGCGGAAATTGGTGCCGGTAAGCCGCTTTCCCTTCGCCTCGAACGAAATCGCGCAGGTCTCACGGTTCACACGAACTGTCATGTCTCCTGCCGTCATCACTGCCTCGTTCTCATCAACAGCAACCGAAACCTCGTCCGGATTCTCCGTCAGTTCGAAGCGCGGCTCCTTCGCATCATAGCCCGCAAAGTGTGTGGTCGTCATTGCAATGTCATTGTGTCCTGCGGACACGATATCAATGTAGAGCACGGTCAGATCCAGTGCATCAGCTCTCGACCGAATCGGCCGCTCCGGTGCTGCAATCCGCATGCCGTGCGGAATCTCCTCTACCGTGAACGCCTGGGAAGCAAAAGACGCCTTGACGTTCTCGCTCCGCAGCCAGTAACCATCTGTGAATTTCATAGTACCCTCCTTGTGTGTTGTTAGCAAAAGCGAGGCAGAAGAGCCTCGCTCTCCTGCCTCGCCGCCAGCTCCTGCTGTCAATACCTTACCATGCTGTCATATAGCTTGCTGTCTAAGAAAACGCCTTGATCAGCGCTTTCCTAATACCAATCTCATCCGATACCTTTGTGTTTATTCCGAAGCACCGTCGATCTCGTGCCAATCCTTCTCGATCTGTGCGCAGGTTGCATCCTTGTCGGTGGTTCCTGCTACATATGCCTGCATTGCCTCGCCGAATGCCTGGTTGAAGCTGTCAGTAGAGTAGCAGATGGACAGATCGCCGGAGCCCTTCTCTTCTACAGAAGCCTTGCCCTGTTCGATGATGGTATAAGAAGACTCTTTGTCGGTCTTGATCGGAGGAACAACGCCTGCAACATCAGTGAACCAGCTCTGACCATAGTCAGAAGTATACCACCAGTTTACAAAGTGAAGAACTGCATCCAGATTGTCAGAATCCTTGTATACATGCAGGGACTGATCGGATCCGGACACTACCTGGCAGTCTGCCGCATCATCCGATACCGGATATCCGCCAAAACCGATGTTCAGGTCAGGATTGATTGCCAGAAGGTCAGCCTCAACCCATGCGCCCTGGCCGGTCATGAATGCAGTATTTCCTGCTGCGAATGCCTGCTCCTGTCCGGAAAGGTCTGTCTCAAGCGGCTTGTCATCGCCATACTGAACGATGGTATCGATATAATCAAACCAGTTGTCATACAGAACAGAGTAATCAGAGATCTTCGCCTCTCCTGCCTGGAACTTTGCAACCATGTCAGAAGTTGCTTCGCCATTTGCCTTTGCAGCAGCATTCAGGAAATCCATAACATCATGCTTGTAAACCCACCACTCCATGAGTCCGTTGGTGCAAGCCTGATACCCCTTCGCCTCAACTGCCTCGCACGCTGCCTTGAACTCCTCCAGTGTCTGAGGAACCTCGAGTCCGCAGTCATCCAGGATATCCTGATTCCAGATCAATCCGAAATAGTTGCCCTTAATTGCCAGGCCATAACAGCCGGTACCGCCCTCTTCTGCAGAGGTCATTGCTGCTGCAACACCGTCATCCATAGCATCCACGATCGGCTGTCCGGTCAGGTCGTAGGAATATTCACGGTAGGTATCGATCTCCATTCCTGATGTAGAGGAGAAGATGTCCGGAACATCACCGGAGTTGATCTTTGCCTTCAGCAATGTCGGATAATCGTTCTGCGTGGTCTCATAGTTGATAGTTACATTCGGTGCAACATTCTGATATTCCTCGATCAGCGTGTTCATGGCATCCGCATACTCCGGTGAAGAGATGAAGATGTAAATTTCTCCGCTGTCTGCAGAATAATCCACCTCATCTGCAGATGCCTCTTCCGTCGATGCGTCATCCTCTGCAGCCTCGGTTGTTTCCTCCGCTGCGTCAGTCTCTGCTGCCGATGTCTCTGCAGACGAGCTGTCTGAGGATGATCCGCAGCCAGCCAGCACTCCCGCTGCCATCACACCAGCCAACAATGTTGCCAGTACCTTCTTTTTCATATTGCTCTCCTTTCTTTGTACCCCTTGCAGGTGGTACGTACTCACTTCTTTATGAGCGAACACCTAAGGCCTTTGCAAAGCCCTGGATGTAGGTTCCAATCGAATTTCCGAGTCTTTCCGGCTTCCCATTCTCAATCTCGTTTGCTGCTCTGTATAGCTGCAGCGATTACCCCTTCACTGCGCCGGCCACAACACCTTCCACAATGTACTTCTGCAGGAAGATGAACACCAGAATGGACGGGAATACTGCCAGCACCATGCCGGTCATTGCGTACTGCCACTGCGTATTCATCTGTCCGACGAAGGTGTAGGCTGCCAGCACGAGCGTCTTGGTCTTGTTGCTGGAGTTTACCATCAGGAGCGGCAGCAGGAAGTCATTCCAGATCCACATGACATCCAGCACCATCACCGTTACCGTCACCGACTTCAGCAGCGGGAAGATTACCGAGATAAATGTCCGAATGGTGGAAGCTCCGTCAATCTGAGCACTTTCGTCCAGTTCCTTCGGAATCGTCTTCATGAAATTATAGAAGATAAAGGTTGCCATCGGGATACCGAAGCCCCAGTACTGAATGCCCAGTCCCACGCGGGAACCAGACAGATGAATTACACTCATTGCCTTCAGCAATGTAATCATGATTGTCTGGAACGGGATCAACATCGGTGTGATCAGCAGAGTATATACAATTCCTGTGTACTTCGTCTTGCGACGGTCGCAAATGTAAGCTGCCAGTGCGGAGAAAAACAGAATTCCCACAATACCAATCGTGGTGATCATCACGTTATTCCCCAACAACTGCAAATAATGAATTTTCTTAATAACGTAGGTGTAATTCTCCAGTGTAGCTGCCTTCGGCAGTGCGATCGGGTCTGCAATGACCTCTCCGAACGGCTTGAAGGAGTTCACGAACATCAGGAACACCGGATAGATGTAAACCAATGCAATCACCGTCAGGATTGCAATCAGGAGTGTCTTGCTGAGCAGGCGTTTTGTTTTCCTCGTCATCACAGATCAACCTCCTTCCGACTCATTCCCTTCAATACAAGCTGTGTGATTACCAGTACGAACAGGAAATACAGAATTGCCTCTGCAGAGCCCATGCCATAATTGTTGTTCGTAAAGGCTTCATTATAGATTTGAAGGGTTGCACTGTAGCTGGCCTTTCCGGGGCCGCCCTTTGTCAGCGCCAGAATAATGTCGAATACCTTCAATCCGTTGGTCAGAGACATGAACACGCAGGTTGTCATTGATGGGCCGAGAAGCGGCAGCGTCACCTTGAAGAAGGTCTGTCTCTTATTCGCGCCATCTACATATTCCGCCTCCAGAACGTCCGTCGGGACTGCCTGCAGTCCCGCAATGTACAGAACGATGTAAAAGCCAAGGGACTGCCACACACCCACCATTACGATGGAGAAGAATACAATGCTCGTATCTCCCAGCCAGGACAGATTCCAGATCTCCCAACCAGTCAGTGCATACAGAGATTTGAAGCCCGAGGTAAAGATGAATTTCCAGATAAAGCCGACGATCGTCATGCTCATGATATAAGGAATAAAAAACATCCCTCTGTACACATTCGCCAGCTTGAATTTCTTCGTCAGAGCCACTGCCAGTGCCAACGCAATCACATTGGACAGAACGACGAACAATACCGTATAGCGAATGGTAAACCACAATGCCGGCAGGAAATCCGAACTTCCGGAGAAAATCTCAATGAAATTCTGCAGCCCGACAAATTTAGGATCCTTCGCAATTCCGTTCCATTCCGTCAGTGAATAATATCCGCTCATCACAAACGGGATATACATCACCATGACCACCAGAATTACGGAAGGGATCGTGAAGAGAAAGTTTTCTCTTCGTTCCTTTTGTTTCCGTCTTGATACTTCCATTCCAACCTTCTTTCCCGCAGTTGTCAGTCATCCTGACTTCTCAAGCGATCATATTGTTATCATAGCACCGTCATTTTGACAGATAAATGGAATTTTCCAACCTCGCACATGTAAAAAGTTGACATGCATATCTTGCAGTTCAATATATCCTTTGTTCATTTTAACATATGTACAACTTTCATTTGCTTCTTTCCGTTCCTTTCGCTTTGTTTTCGTTATACAATTATTTTCATGAAAAAATCGACTACATCCAACCAGCATCATAATTCCATTCTTTCTGTTGTCCGACGTCTGATGCGCCGCTCTCCTCTGTGGCTGACCTTCACGCTGCTCATGGCCGTATCCCTTCTGATTCTTACTGCTATCCTCACCTATTCCAACTACCGCAGAGGTGTTGACAGTACAGTTCAGCAGCAAGAGCATACGATTTCACAGCTCATGGATTTAAAGCTCCAGAATCTCCGGCAATATCTCTCCGAGCTGTCGGATTTCTGTGTTTTACCCGTAAACGACTCCGAATTCTACAATGATCTTCTCAGTTCCCAGTCTCTAAGTGACGCACGAATCAATGAGCTGCGGCAGAAGACATCCATGTACTACTATTCCCGGACAGATCTTCTCTCCTATCGACTTTCTATGCTCCGACATGATCTGTGTCTGGTTCGCTCTGCCTCTGATCAGCGAATGAAGGCAGTCACGGAGGTCTTTGATTGCAACAATAGCGTATATCAGGAATGTCTGAACCACTCTTCTCATTATGCTATTACACCTTCTGAGAACAACACGGCTCTGTTCACGTTTTCGCATACCATTTTTCGTATCAGCGATGGAGCCCCCATTGCCTTGGTCTCCATCGA
Source organism: uncultured Sarcina sp. (assembly GCA_964386925.1). Lineage (GTDB taxonomy): Bacteria > Bacillota > Clostridia > Lachnospirales > Lachnospiraceae > CAG-791. The sequence goes on along the minus strand of CAYLUU010000063.1, from coordinate 1,967 downwards.
TGTCAACAGGAACGCCATGTCCAATGGCTTTGACGATCAGATTGTCATGCTTTTCAATGGAGACGGGGATTTTCTTTATACGAATACACCTTCCATAGAATCATCACTGCGATCCCTGTTCGCCGGATCCGACGACAATTTAGCTTCTTCTGATGAGAATAGCAGCTCACTCATCCGGATTGATGGCGAGAGTTATCGTATGCTCATCCGGACAGATTCCTTTTCCGGTCTCTCTCTCGTTGTCCTGATGCCGCTTTCTGCGATTACCGGAGAACTTCGAAGCATTCAGATTTCCTCTCTTCTGCAGGGTCTGACATTCCTGCTGTTCGCACTTGCCGTTTCCTTCGTTCTCATTCGCTATCTCACGCAGCCATTATCTGCATTGGCAGATTTTCAGCTGCAGGTAGGTTCCGGCCAATATCCGACGATCCATCTGGGCCGCTGCAGAGAGGCCTCCGATCTCGGCAGGTCCTTCAACGAAATGTCTGCTCGCATTGATCAGCTGGTAAATGACAATCTCATGGCCTCATTGAACGAAAAAAACGCCCGGATCGAAGCTCTGGAGGCGCAGGTAAATCCACACTTCCTCTACAACACACTCCAGGCCATCGGCTCCGAGGCTCTGATGAACGATGATCCCCGTCTCTATGATATGATCACAAAGCTCGCTTCTAATATGCGTTACTCCATTAATGGCTCCAATGAGGTAACACTTCAGCAGGAGATGAGCTTTACTGACAACTACATCGAACTCCAGAAGCTTCGCATGGAGGAGCGGCTGCAGGTCACCCGCCGGATCGACCATGACCTTCTGCAGCAAAAGGTTCCTAAATGCAGCATCCAGCTTATTGTCGAGAATTCCATCAAATACGGACTTGCAGGCGACATCAGCTGTCTGCATCTGGAGATCGATATTTTCCGACAGGGAAATCAGTTGGTGATCCGTGTTCAGGATGACGGTGCCGGCATGAGTGCAAAGCGCCTCGAAGAGGTTCGAGGAAGCCTGCAGCATTTCCAGGCCGCACACATCCTGTCGAATGCAGACAATGGTAATGCTGTCTCCTCCGGAATCGGGCTTGCCAATCTCTACAGCCGCCTGAAAATCATGTATGATGACAAGGTAGATATGCAGATTCAGAGCAGTAATCGTGCGGAGGATCATCACACCTGCGTCACACTCGTTCTGGAAGCGTAATTGCCTGTGCTTTGGCACCAGGCACGAGGTTTAACCATGCACAAGGTATTGATTGTCGATGATGAAAAGCCGGTACGCATTGCCATCAGCAAGCTGGGGCATTGGGCACAATGGCATCTGGAGCAGCCGCAATATGCCTCCGACGGTAAAGAGGCGCTGCGGCTTCTGTCTGAGCTGCGTCCTGCCATTGTTTTTGTTGATATGCAGATGCCCGTCATGAATGGTGTTGAATTTCTTCGTCAGGCATCGGCTCGTGATACAGGTGCTGCCTTCATTGTCATCAGCGGCTATGACGACTTTTCCTATGCCCAGAATGCCATCCGCTACGGTGCCTCTGACTACCTTCTCAAGCCCGTTGTTGCAGATGATTTGAATGAGGCAATCGGCCGTGTCATGACTTCTCGTTTCCCGGAAGAAGACTTTTCCATTCAGGCCAGGGAGCCGGCTTTGTCCGCTGCCGAAGTTGTGGAACTTATTCGTGAAACCATCGAGACCAACTACGCCGAAAATATGCAGCTGCAGGATTTTGCAGACAAATATTTTTTCTCCAAGGAATATCTCTCCCGCCTGTTCAAAAGCAAATACCACGTTGGCATCTACGAATATCTCACTGATGTACGAATGAAAAGAGCCGCAGAGCTTCTCTGCGACCCTTCCATTCCGATTTCCGATATTTCTTCCAGAGTTGGCTACTCTGACAACAATTATTTTTCCAAAGCCTTCCGCAATGCCTGGGGAATTTCTCCCAGCGAGTACCGCAGGCAGCAGTAGA
>CAYLUU010000062.1:0-13401 GCA_964386925.1 uncultured Sarcina sp. | reverse complement strand
GGCAACGGACTCTGACTCCGTCATTTCGTAGGTTCGAATCCTACTAGCCCAGCTATGTTTTATCGGCTTTCATCAAGTTTTGATGGAAGCCGATTTTTTGTTGTATTTTCAACGTTTTCGGGCACATTTAGGGGTTATCAGGTCTTACTTGAATTCGTCTCTTTCCATCGGATAAACGAAATAAATTGGGTTAGTAAATGGGTTAAAGTGTGTCAAAAGCTGTGTCAGGTGTTTGCGTTTAAGAAAGAAATCGACAGATAACCTCCCTCGCGTTACGATGGGAGCAAATACAGATGATCTAAGCGTATTTGGAGGGGAAAGATGATCGAACAATTGCTGTCACAGGGATGGACATTGACCATTCCGGAGGAAAATGTGTACCATATCGGCCCGGATCCGATTCCGGTCAAGGTTCCGGGAAGCGTGTACTCCTGCCTGCTGGAGCATGAGCTGATGCCGGATCCGTATTGGCGGGACAATGAACTGGATGCGCTGAAGCTCATGGAGAACGATTTTGTCTTCACGGAGCATTTTGTTCCGGAACCGGAGGTTCTGGAAGGAGACCGCGTTATTTTGCGCTTCGACGGAATTGATACGGTTGCGGATATCGTCCTGAATGGCACGAAGCTGGGACATGTCGAGAATATGCACCGCAGCTATGAGTATGACGTGAAGGGGCTGCTGATGGCGGGTGACAATGAGCTGAAAGTCACCTTCTACTCGCCGACCCAATATATCGCGGCCGCCCATGCGAGAATCGGGAATATGGAGAGCACGGACGCCATGCCGGGATATCCGCAGCTGCGCAAGGCGCACTGCATGTTCGGGTGGGACTGGGGCCCGCGCCTGCCCGATGCCGGCTTCTATCGGTCGGTACGACTGCTGGGCGTAAAAAAGGCGAGACTGTCCAATGATGTCCGAATCCTTCAGGAGCATGATATCGCCGAAACCGGAATTCACGGAAATGCTGTGCGCGCGGTAAAGCTGACCGTTACTGCACAGACGGACCCGGTTGCGGCGGAGGGAACGCATCTGCAGGCTACCCTGACAAAGCCGGATGGCGAGACGGTAAATTTTGCGGATAATAAGGCGGAGGGCGGAGCGGCTGTTCTGACAGTAGAAAACCCGCAGCTGTGGTGGCCGAATGGCTACGGCGCGCAGCCACTGTATACGGTTACGGTATCCCTGCTCGACGATGAGACCGGGGCTGTGCTGGACTCTGAGCAGAAACGCATCGGCCTTCGAACGGTGACGGTGGATACCTCGCCGTTCCCAGAGGAAGAGCGGGACCCGCACATCGGGCCGCAGATCCGTGAGGACCGCAAGGAGGGACGGCATTTTGATTTCGTGGTCAACGGACTGCGGATTTTCGCAATGGGCGGAGATTACATTCCGGAGGACAATATCCTTTCGAGGGTGAACCGGGAGAGAACGGAGATTCTGCTGCGCGATGCAGCAGAGGCCCATTACAATTCCATCCGAATCTGGGGCGGCGGTTATTATCTGGATGATTTCTTCTATGATCTCTGCGATGAATACGGACTGCTGTTGTGGCAGGATTTCATGTTCGCCTGCGCGAGCTACGAGCTGGACGACGCCTTTGAGGAAACGCTGAGAGCGGAATTCGTAGAAGTGGTGCGCAGACTCCGCCATCATGCTTCGCTGGGACTGTGGTGCGGCAACAACGAGATGGAGACGGAAATTCTGGAGGATCAGTGGAATGGCAGATTCAATGGAATTTTGCCGGGAACCGAGGGCATTGCACCGGTTCACCGGGCGTCCAACAAGCAGTTCTATGACTATATCAAGCTGTATGAGTACATCCTTCCGTCCATCCTGAAGGAAGAGGATCCGAATGCCTTCTACTGGCCGTCTTCTCCGTCGTCCGGCGGAAATTATGAGGATGCCTATGAGGAGAACATCGGAGACGCCCATTATTGGGGCGTCTGGCACGGTGGAGATCAGTTCTCGGATTACAGGAAGCACCATTTCCGCTTCCTGTCGGAGTTCGGCTTTCAGTCCTTCCCTTGCATGGCAACGGTGCGCTCCTTCACGGAGCCGGAGGATCGGAACGTATTCTCGGAAATCATGGAAATGCACCAGCGCAATACCGCAGCCAACGGCAAAATAATGAACTACCTGTCGGCCACCTACCGTTATCCGAAGGATTTTGATCAGCTGTTGTACTGCTCGCAGATGCTGCAGCTGGATGCGATTCGGTACGGCGTGGAATATTTTCGCCGGATTCGCGGAACCTGCATGGGAACCGTGGTATGGCAGCTGAACGACATCTGGCCGGTAGCTTCCTGGTCATCCATTGATTATTACGGCAGATGGAAAGCGTTGCACTACGGCGAGAAACGGTTCTTTGCACCGGTTTCCATTACCTGTGAAGAGCATGGAAGGCTCGATCAGAAGCCGTTTGTAAACTCCCTGCCGATTCCGGTGGAGTATTCGGCTGCGCTGCATGTGGCGAATGAAACAGGAGAGACGGTGAAGGGGATTGTTCGCTGGCAGCTGAGAAGACCGGATTCTGCAGTGATTCGGGAACAGGAAGTGCCGGTAGAGGTAGAACCCTACAGCGGAACCTGGCTGGAAAAGGAAATCTTCAACCAGGACGGCGATGAGAGGGAAATGCACCTGTATTATGAGTTTGTGCAGGAGGGAGAGGTTATTTCTTCGGGATCGGCACTGTTCGTTGCACCGAAGCATTACCGCTTTACGGATCCGAAGCTGTCGGTTGAGGTGATGGGGGATCAGGTCATCGTCACCAGCGAAGGGTATGCCAAGGGTGTCTGTGTGGAATCTGAGGACGGCAATCTGCGGCTGTCCGACAACTTCTTCGATATGGAGAAGGGGCAGCGCGTGCTGCAGATCGTCGGAGAGAAGCCGGAAGGTGAACTGAGAGTCAGAAGCGTGTACGATATTGCCTAAAAGCTCGGACAGCGTAGCAATCCGCTTTTAGATAAATCATTGGCTCCGGACAGCGGCTGTGCAGATGAGCGTGCTGGCACGCGCAGAAGCACAGACATTGGACGGGCAGACCGAAATGAGCAAGAAGGACGAGAGTCCGGATTGCGAATTCCGGTCCGGATTGCGAATTATCAACCCTGCAGGAATTCCTGCAGGGCTTTTTGCTGCGATGCGTAGTCCTTCAGCCCCAGATCATAGAGATTCTGATTCTCTGCGGCGTCCATGGCATAGGTGCTCATAGGAAGCTCCTGACTGGGGGCGAAGACCAGTGCCTTTCCCTGCGCTTCGAGCTCGAAGACCCGGCGGAAGTTCTCTGTGTAGTGGATGTGCCGAGTATTCAGGAGCTCCACGATTTTCGGATACCGATGACAGAGAACGGTATATACCGGACGGAGACCTTCCGGCTTTTTCACAAAGCTGCGGGGCTTGGATAAAATGACGACCACCTTGTCGCAGCCCTGAGATAGTGCCCGATCTGCCGGAATCGGATCTGAGACGCCGCCGTCATAATAGGGGATGCCCTCCACCATACGCGGCCGGCAGGCAGCGGGAAGAGAGCAGCTGGCCTTGATGATCTGGTAGTCGTCCTGATGCATTTCGCTTTTGTCAAAATACCGCGGCTCGCCGGTAAGGGCATTGGTTGCAACAACCTCGTAACGGGCCGGGTTCGCCTCGATGGCAGGCCAGTCAAGCGGGTCGGCACCGTCGCTGTTGGTCAGTGTGCTGTAGATATAATCCAGACCGAACAGATCTCCGCTCTTCAAAAAGCTGGAAAGGCCAAAATATCCTTTTTCGTGAAGATGGTCGGTGTAGAAGCGCTTGTTTCGGCCGCGCTGCCCGCCGAGAAAAGAAGCGGCGTTAGCACTTCCGGCCGATACGCCGATGACGTAAGAAAACCGGATGTCATCATCCAGAAAACGATCCAGAACAGCGGCGCTGTAGGCACATTTCATGCCGCCGCCCTCTACTACAAGTCCAATTCGATTCATTGGTTCCTCCTTGACGCAGATTCGCGATGGTTCAGCTCCTCACCGGCTTGAAGATGCCTTCGTAAGGCCGTTACGGGGCTGGCCAGACAATTATTTTAGCTCCGGGAATTCGAAAAAACATGGCCAGATTTCGAAGACTGTCCGCGGATGGTTTGCCTTGCTGCGGCTCTATTGGAAGAGGGATGACTTTATTGTTTCTTAATGAATTCTACGTTGACTATATGTTCTATTAGGAGTATAACAATAATTGTCGAAGGGAAGAAAACCTAAGACAGGCAATCCGTACAACAAAGAGCATAAGAATTCATAGAGTAGGAGGTGTTTGTTATGTTGATGCCGATGCTGTGGAACGATAATAGGAACGATGACTTTTTCGGAGTTGCACCGTTTGATGCAATGGACCACATGTTCAATGATTTCTGGGGCAGCACGCTGAAGAGCACGCAGGCAATGAAGACCGATGTCATTGAAGAGGAGAAGGACTACAAGGTGCAGGCAGAGCTGCCTGGCTTCCAGAAGGAAGACCTGCATGTGGACATGAAGGATGGTAACCTTACCATCTCCGCTGCGCACTCGGAGAACAAGGATGAAAAGGACGAGAAGACCGGCAAGTACATCCGCCGGGAGCGCCGCGAGGCATCTTACCAGAGAACCTTCCGGGTGGGCGACCATCTGAAGCCTGAGGACATCTCAGCAAAGTACGAAAACGGAGTACTGACCGTAATCGTACCGAAGCCGCAGGTACAGGTAGAACAGAAGGAAGAGCCTAAGAGGATTGCGATTCAGTGACAGACTGCTCCGCTTTGATGAGGTGTGCCTCCTGGAATTCCTTGGGAGACACACCGTACTCCTTCCGAAACACACGGTAAAAACTTGAATAATCACGAAATCCGTACTCGTCGAAGGTACGGGTGATATCGGCTCCGGCTGCAATGGCTTCACTGCAGCCCTGGAGCCGTTTTTTTGTGATGTACTGATGGATGGAAATGCCGAGATTATCCTTGAAGTAATGTGAAATATAGTATTTGGACAGACAGACATGCTCGGCCAGTGCATCCAGTGTCAGATCCTCCGTCAGATGATTGTCAATATAGAGCGTCAGGTCCTGCATCAGATCTCCGGTGCCGGAGACGATGGGATGCTCGCGTTCATAGATAATTCGATTCATGTAGAGAATGAGATCGTTCAAAGTCAGATTGACGGCGGCGTCCCGACCGTAACGGTTGGAATGCAGCTCCTCGAGAAGGCGCAGAAGCCTTGCCTGAATGGAAGAAAATTCTGCCTCATGAAAATGATAAAAATACCGCCCGGAGGTGGCGGCTCGCTGCATGAGGAATACATAATCCGGGGATTCCCGCAGGAGTCTTGCTGCGTAATCGCGGCTGATCCACAGGACAAAGCGGCGATAAGGCGCATCGGAATCATGCATCAAAGCGTGGTGAGATACGCCCGGAGGCACGAGGACCATGTCGCCGGGATGCAAGGGCCTTGCGTGACCGGAAATGTCCAGGTCCAGATCTCCCTCGAGAAAGAGATAGAATTCGTAATAATCGTGCTTGTGCGCAGGAAGCGTGTGGAAATGGAGATCGCTGTAATAGAAGACCTCAAAATCTTTGGACTGCATGTATTGACGAGTGTTAAAGGCGGAACGAAGATTGCCCTTCATGGTAATTCCCTCGGTGATCCTCTTGCATGGCTGCCTTCGAGCATTGGCAACGAATGCAGATGCTGAAGCGTGCCTTGAATTGATATATGCGAATAGTTACGAAAACCTTTAAAGCACGGATGTACTGCTGCGGCGGATCGTTTTGCAAAAAAGGCAGGAAGAAGACATCCGATAAGGAAAGAGTAGCACCGGATCGCAACTTTTACAATGTGGACAACAAATGTCCCAATGGACAATTTCGGTAAATTCGAGATAATAGAGATAACTGCGGCGCAAAGCGCCGAAAACCTGGGATCGGAAGAACTGTTAAGGGATTTGGGTATCTGTTTAGCGCCTGGCGATTTCAACATGAATTGGCCGTCTTACGGACAAATTCATGATTGAAATTGACAGGCGGCCAAGGGGCATAGCCCCTCTGGCCAGCCACATCGAGGATTTGCGACGCAAATTCGAGATGCGGATGCTAAATAGATACGACGAGAGTTGTTTCGACTCCCTGAACTCACCACATATCATGTATGCGAAAGGGGATTACGACAATGGAAATGACAATGCGCTGGTACGGTTCCAAGCACGACACCGTTACCCTCAAACAGATCAAGCAGACCGCTTATGTTACGGGTGTTATCACCATGCTCTATGACAAGCAGCCCGGCGATCTCTGGACGCAGGAAGAGATCCATGCGCTGAAGGAAGAGGTTGAGGCAGCAGGACTTCACATCAGCGGAATCGAGTCTGTCAATGTATCCGATGCCATCAAGACCGGCAGCGCAGATCGTGACAAGGACATCGCAACCTACATCGAGTGTCTCGAGAACCTGGGCAAGGAAGATATTCACCTGGTATGCTACAACTTCATGCCTGTATTCGACTGGACGAGAACGGAGCTGGCACGCAGAAGACCCGATGGATCCACTGTTCTGGCTTATACCCAGGAGGCAGTTGATGCCATTGATCCTGCTGACATGTTCAACTCCATTAAGGACAGCATGAACGGAACTGTAATGCCTGGCTGGGAGCCGGAGAGAATGGAGCACATCAAGGAGCTCTTCGAGATGTACAAGGACATCGACGAGGAGAAGCTCTTTGAGAACCTTGTTTATTTCCTGAAGGCAATTATGCCGGTCTGCAACAAGTATGACATTAAGATGGCCATTCATCCGGACGATCCGGCATGGAGCGTATTCGGTCTTCCCCGCATCATCACCAGCAAGGAGAAGCTCCTTCGCATGATGAATGCAGTAGATGATGTACACAACGGCGTAACCCTGTGCACCGGCTCTCTGGGAACCAATCTGGAGAACGATCTTCCGGACATCATTCGTGCTCTGCCCGGCAGAATTCACTTTGCACACGTTCGCAACCTGAAATTCAACTCCCCGACCAACTTCGAGGAGGCAGCACACCTTTCTACCGACGGAACCTTCGATATGTACGAGATCGTTAAGGCTCTTCATGACATCAACTTTGACGGCCCGATCCGTCCTGACCATGGCCGCATGATCTGGGATGAAGTTGCAATGCCTGGCTATGGCCTGTATGACCGTGCTCTCGGCGCCGCTTATATCTGCGGACTCTGGGAGGCAATTGACAAGGCTAAGGCTCGCGCATAAAAGAGCCCCGGAATCAGAGTGTGACAGCTGTTCGGGGAACATGTACGAAAGGTACAAACCGGACAGCTGTGAATGAAAATGCCGCGAACTCGCGGCAGCAGGGAGACGAAAATCATGAAATTATCCACAGCAGGATTACAGAATCAGCAGGAATGGATCGAGAAGGGCTATCACCTTCCGCAGTATGACCGCGCAGCAATGATCGCAGAGACGCACGAGAATCCGGTATGGGTTCACTTCGGCGCAGGCAATATCTTCCGCGCATTCCAGGCAAACCTGGCACAGAGAATGCTGGAGGCAGGAACTGCAAAGGCCGGCATCACGGTCTGCGAGGGCTTCGACTATGAGATCGTAGAGAAGCAGTATCGTCCGCATGATGATCTGTCTGTGCTGGTAACGCTGAAGGCAGACGGCTCTGTTGAGAAATCTGTCATCGGTTCCATCGGAGAGTCCACCATTCTGGATTCTGAGAACGAGAAGGAGTTCGCAAGACTTCAGGAGATCTTTGCAAAGGATTCCCTGCAGCTGTGCACCTTCACGGTAACCGAGAAGGGCTATAGCCTGGTAAACGGCAAGGGCGAGCAGCTCCCGGCTGTAACGGCTGATTTTGCAGATGGCCCGGCAAAGCCGCAGAGCTACATCGGCAAGGTTGTTTCTCTGCTCTACACTCGTTATCAGGCAGGCCAGAAGCCGATTGCCATGGTATCGACCGACAACTGCTCTCACAACGGCGAGAAGCTCTACGGCGCTGTGATTGCATTTGCAAAGGCATGGATTGCCAATGGTCTGGCTGACGCCGGCTTTGAAGCATATCTGAACGATGAGTCCAAGGTTTCCTTCCCCTGGTCCATGATCGACAAGATCACTCCTCGCCCGGATGCATCCGTTGAGGAGCTCCTGAGAGCAGACAGCCTGGAGGATCTGGACGCAGTTGTTACCTCCAAGAAGACCTGGGTTGCTCCTTTCGTAAATGCAGAGGAGACGGAGTATCTGGTCATCGAGGACAAGTTCCCGAATGGACGTCCGGCTCTGGAGACCGTTGGTGTGATCTTCACCGATCGTGACACTGTGAACAACGTAGAGCGCATGAAGGTTACTACCTGCCTGAACCCGCTGCACACGGCACTGGCTGTCTATGGCTGCGTTCTGGGCTATGAGAAGATCTCGGATGAGATGAAGGACACCGAGCTGGTGAACCTTGTCAACACGCTTGGATACAAGGAAGGCCTGCCGGTTGTTGTGAACCCTGGCGTTCTGGATCCGAAGGAGTTCATCGACACGGTTCTGCAGGTTCGCGTACCGAATCCTTTCATGCCGGATACGCCGCAGAGAATTGCAACAGATACCTCTCAGAAGCTGGCAATCCGTTTCGGTGAGACCATTAAGTCCTATGTGGCAGCACCTGACCTGAATGCAGCAGATCTGAACATGATTCCGCTGGTACAGGCGGGATGGCTCCGTTATCTGATGGCAGTGAATGACAACGGCGAGAGCTTTGAGCCTTCTCCGGATCCGCTGCTCGAGGATGCACAGAAGTATGTTGCTGACTTCAAGCTGGGCGAGGTTCCTTCCACGGAAGAGATCAGCAGCAAGGTAATGCCGCTTCTGAAGAACGCTCAGATCTTCGGTGTTGATCTGGAGGAAGTTGGACTGGCTGGCAAGGTTATCTCCTATTTTGCAGAGCTGATCGCTGGCAAGGGTGCTGTACGTGCAACCCTGAAGAAGTACTGCGATTGATCTATTGGGCTGACTACCTTTCATTCGCCGGGCAGTGCGGATATCTCTGCCGGACGTTTCTGGATGGTGTCTGTACGGCAATTTGAGCTGTCGATTCTGGCGACATTGGTCAGAATTAAGGCTAAACAGTTGCAAATGGTTCGACTATAATGGAGTCCTGCGGTGGAAATGCTGCAGGACTCTTTTTATAACAACAAGGAGACGGGAATGCCCTCGATCTATACGCATCAGAAATTCGGCAATGAAGTGATGGAACAGCTTCCGAAAGAGCTGCAGGACAGGCTGAGACTGCACTGGGATGTGTTCAGCATCGGCTTTCAGGGACCGGATATTTTCTTTTTCTATCATCCGTTGTCCTGGGGAGCGGTGCCGCAGTACGGCAACCAGATGCATCAGAAGTCTGGGACGGAGTTTTTCGGACGTGCACTGGAGCAGTATTATCAGCTTCCGGCCGGCACTGAGGAAGAACAGCGTTTCCGCGCAGCAGTAGGAAGCTATCTGCTCGGCGTGTTGTGCCATTATGCATTGGACAGTACCTGCCACAAATTTATTGATGAGGTGGATGCCTCCGGCGTGACATCTCACGCGGAGCTGGAGGGGGATTATGACAGACGTCTGATCGCCCGGGAAGGAAGGAATCCTGTAAAGGAGAACCTGACCGGCCAGTTCCATCCGTCGCGGGAGGCGGCAAGAGCCATTGCCGTGCTCTACCCGGAGATGTCGGCTAAGATTGTGAAGACAGCGCTTAGCTCGTGTGTTGCGCTGCAGACACTCCTTCGGTGTCCGCGCGATGGAAAGCGCAATTTTCTGTATGGGGCACTGAAACTGCTCGGAAAATATGACTCCTTCCAGCCACATATCATGAATAAGGAGCCGGATCCTGCCTGCCAGGAGGCAGAGGACCATTTGGATGAGCTGTATGCAAAGGCGCTGCCGCGGGCAGTTCGGCTCGTTACGGAGATGGCGAAGAGGCTGACAGCGGATTCCAGAGAATGTTCATTGGATGAGTGCTGCAGCTATGTGGCGACGGAGGATTACGTCAGGAACTTCGGAGGTGTTATTCCGGAAGAGGGTTGAACCTGGTGGTAGTATATAGGAGTATCGGTTTAGGGAAGCGCTGATTAAATCAGCATTTCTTTAGTAATAACTGAGACCGCTCAGTGAAGATAGAAAGGAAGACGACGATGGCAGACAAGGAACAGCTGACAATCAAGGCTTTTGAAAAAGCATGTGAGATCGTACAGAAGGTAACGTTGAACACGGAGCTTATTTTGTCGGATTATTACAGCGAGCAGACCGGAGCAAAGGTATACATTAAGCCGGAGAACATGCAGAGAACCGGCGCGTATAAGGTTCGCGGCGCATATTACAAGATCAGCACGCTCAGCAAGGAGGAACGCGCGAAGGGACTGATTACGGCATCCGCCGGCAACCACGCGCAGGGTGTGGCTTATGCAGCCAAGGCTTATGGATGCAAGGCAGTTATCGTTATGCCTACGACAACTCCCCTTATCAAAGTAAACCGGACGAAGGCGCTTGGTGCTGAGGTAGTGCTGCATGGCGATGTCTATGATGAAGCCTGCGAGCACGCACTGAAGCTTGCGGAGGAGAAAGGGTATACCTTTATTCATCCGTTTGATGATCCCGCGGTGGCAACCGGACAGGGAACCATTGCAATGGAGATCTATAAGGAATTGCCGCTGGTAGATATGATTCTGGTGCCGGTCGGCGGCGGCGGACTGGCGACGGGTGTATCGACATTGGCGAAGCTCCTGAATCCCAGAATTCAGGTAATCGGCGTAGAGCCGGAGGGTGCGGCGTGCCTTAGCGCTTCCCTGAAGAACGGAAAGGTTACAACGCTTCCGACTGTGAACACCATTGCAGACGGTACCGCGGTAAAGACGCCGGGAACCAAGATATTCCCCTATCTGCAGCAGAACCTGGATGACGTGGTTACCGTGCCGGATGCAGAGCTGGTAGAAGCTTTCCTGGATATGGTTGAGAACCACAAGATGGTCGTAGAGAACTCCGGCCTTCTGACTGTAGCAGCACTGCGTCATGTGGACTGCAAGGGCAAAAAGGTTGTCTGCGTTCTGTCCGGCGGCAACATGGATGTGATTACCATGAGCTCTGTCGTACAGCAGGGACTCCTGATGCGTAACCGAATCTTCACGGTCTCTGTACAGCTGCCGGATAAGCCGGGCGAGCTGACCAAGGTGTCGTCGGTTGTGGCAAAGGCAAACGGCAACGTCATCAAGCTGGAGCACAACCAGTTCGTCTCCATCAACCGCAATGCGGCAGTGGAGCTGAAAATTACGATGGAAGCATTCGGAACAGAGCATATGAATGAAATTCTGGATGCGCTGAAGAAGGCAGGCTATGAGCCGCATCTGCGCAGCACAACGCTGTAAGAGGTAAGGATGTCGTTACAGGAACAGGATTTATTCTCTCTGACCCATTATGAATATGGAGAAGCCTATTATGGCAGCTATCAGGGAATGCGATTCCGGGTGGCGAGAGAGCCGCTGGAAAATGTGCATTTCACGCCGGTGGACAAACGCGGTGAGGCAAGCCTTCGGGTGGTAATCTGGCCGGAACCGGAAGGATATGCGGCGGTTCCGGAGGAGAAGAAAATCATTCGGGATTTTCCGGTAACTGAGGAAGGCTTGCAGCAGATTGTGGCTTACCTCAATGAATTCCATGACAGCCATCCGGAAATGTGGCCGGAACGTGTGCAGAAGAGAGTAAAAGGAAAAACAGAATGAAAAACGGAAAAATCACTGGAATCATGCTGCTGCTCACCGGAGCGGCGCTGGTGCTGTCCCCCGGCGGAACCTTGTATTCGTTCTGTCGACTGATGGGGTGGTGCCTGATCATTGCGGGAGCCGTCGGAATCGTATTAGGGCTGACCGGAACACGCTCGCCGGCAGATACATCAGCCGGTGCAGTCAGTGCGGTAGCAGGAATTGTATTTCTGTCGCATCCGGGACTCATCGTTTCCTTTCTGCCGATGGTGATCGGAATTGTGGTAGCCGGAGCAGGCGCAGCCCTGCTCATCCGGGTGCTGGCAGCAAAGGAAACTGGCGTGAATGCGACGATGCAGATCATAGGAGGTGTCATCACGCTGGTGGTCGGCCTGATCCTGATCTTCCATCCGATCTCTGTGGTGAAGCTCATGATGGTAATCCTGGGCATCGTACTGATCTACTACGGAATCCTGGTAATCGGGCGGAGCTGAAGCTTTTCAACTGCTTAAGCTGTTTGCCGATTCAAATCCGGCAAAGGACGCAGCGAGAGCGCGCCCCTGTGCGGATTGAATCGATGAACAGCGTGGGGTGAAAAAACACTTGCAGAGAGCCGGCTATCCATGGTATGATAATCATCCGTGGGAATTCATCCACACCCTTATTCTGCCCAATTGGCAGAAGGGAGTCACTATTATCAATCCTTGTTCTTACCGAGGGGTAAGAGCCGGAGACCAGAAGGAGGTACAGCACATGAGCAAATACGAGTTAGCCGTTGTTGTGAATGCGCAGATTGATGATGAGGCGAGAACCGCAGTTATGGATAACTGCAAGGCACTTGTCGAGAAGGTTGGCGGCACCATCAGCGGTGTTGATGACTGGGGCAAGAAGAAGCTGGCTTATGAGATCCAGAAGATGAACGAAGGATACTATTTCTTCATTCATTTCGATGCCGAGGGTTCTGCAATCACAGAGATCGAGCAGCGTATGCGCATTATGGACAATGTCATCAGATATCTGTGCGTTAAACAGAACGAAGCTTAACAGAAAGCAGAGGCAGTATGAACAGAGTTGTTCTAATGGGACGTTTAACGAGAGATCCCGATGTGAGATATTCACAGGGAGATCAGTCTATGGCGATTGCAAGATATACGATCGCAGTAGACAGGAGAAGGGGACGCAGCGGTCAGAATGACCAGCAGACCGCGGACTTCATTTCCTGCGTTGCATTCGGCAAGTCCGGAGAATTCGCAGAGAAATACCTGCATAAGGGAACGAAGATCTGCGTATCTGGACGTATTCAGACCGGCAGCTATACTAAGCAGGATGGAACCAAGGTGTATACCACCGATGTCGTTGTTGAGGACCAGGAGTTCGCGGAGAGTAAGAATGCGCAGAGTTCCGGCCCGGACTACAGCAATTACGGCGGCTTCGGCGGTGACAACAGCGGAGCTTCCATGGCTTCGTCACGCGGAAATGATTCCTCTGCATCCAGTGCAATCGATGGATTTATGAACATTCCCGATGGCATCGATGAGGAGCTTCCCTTCAACTAAGCGAATCCATTCGAACGAGTCATTATGGCTATGAAGATTCGGAGCAATCCGGATGAGAATTGGAGGATATTATGGCTTTCACAAAGACTGCAGGCAGCAAGCCGTTTAAGCGCAGAGGAACCT
>CAYLUU010000061.1:0-14104 GCA_964386925.1 uncultured Sarcina sp. | reverse complement strand
AGGAATAAATCAAATGACCAAGCTTCTGAACGTGGAATACATTGACCAGACGGTGCAATGGCCGACGGGCTGTGAGAGCGTCTCCACCGTGATGGCTCTGCGATACCTTGGACTGCCGATTACGGTGGATGAGTTCATCGCACAGGATCTGGAATGCCGGGATTTGCACCACGAGAACGGCGTGCTGTACGGCCCGGATCCGGAGAAGTATTTCATCGGAGATCCGCATACGGATGGCGAGGGATCTTACGGCTGCTATGCCGGCGCGATCATGGCGGCGCTGCATCGGGTGAACCGGCAGCATCCGGATTTTGCCTGGTCGCCGGTGAACCTGACCGGGGAAGATACGGAGAGCATGGTGAAGACCTATGTCGCCAATGGAATTCCGGTGATCTACTGGGCAACAATGGACATGCAGCCGAGCGCCTTTTACAACTCCTGGATTCTGGACGGCACGGAGAAGGAACTGATCTGGAAGTCGAGAGAGCACTGCCTCCTGCTGACCGGATTCGATGAGGAGAATTATATCTTTCACGACCCCTGGAAAAATAACGGCGTTGTCAGCCATCCTCGGAGTCTCGTGGAGCAGCGGCATGGCGAGATGTTCTCGATGGCTGTTTCGTTCCATCGGGCGAAGTGACAATGAGAAATGCCACATCGATGTTTTCCGATACGATGTTTTCGGATAGGAAAATCGAGATGCGGGTGCTGAATAGGCACGATTCTGTAAATTTACGAAATATAAAAATCCCTGGCGAAGCTTTACTTCGTCAGGGATTTTATTGTCTGCAGGTATTGTTCTGCCCGCGAGTTGTAATAGGAAATCGGTGTGGTGCGGTCATACAGAAGCTCGCGCATAAGACCGATCTTGACGTAGTGGATCAGGCCAATGAGCTGCGATGCATCGCGAATGCGGGGATAGCTGCTAAGGTCACATTGCTCATGCATGGAGTCATAGACATCGTTGACCGTGGGATCGAGCTCATCCAACGCGGAGAGTCCCTCCATGTCGTCCTCCATCTTGACGGATTCGAAGAACAGGAAAACAGCGGGGTATTGCTCCATGAGCCGCCCTTCTGTCGCGAGAATCTCCTGCTGCAAATCCCAGAAGTCGACATCGCGGCTGCGGATGGAACTGCGCAGCTCTAAGATGACAAAGCGGGAGATATAACTGTACAGGAAGCTGTAATAACCGGCCTTGCTGCCAAAGTAGTGGAAGAGAAGACCTTTACTGATTTTCGCCTCCTTCACGATGTCGTCGGTGCTGGCGTGATGGTAGCCGTTCAGTGCGAAGATTCGAAGCCCGGCATTGATCATGCGGTCCTGTTTTTCCTTTTTCAGATCAAAGAATTTCTCATTCATGGCAGTTCGCAACTCCTATGAAACGATCATCTGGAAACTGGCAGCTGTTGACTAATTCAGTCTATAGTGAAGAATAGCATAAACCTGCGCGTTATTCAACACAGGTGCTTCCCTTTTACCCGGTAGTGGGGTAAAATTGCAGAAATGCATTCGGAGCTACGCATAGGAAAGCGATGTCAGATGAAATTCAGAGGTGTTGACAGTTGCTGTCCGTGAAGGATTCCATCGAAATAGAATCAAATGGAATCAAAAACAGGCACGAATGTCTGAATAAATGTCTGGATAATGTTTGGATTATATCGGAGGGATTAAGATATGAAGAAGTTCGGCAAGCTGGTACTGAGTACCGCAGTTCTGGGCGCTGCAGTTTATGGCGTTTACAGCTATCTGAACAAGCTGGAAGAGGAAGAGGATTACGGCTACGACGATTCTGATTACGAAGAAGTGGATGAGAACGGCGAGCCGGTAGCTTCCGCTGAGGAAGAGGAATTCTATGATGACGAGGTTGACACCACCGAGACCATTAAGCAGGCGGCGAATCGTGCCTACACCACCATTCAGCACGGATCCAGAAAGGCAATGGAGAAGGTGAAGGAAGCGGTTGGCCCTCGCGGCGAGGAAGTGATCAGCGAGGTTGGTGTTGCAGCCAGAGAGGTCGGAAAGACGGTAAAGGATTCGGCCAGCAAGATCTGCGAGATCCTGAAAGAGAAGGACGAGGCTGCCGAAGATGATTTCGATGAGACCGAAGGCGATTTCGTCGTAGAACTTGAGAAGGCAGAGACAGCAGAGCCTGCCGAGACAGCTGCAGAGAGTGCAGTGGCTGCGGAGACGGCAAAGGCAGCTGAAGAGGCACAGGTACCTGTTGAAGAGACTTCCGAAGCTCCTGCCTGTGATGAGGCAGCTGCAGAACCCGCTGTGGAGGCAGCACCGGCAGCGAGCCAGGCAGCTCCGGAGAATTCCAGAGCAATGGATTCCTACGTAAGACTCCAGAACGCAGCGGCGCAGGCCACCGAGGCGGCAAAGCAGAAGGCAGAGGATCTGCAGGATGCAGCGGACAGCCAGAAGGTGGAGAGCTTCTTCGATGACGGAGCAGAGGCATAAAGCATAAAAAGTAAGGGCATTCCAAAGGCCAGGGAAGAGTGGTTCTTCCCCGGCCTTTGTTATGAAATCCTGTTACAGAGTAACGGGTAGAGGGAGATGAAAAATTGAGTAACACAAAAACTGTAGTTGGAGATCAGCCGATCTATGACGCGTCTTCACTGGGCAAGCCGAAGATTGCAATTCTGGGCTTCCAGCATGTATTCGCGATGTTCGGCGCAACCGTTCTGGTACCGCTTCTGACGGGACTGGATGTGTCCACGACACTTCTGTTCGCAGGACTCGGAACACTGCTGTTCCACCTGCTGACGAAGCGCAAGGTTCCGGCTTTCCTGGGATCTTCGTTCGCATTCCTGGGTGGCTATGCAGCGATTGCACCGCTGAATGCAGACGGATCGGCGAGTGAGCTTCTGCCGTATGCATGCTTCGGTGTCGCATGCGCAGGTCTGGTGTACCTGGTACTGGCTGGCTTGTTCCGTGTTTTCGGTGCGAACAAGGTTATGAAGTTCTTCCCGCCGGTTGTTACGGGACCGATCATCATTGCCATTGGTCTGAACCTGTCGAAGTCCGCCATTGCAAACTGCGAGACCAACTGGTTCATTGCACTGGTTGCCATCGTTGTGGTTATCATCTGCAACATCTGGGGCAAGGGCATGGTGAAGATCATCCCGATTCTGTTGGGCGTTATTGCTTCCTATGTGGTCGCAGCCGTAACCGGCAACATCGACTTCACTCCGGTGAAGGAGGCTGCATGGATCGGATTCCCGATTCACTATGAGAACACCGTGTTCTCCATCTTCACGAGCGGCAATATGGACGCCGCACTGCTGATCGCTTCTGTGATCACCATCGTTCCGATTGCTTTTGCAACCATGATGGAGCACATCGGAGATATCTCCGCGATTTCCTCCACCGTTGGCATCAATTACATCAAGGATCCCGGCCTGCACAGAACGCTGACCGGCGATGGCCTTGCTACGACACTGGCTTCGCTGTTCGGCGGCCCTGCGAATACGACCTACGGTGAGAACACCGGCGTGCTGACGCTGACTAAGGTGTATGATCCTGCGATTATTCGTCTTGCTGCTGTCATCGCAGCGGTGCTGTCCTTCTGCCCGAAGTTCGCAGCCATCATCGAGGTAATGCCTTCGGCGACGATCGGCGGTATCTCACTGGTCCTGTACGGCATGATTTCTGCGGTCGGTGTCCGCAACCTTGTTGAGACACACGTTGATTTCTCCAAGAGCCGCAACGTCCTGATCGCAGCGCTGATCCTCGTACTGTCTATCGGTATCAACTACTCGGATGCAGGCGCCATTGTCATCGGTGCCATCAGCTTCTCCGGACTGGCAACAGGATCTCTTGTCGGCATCATCATGAATGCAATCCTGCCCGGCAAGGATTATAAGTTCGAAGAGGAAGAACCCAACGCAACCGGCGTGGATCTGCAGATCCACCAGGGCGAGAACTTCGCAGATGAGGCGGAGAAGAAGGACTGATTGAATTTGCGCATAGAGAAAATCAGTTCATTTGCCAACCAGAAGCGGACATCTCCGCTGACCGATTCTGGTTGTTGTGCATGACTCATAACGAACGAAATCCATACTCCGCCTTCCTGCATCCGCAGGGAGGCGGTTTTTATAGGTTATGGTATTTATTCAGCACTCACATCGAGGTTTTCCTTCGGAAAACCTCGATGTGAGTGGCCATAGGCCCTTCGGGCCTTGGCCGCCTGTCAATTTCAATCATGAATTCGTCCGCAAGCGGCCGATTCATGTTGAAATCGGCAGGTGCTGAACAAATACATGTTATGATAATGAGAGTTGTACCAACCAGAACATGAGGACGACACGATGGGATACCGATTCTGTTTCGGCGCTTCCGGCGCCGGCAAGAGTACGCAGCTGCACAACTGGATGATGAAGCAGGCCGGTGAGGCACTGGACCGGGGGGATTTTGATCAGCATTATCTGCTCGTGGTGCCGGATCAGTACACCATGCAGACGCAGAAGGAGATGGTGCTGGCAGCAGGGGAGCGAGGCGGCATCCTGAACGTGGACGTGCTCTCCTTCGGTCGTCTGTCGCACCGCGTGTTCGAGGAGGTCGGCGGCGATTCGAGAGGTGTGCTGGACGACATGGGCAAGACGCTCCTCCTGCGCCGTCTGGTGTCACGGCTGGAGAAGGACCTCCATGTGCTGAACCACGGCATTCAACGGCCGGGAATGACCGCTGAGGTCAAATCTGTGATCTCGGAGTTCATGCAGTACGGAATCTCGGTTTCTGATGTGGGAGAACTGGCAGAGTGCGCGAGGCAGTCCGGTCAGGGAAGCCTTGCGGCGAGACTGCAGGATCTGCAGCTGCTCTATCAGGCCTTCACGGAGGATCGGAAGGAGCGTTATCTCACCAGCGAGGAGACGTTGGACCTTCTGGCGGAGGCGGTGCCGCGCTCGACACTGCTGGCTGGGAGCATTGTTGTTTTCGATGGATTTACGGGCTTCACGCCGGTGCAGAACCGGGTGCTCGCAGCCATCCTGCAGACGGCGGGCGAGGTGATCTTCGCGCTGGACTACGCAGACGATGGCGGAACGCCCATCGAGGAAGTTCTGGGCGGCGCGCCCTTCGACGAGCAGGACCTCTTCTATCTGACACGCAAAACAGCATCACAGATCACCCAGCTCGCATTGAGGGGCGGAGTTCCTCACCGGCAGGATTGGATTCTGGAGGGAACAAAGCGATTTACGAAGGCACCGGCCCTGCAGCATCTGGAGAAAGCGCTGTTCCGGTATCCGGTGAAGGCATTCCATGTGAATCATGAGCTCCATGCAGCGGATGACATGAATGGCTGCCATGCCTCCAATGAGCATGGACAGAGTTTGAATGATCGTTTTATTCGTGAAAACGAACAGGGAATACATGAAAACGCACAGGAAATGACGTGGGGAGAGAAGCTATTCCCGGTGCATCTTTTCCTTGCGAGCAACCCTGAGCAGGAGGTGCGGCAGACGTTCCTTACCATCCGGCATCTCATCGAGGAGAAGGGATATTGCTACCGGGATTTCGCCATCGTATCCGGGAATCTGTCCGGGTACGAGGACGAGCTGAGAACCTTGGCTGTGCGGTATGACATGCCGGTGTATCTCGATACCAACCGGGCGATTCTGCAGAATCCGCTGACGGAAACGATCCGCGGAGCACTGGAGATCGGTGCGGGCGATTATTCGTATGAGACGGTGTTCCGCCTCCTGCGAAGCGGTCTGTCGGGTCTGACGCAGGATCAGATTGACCGTTTGGAGAATTACTGCCTGAAACGTGGAATTGCCTCGAGAAAGCGCTGGGAGACCGCCTTTGATGAAGAATTCGAGGAACTGCGACAGGTTTTCCTGCAGGACATTCGGCCGCTGCAGGACCTTGGCCGGGCGACAGCAATGGATCGTGCGAAGGCGCTGTATCAGTTCCTCGTCGGCATTCGGGCCGGAGAGCAGATGGAGGCGCTGGGAGCTGCCTGTGAGGCAGAGGGCGACGTGGCTGCGGCGATGGAATATCGTCAGATCTACGGCGCGGTGATTCATCTCTTAGATGAACTGTATGAGCTGCTCGGAGATGAGCTGACGCCCGCAAGAGAATTCCAGGAGCTGGTGGAGGCTGGCTTTGCCGAGATTCGGCTGGGGACGCTGCCGCAGCAGGTGGATCGAATTCTCATCGGTGATATCGAGCGAACACGATTGTCTCAGGTGAAGGTGCTGTTCTTCCTCGGTGTGAATGACGGGAACATCCCGCAGGGCTCCTCCAAGGGCGGTCTGATCTCTGACCTGGACCGGGAATTCCTGCGGGATTCCGAGCTGATGCGCAGGACCGGCATGGAGCTCGCGCCGACACCGCGGGAGCAGATGTATATTCAGAGATTGTACCTGTATATGAATCTGACGAAGCCGACGGAGGAGCTGTATGTCTCGTATGTGAAGACCGGCGCCGACGGCGGCAGTCTTCGGCCGTCGTATCTCATCGGCCTTCTGCAGCAGCTGTTCCCGGAGATGGAGACGGCACTGCCGGAGGAATGGCCGGTATCTTGGCAGCTGGCTTCCCGGAAGGATGCGGGCGGGTATCTTGCAGAAATGCTGCGCCGGTATGCGGACGGACATTTTCTGAAGGATGCGGAGTCGGAGCGGGAGTTCCTCACGATGTACGGCGTGATGTACGACGCAGAGAGTCGGGATGCATACAGCACATCACAGGGGAACGAGCCTGAAGGCTGCTCTGCATATGGCGTACATCAGAGAATCACAGCAGAAAAATGCTCTGCAGCAGGGCAGCAGGGGACGGTGATGACGAGCCGCGGCCTGTCAGACCTTCGAGAGCTGCGCCGGGCGGCCTTCGCCCACTATCATCCGCAGCCGCTCTCCCGGGAGACCTCGCGGAAGCTGTATCACGGCCTCATTCATGGCTCTGTTACCCGTCTGGAGATGGCGGCCGAATGTTATCTGCGGCAGTATCTGCGCTATGGCCTGCATCTGCAGGAACGGGAGGAATATACCTTCGAATCGGCAGATTCGGGGAGCCTCCTGCACGAGAGTGTGCAGCGCTTCGGTCAGCTCCTGCAGGAGCGCGGTCAGTCCTGGCTTGAATATTCGCAGGAGGAAGGACATGCGCTCGTCGCCGATGCCCTGCAGGAGATTGCCGGGACCTACCGGGAGCAGGTGCTGTATGCCACGGAGCGGAATGCCTATCAGTTAAAGCGCCTGCAGAAGATTCTGGAGCAGACGGTGGATGTGCTGCAATACCAGCTGCAGAAGGGAGATTTCCTGCCGGCTGCGCTGGAGCAGTCCTTCGGCGGAAAGGGCGAGATCTCGTATCGACTCCCGGGCGGCGGGCGTCTCGTCCTGCAGGGGCGGATTGACCGTGTGGATCTGGCGAGATCCGACGGAAAGCTCTATATCAAGATCGTGGATTATAAATCCGGCAATAAGGATCTGGACCTTCGACAGATGCGCGCAGGTCTCCAGCTCCAGCTGCCGCTCTACCTGGAGGCGGAGGAACGTATCCTGAAAGCACAGAGTTCGGAGCTGGAGACCGTGCCCTCAGCCATGCTCTACAACCACTTCGATGCGCCGATGCTGTCCGCGGAAGATTCGCTGAAGGTACTGCAGGCGCAGCGTGAGAAGGGCGATGCAGCTGCGACATCTCTGGAGCAGTCGCTCTTATATAAGAAGATGCAGCCGAAAGGCTATGTTGGCGGGGAACAGGATATTCTGACTCATCTGGATCGAGGATTCGGGGAAGGGAACCTTACCTCGGACGTGATCCCTGTGCGATTGAAGAAGGAGGGCGGCCTCTATGCGTCGAGCCATGCGCTTACGCAGGAGGAGTACCGGGAGCTGATGGCAGAGCTGGAGAGCCGGATCTGTCTCCTTGCGGAGGACATTCTGGCTGGGCGGACGGATGCTGCGCCGGTGCGCTACGACGAGAACCGGACGGCGTGCACCTATTGCCCGTACCAGAATTCGTGCGGCTTTGATCGGCGTACGCCGGGGTACGATTATCGCGAGATCGGAGAGGATGCCTGACGGTGCGGTTCATGCCGCCCGGGGCAGAGAGTAACGCAGCGGCTCTGGCCGTAGGAGAGGACATACATCGTGGCAATTGAGTTTACCAGTCAGCAAAAAAAGATTCTGCATGCCAGAAACCATAACATCCTGGTCTCTGCGGCGGCCGGGAGCGGCAAGACCGCGGTCCTCGTGGAACGCATCGTGCGGATGATCAGTGAAGGGGAGCATCCGATGGACATCGATCGTTTGCTGGTCGTGACCTTCACCCGGGCGGCTGCGGCGCAGATGCGGGAGCGGATTGCAAAGGCGATCTCCAAACGGCTGACGGAATATCCGGAGGATCGTCATCTGCAGCGGCAGGAAACGCTCTTGCACCATGCGCAGATTACAACGATCGACAGCTTCTGCACGTTCCTTCTGCGGAATCACTTTAGTGAGATTCATCTGGATCCGGGGTTCCGGCAGATGGATGAGACGCAGAGTGCGCTGCTGGAAAAGGATGTCATGAAGCGCTTTCTGGAGGAGTGCTATGCGGGGAAGGAAGAATGGTTCCTTACGTGCGTGGAGTATTTCTGCCAGAAAAAGGGCGATGCCGAGCTGGAGGAGCTGATCATGAAGCTGCACCGGCAGGCGGATGCTCATCCGTTTCCGGAGGTGTGGCTGGAGGAGAGGAAACGTGACTACGACATTGCAAGCGAAGAGGAGCTCTTTCAATGTGAGTGGTACCGGGAACTCCTGATGACGGCGGCGGAGCAGCTGCCGGAGCTTGCAAGGCAGCACAGAGCTATGGTGCGGCTGGCTTCGCTTCCGGACGGCCCGTATCCGTACCTGGATCAGTCGGAGCAGGAAGAAGATGAACTGTTCGGCCATCTGGAGGAGCGCTCCGAGGAGATGCTGCGCCAGCTTGGCACAGGGCAGAGCACCGCGGCCGTGCGCACAGAGCTTTTGCAGATAGCGGATTATACCTTCGGAAAGCTGGCATCCATTCGGAAGATCGGAGAGACCGGCATCGATCCGCGGAAAAAGGACCAGTTCTCTGATATGCGCAATGATCTGAAAGCGCGCATGAAGAAGCTGAAGGAGAATGTGGACGAGGATCCGGTCCTGACGATTACAAGGATGCAGAAGGTACAGGAGCCGGTATGCGGACTGCTGGAGCTGACGCTGGGGTACCGTCGTATGCTGCGCGAGGTGAAGGAGGAGCGGAACATGATCGACTTCTCTGATCTGGAGCACCTGGCCCTGCAGATTCTGGTGGACCGTGACGAGAACGGCGTGATTCATCTGCGGAAGGCAGCCCAGGGACTGGGAGCTTACTATGACGAGATCCTGATCGACGAGTATCAGGACAGCAACGATGTGCAGGAACTCCTCCTGTCGGCTGTAGCGGGAGAGAAGAACTGCGGATTCGTATATGAAGGCGAATCGAGTACAGGAGAGCTCGCAAACCCGGAAAATTCCGGGGAAGGCCTTGTTATAGAAGAAAATCAGCAGATGACCGACGCGGTCAATGATGCTGACATCAATAATGGCAGCAATAAATCGGATGCCAATCCGGTGAAATCCGGTCAGAACAATCGTCCGCGCGAGCGCTATGCGCGTTTCATGGTGGGCGATGTGAAGCAGAGCATTTACCGTTTCCGCAATGCACGCCCGGAGATCTTCGAGGCGAAGTTCGAGACCTATGGTTTCGATGATCCGGAGACGGAGCGCATCGATCTGGATCAGAACTTCCGCTCCCGCGTGGAGGTACTGGACGCTGCCAATGCGATCTGCGGCAAGGTCATGCGCCGGGAGATCGGCGGCGTGGAGTATGATGATACGGTATCCCTGAAGCCGGGGGCGCACTACCCGGAAGCAGAGAAGGCAGATGGTGACTGCGGCAGGAATCCGTATCAGACCGAGCTCCTGCTCGTGGACGGAGCCGTGGAGGAAGAGAATGTATCGTCGGCAGGGCAGGACGGGACGTCTTCCGCAGACAGAGGCTCTGATGAAGGGGAGAATGATGACTCTGTCGCGAGTCTGACCTCGGCGAAAAAGGAAGCCCTCGCAGTCGCTCAGAAGATCCGCAGCCTGATGACCACGCTCAAGGTAACCGATGAGGAATCGGGAGAGCTGCGGCCGGTGCGCTACGGAGACATCGTGATCCTGCTCCGCTCCACGGCGGGCAAACAGGAAGCCTTCCGGGAGATCTTCGAGAAGGAGGGCATCCCGCTCTATCTGGAATATAAGGGAGGATATTTTGCAGCCGAGGAGATCCGCGGTGTGCTGCAGGCCCTTCGCGTGATCGACAACCCGAGGCAGGACATTCCGCTGTACGGCGTATTGCGAGGGTATTTCGGCGGCTTCACGCAGGACGAGATCGGCGAGCTACGGGCGATTTATCCGGATGCGAAGGAGCAGATGCTGTATGACTGTGTGCTGGCGGCAGCAGGGCATGCGCACATCGATGCAGGCGGATACGGTGTAAATGCAAGTAAGCCTGAACCGATTAATCCGAGCAATGCAAGTGATCTGCCTGATCCGATTGATTTGAGCAGTCCGAGTGATCAGGAAGAGGACATGAAAGATTTGCCCCCTGTATCCTCAGAGCTGCAGGCGCATTGCCGGTCATTCCTCTCCTGGCTGGAATACTACCGGGGCAAAATGTCGACGACGCCCATCCATGCACTGATCGGGGAGCTGGTGCGGGAGACCGGATACGAGAATTATGTGCGTGCGCTGCCGGCCGGGGAGAAGCGCTTTGCGAATCTCCGCTCGCTCCTCGTAAAGGCAGCTGCCTTCGAGCAGGGAGATTACGCGGGACTGTTCCGATTCCTGCGCTACATCGATCAGATGCATGAGTTCGATGTCGACTACGGAGAAGCGAACACGCTGGATGAGCACGCCGATGTGGTGCGCATGACGACCATCCATAAGAGTAAGGGATTGGAGTATCCGGTCTGCTTCGTCTGCGGCCTGGGATCCAGATATGCTTTCACAAGAGATACGAACGGTACCGTGATCCTCGACAGCGATCTGGGACTGGGAGCCAGCTACGTGGATACGACACTTCGGAGCAAAGTCCCGACACTGCGCCAGAAGGCTGTAGCGGAGAAGATCGCAAGAGCTTCGCTCGGCGAGGAGCTGCGGGTTCTGTATGTTGCCATGACCCGCGCGAAGGAGAAGCTGATCCTCACGGGCTTCACCCGGGACGGGGAGAAGCTGGAGCGGAAACTCCAGACACAGATGGCCTCGATGGAGCTGCCGGCGGAGCATCTGCCGGTGTCCATGATCCGCAGCTCGGACGGATATCTGACGTTAATCCTGGAGAGCATGGAGGCACTGAAGGCAGAGGAGAGAGAGCCGGTGCGTCTGGAACGGGTGACGGTGTCGGATCTCGAACTCTCTGAGGTGGAGAACCAGATGACGCAGGGCATTCTGCAGAAGACACTCGAGCAGATCGAGAACGATGGAGCAGACAACCTGCCGGATCCGGAACTCGCGGAAACACTGCAGCGGCGCTTCTCTTACCAGTATCCGCATGAGAACCTAAAGGGCCTTTACACGAAGACCACCGTTTCAGAACTGAAGCGGGCTGCCATGCTCGAGGAGAGTGAGCAATTCCAGCCGGGCGAGGGAGCTGTGGAGTTGTATGCTGGGGCAGAAGATGCATCTGCCGGGATCGATCTTCCGGTTCCGAGGTTTGCGCTGAAAGAGACTGCGGAGATGGAAGTATCTGATGCACAGGAACGTGCAGGCGACATAGCACGCAGAACAAAACTGTTAGAACCAGGAGCAGGAATAAAGGCTGACTGTGACAGAATCAACGATAGTACTGAGAACAACTGGGATTTGACAGGGGGAGTACACCGTGGCCTGACGGGAACCGCTCGCGGCACAGCAATTCACCGAATGTGTGAGAAGATTAATTATAAACATTGGCCCAATCCGGCAGCAGTAACTGCGGAGCAGTTCCGCGAGCGTGTGGATGCATTGATCGCAGCCGGAACCTTCCCTGCGGAGTATGGATCTGTTCTGAATCCGGCCGTCTTCCTGCCCTTCCTGCGATCGAATCTGGCCGCCAGAATGGCAGCGGCCGATGCGATGGGACTTCTTCGGCGGGAGCAGCCGTTCGTTCTGGGAGTCCCGGCCGATCGGATGAATGCTGTTTTCCCTCACGAGGAAACGATTCTGGTGCAGGGCATCATCGATGCCTTCTTCATCGAAGGCGAGGGAGAGGATCGGCATATCGTTGTAGTGGATTACAAGACGGACCGCGTGAAGACAGGGCAGGAGCTGTGTGAGCGTTACCGCGTGCAGCTGGAGGATTATGCCGAGGCACTGGAGAAGATGCTGCGTCTGCCGGTGACAGAGAAAATCATCTACTCCTTCCGGCTGCAGTGTGAGGTGAAGTGTTAATCTATCTGGCATTCAGCTGCTGCGAGTCTGCTGTCCGGTATTTTTACAGTAACAGGTACTACATCACAAGATGTCGGAATTTCCTGAACATCGTAATGGAGTTGTATGAACGAAAAAGAGATACTGACTAAGAGAGTCAACGAATTGGCACAGCGCGCCTACCAGAACGGATACGTGACGCACACACAGTTCCTGATGGCTGCGGAACAGACAGATTTCCTGGAGACGGCCGGTGTGCCGGCTGGCTGGAAGGGAACAGGGGCAGACAAGTCGGGAGATGAGAAGGCGGAAGATGGAGGACCGAGGGCGAGCTCGCGAGAACTCCATGGAAGCTACCACGGGACAGAGTGGGTTCTGTACGGCGGTTGGGAAGAGGCCGAACGCAAAACATTGTGCTTCCTCCCGGATTATCTGGATGCGGAGAGTTTCCTTATGGGCGAGCAGTCGGAGCCGCAGGTGGTCGCCTGCATGGAGGTGAAGGCAGTCAACCGCCGCTTTGCCGAGGAGCTGACACATCGGGATTATCTGGGGGCACTGATGAATCTCGGAATCGAGCGGGACCGCATCGGCGATATCCTTGTGGCCGGTCGTAAACAGACGGATGCAGCGGATGCGTCATATGGGCAGATGGATAGAACGGACATACGGAACGGCCAGATTAATGGTGCGGATACACGGAAGTCAGTGACAGAGGACAAAAACCCGGCGGATCGAGGAGGAGCAAAAAATCCCCCAAATGATGCGATGGCATATCTCTTTGTGATGAAGGAGAATGCAGAGCTGATTGCCTCCGAGCTGATCCGAATCCGTCATACCAGTGTGACCTGCCGAGAAGTGCCGGCAGCTGCGTGCACGATTCGACCGGAATATGAAGAACGGGAAGGCTCCGTTTCCTCAGAACGCCTGGATGCCATTCTGGCAATGGTGTACCATCTGTCGAGAGGGAAGGCACAGGAACTCGTGGAGGCTGAGCAGGTCTTCGTAGACGGCAGGACTGCCTACAGCGGCGGCTATGATCTGAAGCCGGGAAGCCGGGTGTCTGTGCGAGGACATGGAAAGTTCCAGTATCTGGGTACCGGCGCGCAGACGAAAAAAGGACGCTACTACGCAAAGGTGAAGATCTGGAAGTGAAATTGGGAATAAGCGAAAGGAATGATGGAAAGATGAATCAGAATGAAACGAATTGTGTGGCAGAGAGAATTCAGATGTGGACAGAGCGGCTTCATCTGGAGAAGCATCCGGAAGGCGGATATTTCGCCGAGGTGTATGCGGCACCTGCGAGCTACGGCACATCTGAGGATGGCCGCGTAATGGGAGGCAGCATATATTTTCTCCTCGGAGAGGATGATATCTCACATTTCCACGTGATCGACTGCGACGAGATCTGGTATTACCACGAGGGGTGCGGCGTGGAGCTGTGGCTTTTGAATGAGGATGGCAGTGCGGAGCGACGTGTCATGGGCTGCGGCGAGGGACAGGAGCCGATGGTGGCAATTCCGAAGGGCGCGATCTTCGCGGCTCGCAACGTGGACCCGGCTTCGTATACGGTAATGAGCTGCGCAACGATGCCGAACTTTCACTATCAAGGCTTCCGTCTGGTACCGCAGGACGAACTGCTGGCAAAATACCCGCAGGAAGAGAACTTGATCCGCACGATGGCTTTCGCACACACTGACGGGCAGCAGGAGACAGAGGCGTAG